>JAATGQ010000237.1 GCA_015654595.1 Chitinophagales bacterium | reverse complement strand
TTGCCTTTTCCGCTGCCTGCCAAACCGCTGGCCCCTCCATCCCGTATCACCGCCTCTTTGCCGTCTCTCAGATCGATCACCGCCGTCGAGTCCGCGGCATGGGGAGCCGCCGAACCGTTCAAGCCTTCGATCAGCAGGTTCTGAAAGCGTTCGCAGCTGATCGCGCTGGTAAAGAAATCCGGCAGATGGCCCTCCCATCTCAGATCGAGGCCTTTTATCTGCAGCCCGTCTACGTCACGGGCAAAGATCGCGGGGATATCGTGCTGGAAAAGCCCCGTACGAGGATCATTGGTGGCGCGCAGATCGAAATTCCCGCCATAGAGCCTTGTCATCGGCCCATCCTTTATCGTCAACTGCAGATTGTCAAAGCGGATGTCTTTCAGGATGCTTTCCTGAGAGCCGTACAAAACGATCCCTTCTTCCCCCCGGGCGATGATATTGGAGAAGCGGACATTACTGATCGTCCCTACTTCCTTGCTTCCCAGCCCGGGTAGAGCCGAGATATGGATGGGTTCTCCATGTCCCCACCATTGACCGGGATAAAGACGCGTGTCGATGATCATATTGGAGAAAAGCATGTTCGACATATCGCCTTTGCGTCTTTGAAAGATACCTATCCCGCGATTGCTGCCATAGATCCGGATATTGTCGAACAGCAGGTTGCCGGAATTGTCGTCGTTGAATCCATTATACCCGACACGGATGCCGCAGGAGCGGGAGTAAAAATTGCAGTTCGTCACCGTCAGGTTACTGGTACTGATGACGGCCATCGCGTCGTCGCCGACCCTTACGTCACAGTCGGCTACCACGACATTCTTTGAATCATACATATCGATCCCGTCGCTGTTGGGGACACTCATATTATTCTGGATGGATATCCCCAGCACTTTGGCATCGTCGCATTTGTTGAGATCCATTGTCCAGTCATTGGCGTTCCGGACGGTGATGTCTTTGATCAACACTTTACGGCAGGCATGAAAGATCAGCTGTGTTCCCGGCCGGTCTATAAAAGCGCCCTTCCACATAACGGGGGCGTCCTTTTTGCCTTCCGGCGCGTTCATATAGGCGCGGCCCTGCCGGGTATAGCGGCTGTCTTCTTCGCTGCTGACCTGTACGCTATCGAAATACATATAGGCTTCCGCACGCCCGTCGATCGTCCCCGTGCCGGTGATGGATACATTCTCCGCATTGACGGCATACAGCAGTCCAAGCTTTTTTCCGCCTGCGCCGCTTCCGCCAAAACCATAGTCGGCCTGCATTCCATAGTCGTTCGTATTGTCCGATGCCAGCAATATTGCGCCGGAACTGAGATGAAGATCGATATTGCTGAAGAGCTGTACCGATCCGATCACAAAGGTTCCGGAGGGAACATAGACTGTTCCGCCGCCGGCTTTCAGACAAGCGGCGATCGCCTTGTTAAAAGCCTTTGTATCCAGCGAATGTCCATCTCCGGCCGCTCCATATTTTTTTACGTTAAAAAAAACATCCTGGCTTCTCCCGATAAAAGTTAAAAAAAGTACGAATAAAAGGATAAGAGACCGTTTCCTCCATTGCATAGCGAACAGATTGTTTAATTGATCCGGACCATCCGGAAGTTACAGATCGAAAAATTGCTCTGGCTGGCATTAGCGTCTTTCAGCATAAATTCCATGATAATGCCATTGGTTAGTTGGTTGTTGTCGAGGGGGCCAAACAAAGTCAGCGGAGCCGTAAAGGTCTGCCACTTTCCTCTTGTATTAAAAGGATAAGTATTGTTGCCGCTGACGTCAAAGAAAAGCTCTTTAAAAACAGCGCCGTTAAAACAGAAGTAGAGGGGCAGGGGCATAGAGGGAGGGCCTACCGGCACGTTCATCTCGAACTTCACCGCATAATGGACATATTGCGATGGATCATTAACCAGTTCTGCCGGGATCGAGGCGTTATCACTACAGAAAGGATCCCAGGCATAGCCGCCCTGCCAGGATTTGTTGACCTTAAAGTACGGACCGTTTACCGGGGCGGGATCAGGCCCGGAAGAAAGATAAGCAGGGCCATTCCAACCGGTGAAATTAGACAAGTCGAAGAGAAAATTGCGATTATCCCAATACCAGGCAACCGAAGTCACCGAGATATTGAGCGGCGCTATGCCTTTTATTGTCACAGGTCCGGGCTGAGCATCCGCAGGAACGATCACCTTCAGCGTATCGGCAGTCCCTGCTACGACGTTGGCCGAGCCGCCGCCTGCAAAAAGAACGGTCGTGGCTGAAGTGTCCAGGCCATACAGATCGAAGTTGTGTCCCAGCAATCTCAGGGTGTCGCCGGGCGCCGTATATTCATTGAGCATGTCTGTCAGCTGCAGGTCGGGTATCAGTACGGTAAATTTATAGGTGACGGTCCCGCCCTTGGTGACAATCGTAATGGTATTCGTCTCATTCTGAGGGATAGCGCGCGGGATCTGAACTGTCACCGAAGAGTCCGAGGCATAGAATCCATGGTTTGAGTTGGCGACCACCTGGTCGTTAAAGGACACCGACTGCGTAGAAGCAAGATGCGTTCCGTAAATAATCACCCATTGCGTAAAGCTGCCGGAGTCGATGCTTGTAGTGTTCAGCGGCTGGGCCACGCGGGTGATCGTTGGCGTGCCATAGTCCGGGGTTCCGCTCTTTTTACAGGAACCAGCCCACAGGACGACAAAGCCCAGGAAAAACAGGAGAATATATTTTTTCATGCTCTTGATTTTAATTGATGATAAAAGCCCTACCAGCCGGGATTGTTGCCGCCCAAAGCCGAATTGGTATTGACCTCGTCGGTAGAAATAGGGAACAGGAGATTACGCGACGCCCTGACCTTTGTCAAACGGTCATTGCCCTGGATGATCACGCCCAGCTGATTCATTACCTGCAGATAGACGCCCCAGCGCAGGAGGTCATACCGGCGCTGGCTTTCAAAGACAAACTCTCTTCCGCGCTCCGCAAATACAAAGGAGCGGAACTGCTGCTGCGACATTCCTGGCGTCGAAGCGCTGGCATGACTGCGGAGTCTGACAGAGTCAATGTACTTGTAGGCGTCTCCATCTGGTCCGTTGACCTCGTTCTCCGCCTCTGCATACATCAGCATGACTTCCGCATACCGGAGCATGGGTATGAAATTATCCGAGACCTGTGTTCCGGGATCATTGACATAGCTGTACTTATTGGAGTAGGCGCGGTCATAATAGGTGCCATTCCACATATAGGTATTGCCTGCCGCATCCGTCTTGTATAAGGCCGTATCGGCCTGCGGGTAAAGGATGTAATTGGTATACTGCGGCTGACCGTAGTCGACGATGTACTGATGCGCGACCCCTTTTAGAATGCGATCGTCGTTGTGTTCGTATTCATTGTAGTGGTTGTCCGTCATCCAGCAGGCGGCGACAAATGCGCGGTTGGCGGGCGCAGCGTTAAAATAATAATATAGGTTCGTCTCCAGGTTGGCGTCACTGGTCTGGGCCTGTATCTCCCACATATGTTCGGTCTGGTTGCGTCCCTGTATCGACCACATATCCATAAAATTGGTGAAAAGCGAGAATTGACCGCTTTTCAGGATCTCCAGGCTCTTCATCCTTGCGCTATCGAAATAGGCATGGCTGTCAAACCCTTCATATCCGGCCACGACATCTTTTGTATAGGAATACATGGCATTATCCTGGCCCCCCCTAACCGTCAGCGAAGCCCCTTTCAGGGAACCCGATGCCATTGTCAGATAAGCCTTTGCCAGAAAGGCGGAGGCAACCTGTTTGGTGATCCGGCCCTTTTCGCCGCTGCGCGTGTCGTTGGCATTGTATAATAAACCTTCTGCCGTTTTGAAGTCGTTGATCACCACGTTAAAGACCTGGGCCACCGTAGACTTCGGCATATTGGGGCTGTCGCCGGATGCGACGGTCCTCAGATGAACCGGGACGGAGCCGTAGATACGAACCAGGTCAAAATAAGCCCAGCCCCGCAGAAAGGTCGCTTCCCCGATCAGCCGGTTTTTGAGATCGGGATCCATATCCGTCTTTACAATATTTTCCAGCACGCTGTTGGCGCGGCTGATGATCAGGTAGTGGTCGGTCCAGATATCATTGATATTCGAGAACGCGGCAGGGTTGCCCGCACCAATATTGCCCAGGAACCAGTCGGCCCCCATAGCATGGTCGCAGTCCAGATCTGTCAGCCAGTAGGGTTGTTTCATCAGCCCCCAGGTCCAGAAGGTATTGTAGATACCGTTGACGGCCGCAGTCGCATCACTGGCGGTCTTGTAAAAATTTTCGGTCGACAAAAAACTATAGGAAGTCTCCTTCAGCACTTTGTTGCAGCCTGCCGATACAAACAGAAGACCTGGTAATATTATGGAGATAAACTTTTTCATTTTTTAAATTTGAGGGTTAGACCTATAAGATGCACTGTACGCCAATGTTATATACTTTGGCGCTGGGATAGCCGCCCATGTCCACACCACGGCGCGAAGGATCATCGCCATACCCGTTGATATCCGGATCAAAGCCGCTGTATCTGGTGATCGTGAACAGGTTGTTGACGGTTGCGAACACCCGCAGGGATTGCACATATTTCGACGCGGTTTTGATATTGTATCCAAGCGTGATATTCCGAAGCCGCAGATAGCTTCCGTCTTCGATAAATCTCCGGGTAAATTTGAACTGCCGCCAGTATTGCTCTTCTGCCTTGGGTCCTTTGGCATGTTCCCAGTTGGTAAAGGTCCACCGGTCGTTCCACATTTTCTGGGTGACATTGTTGAATCCGCCGATATTCGAAAGGTAATAGGTGTTCATGTTGATGATATCGTTTCCGTATACCCCCTGGATCAGGAAATTGAGGTCGAAGTTCTTATAAGTAAAGCTGTTGGTGAACCCGTATGTAAAACTGGGGTTTACATTCCCGATCAGCTGCTGGTCCTTGGAGGTGATGGCGCCATCGTGGTCGAGGTCTTTGTACCGGATCTCACCAACGGTCCGCGCGATAATGGCATCGGGCTGGCCAGCCATAACGGGATCGCTCCTTACCTCCGCCTCATTCTTATAGATATCCTGTTCTACATAGCCATACAGCGCGCCGATGGGCTTGCCGACCTTCTGGATAAAGGGTTGGTCGCCGTTGGTATTGATACGCGTGGCGAACTGTTCCTGTACGCCGCCGCCCAGGCTGATGATCTTGTTGCGGTTGAACGAAATATTGGCGGAAAGATTCCAGTTGAAGTCTTTGTTGGTTATGGGTATCGCAGCAACGCTCAGCTCAAGCCCCTTGTTGGCGACCTCTCCCCTGTTGACCAGCTGGGTGCCAAAGCCCGTAGAAGGCGGGATAGTGATGTTCTGAAGCAGGTCGTGGGTGCGTTTGTAATAGATATCGGCATGGAAGGCAACGCGGTTCTTCAAAAAGCCAAGATCGATACCGGCGTCGTATTGATCCGTCGTTTCCCATTTCAGGTTGGCATTGCCCGGGCCTGCATAAAAGTCATCAGCATAGCCGTTGGCAAGCGACCCGTTAAACGTATAGGGATAAGGGATCAGCTTCGACAAGGTGGCATAAGGGCTGATCCCCTGGTTGCCGGTCCGGCCATAGCTGACCCTGATCTTGGCGTCATTGAGCGTATTCAGCAGCCCGTCCATAAAAGGTTCATTGGACAAATGCCAGGCAAAAGCGGCAGCAGGGAATTGCGACCAGCGGTTCCGGGGAGCGAACTTGCTGGTTCCATCATCGCGAAAGGACAGCTGCAGCAGATAGCGGTCCTTCCAGTTATCATTGATACGGCCGATGAAAGATACCAGGTCGGACTTGCTGCGGTTGGAGCTGATGATCGGTATATTCTGACCGCCGCTCATATTATTGTCCTGCAGCTGGTCATTTACAAAATTGCTGGCCTGCTGGTTCTTTGTCCTGCTTTGATCGTCTTCATAGGTAAATCCCGCGGTAAAGGTCAGCGAATGGCCTTTTATCGTTCGCAGATAATTGAGCAGACTTTCAGAAGTGATGGAATTATACCATCCCTGCGCTTCATAGGCCAGTCCCAGATACGAAAGCCCTTCGAAGGTCGACCGGGGATAATACTGTTCTCGCTGGTTATTATAATAACTGATCCCGATGTTCTGCCGGAAGGTCAATCCGTCGATGATCTTTGCTTCCAGGTAATTGGCGGAGAAGATATTGGAGACCAGGATCTGGTTTTTTACGACACGTGCGTAGACATAGGGATTGGAGACCTGCGTTGCCGCGGTAAAGTTACTGGTTCCTGAATCGTACAACGGCGCAGTGGGCGCAAAGGCCAGCGCAGCCTTGACTACGCCTACCCCGCCGCTGAGGTCTTCGTTGTTGGTTTTGACCAGCTGGTTGGTGCTGCGGTTGAAACTTGTATTGGAGCCGACCGTCAGCCATTTTTTAACATTGCGGGTCAGATTCGCACGGATGCCGAACTGTTCGAATTTGGATTTGTCGATCACGCCGGTCTGACCGAGATAACTACCCGAGATCAGATAGCTGCCGGCATCGTTAGCCCCGGAAAAATTCACGGAATAGTTATTGGTGATCCCCGTCTGAAAGATCTCTTTTTGCCAGTCGGTGCTATGCCCGATAAAATCCTTTGGTCCGGGAAAGTATACCGTAGAATCCGGATTGGTGGGAGACTCTTGCAATTCTCCGGGAAAAGGGACCGTCCTTGGCGTAGGGCCCGGTTCAAAATAGTTGGCGTTGGTATACGCCTCGTTTTGCATCGTCGCATATCCAAATGCGTCGAGCATCTTTATTTCACGGATCACTCTGCTGATACCCAGGTTGGCGTTTACCTCTACTTTATCCGCGCCCAGCTTGCCTTTCTTTGTGGTGATGATGACTACTCCATTAGCGCCTCTCGATCCGTAGATCGCTGTTGCGGAAGCGTCTTTGAGGATCGTGATCGATTCGATGTCGTTGGGGTTCAGAAACGAAAGCGCATTGACCGTGGACTGTTCGCTTCCCGTGGCGGAGGCTGGTGTAGCGTCCCCGTTACCGATGATGTAGGGTATGCCGTCTATAACATAGAGCGGCTGTGTTCCGAGAAAGGAGTTGGAGCCGCGGATGGTGATGTTCAGTCCTGCGCCCGGCGCTCCATCACTCTGGCTGATCACCGCACCGGAGATCTTACCCTGCATCCCTGATACGATATTGGTAGGATTCCCTTTTAACAGGTCGCTTCCCGATAGGGTTTCTACGGAACCGGTGAGGTTCCCTCGCCGGGCGGTGCCATAGGCAACGACTACCACATCGCCAAGATTTTCGCCGCCGGCTTTCAGCACGACCGACAGACTTCCGGAGGCAGGGATCGCAAGGCTTGCCTCCTGCATTCCGACATAAGTGATGACAAGGGTTTTGGCCGACGCGGGGACGTGGATAGAAAAATTGCCGCTGGCGTCGCTGGTGGAAGAAGCTTTTTCGTTTTTTACCGTAATGGTGGCGCCCGCAAGCGGGTTGCCTTTCTCGTCTTTGACGACCCCGGTCACGGTTTTTGTCTGGGCATGGACGACGTGGGTCAGCGTCGTCAGAAATAGCAGAAATACAGTTAGATGGCGTATCAACTTTCGCATGTCAAGCAATTTGAAGTCAAACTTAAGCCGTTTGATATCAAAATCTTGATAGTTTTTTATCCGTCAAGTGATCTCTATTCACCTCGCGAATCATACTCTCCTATCAGGGAGATGACGCGGCAGCGGCTGAAAACGTTCGGTTTCGATACAGGCCGCCTCCGCCGTCAGACAACGCGCTGCTTTACTAAGGCCTGCCTTACCCGGCTCAGCGTTTCCCTGGAGATCCCAAGATAAGAAGCGACCATATGCAAGGGTACCCGTTGGAAAATGTCGGGATAAGTCTTGACAAATTCCCGGTACTTTTCTTCCGGCGTACTGCTGATATTGGAGAGAATGCGGTTTTGCCCTTCATTAAGGGTATGGACAAGGATCAGGCTGGCCAGCTTTCTTATACCGGGTATCTCCTGGTGTTGCTGTTCAAAGCCCTCCTTTGTCCAGCCGATCACTTCGGTAGGTTCCAACGCTTCGATAGTATAGATGGAGGGTGTCTGGCTAAAATAGCTCTCCGGGTCGTTGATCCATGTATTTTCGGAGGCAAAACGCATCACGTATTCCGAGCCGTCGGGGGCAAGCCGGTATGTTCTCAGCAGCCCTTTTGCAACAAAGAACTTGCAACGGCAGATCTCCCCTTCCTTTAATAGCAGCCCGCGTTTGGGAATAGTCCTCATGGTTACCATAGACCGTATGGATTGAAGCTCCTGATCCGTCAGGTCGACAAGCGCCGCTGCATACCGCTCAAAATGCTCAAACATATACCCGAATTAGGTTTCGAATTTCTCAAAGTTAGTTCTAAAGAGCTGTAGGAACGCCATAAACTGCCATTTTTGTGTCAAATGACCTTTTTTCCCAACCTGCCGGGTCTCAATTTTGCAGTCGACAATCCATTATTTTTAATTCAAAACAGAAATCTATGCGAGTTTTTGTTACAGGCGCTTCAGGCTTTATCGGCTCGGCCGTGGTAAAAGAATTGATCAGCTCAGGACATCAGGTATTGGGGCTTGCCCGTAGCGATGCTTCCGCAAAGAAAGTGGCTGCGCTGGGCGCTGAAGTACTCCCCGGTAAGGTGGAAGACCTCGAGCTTCTTCGCAGCGGCGCTGCCCAGGCGGATGGGATCATCCATACCGCGTTTAACCACGACGATTTTGCCGCCAATTATCTGGCCAGCTGTGCTGCCGACAAACAGGCTATCCTGGCGATGGGCGAAGTGCTGGCAGGTTCAGACCGTCCGCTGGTGATCACCTCCGGAACAGCCTTGATGACACCAGGTGTGCTGGCCACCGAAGACACCGATCCGCCCGCAGGTTCGAATGTGCTTCCCCGTGTCGCTTCAGACGAAGGCGCCGCCATCCTTGCAGAAAAAGGAATACGCGTATCGACTATACGACTCGCGCCGACCGTTCATGGCGAGGGAGAAAAAGGTTTTATCCCAATGGTAATCGATCTGGCCCGTCAGAAAGGAGAAGCTGCCTATATCGGCGAAGGGCTCAACCGCTGGCCTGCCATACATCGTCTGGATGCAGCCAGACTCTTTGTGCTGGCCCTGGAGAAAGGTGAAAAGGGCGCAAAATACCACGGGGCAGCAGAAGAAGGCATTGCCATCAAAGACATTGCCGCTGTCATTGGCCGCAGGCTTGGCATTCCGGTCGTCTCCAAATCAAAAGAGGAAGCAGCTGCCTTCTTCGGTTTTCTGGCGGGCTTCCTTTCGCTGGACAACCCCACGTCAAGTAAGCTGACGCGGGAAAGGCTGGGATGGAACCCCACCCAGCCCGGATTGCTGGAAGATCTCGACCACGACTACTACTTTAATGCATAAGAAAAAGGTCCTGGCTACGCGAAGTACCCCCAAAATGTCAGACATATTTTGGGGGCTTTTTTATAACAAAAACTTATTTTACCCACTCCTCAACCGTGCTGATCTCCGCAGCACGGGTAAATACCCTTTGTCAGCAAGACCCGGCGGCCTTCCTCATCCCTATCGACAAACTTTCTGGTTTGGTTTGAATTTATTAATTTTTTGTTTGACAATCGTTAACAGCCAGTCCATTCCTTCCGATAACTTTGCTGTCGCAACACCAAAACCGCGAAAGTCATGCAGATCATACGCAGCGGCTCCCAACCTTCGGGGAAAGGGCCTTCCGACTATTTTACCGGCACTGTAAGGATCGATCCGCTGATCAGTCCGCCCGATCCGGCAAGGGTCGCGATGGCGCTGGTCACGTTTGAACCTGGCGCCCGCACAGCCTGGCATACCCATCCTTTAGGCCAGACGCTGATCGTGACGGCAGGATGCGGCTGGGCTCAAAAGGAAGGGGAAGAAAGACAGACCATCCTTCCCGGTGATATTGTCTGGTTTTCACCGGGAGAAAGACACTGGCATGGCGCCACCGCCACGACAGCAATGAGCCATATCGCCATACAGGAAAAACAGAACGGTTCGCCCGTAGACTGGATGGAACAGGTAACAGACGAGCAATACGAAAGCAAATAAACATTCAAAAAGCAATTTGTTATGGAAGTAAAAAGCGTAAAAGCATTTGGCGCAGAAGGCGCCACTGCCCCACTCAGGCAATTAACTATCAACCGGAGGATCACCACACCGCATGACGTAGAGATCGATATCCTGTTTTGCGGCGTATGTCATTCCGACCTCCACACCGCCAGGAACGAATGGCACAATGCAGTCTACCCAGTGGTCCCCGGCCATGAGATCGTAGGAAGGATCAGCCGCGTAGGCAGCCATGTCACCAAATTCAAGGTAGGCGATCTGGCAGCCGTAGGTTGTATCGTCGATTCCTGCCGTGAATGTGAATATTGTAAAGAAGGGCTGGAACAGTTCTGCGAACCTGGTTTTACCGGCACCTATAATGATCCGGACAAACACCTGCCCCCCGCCCAAACCTATGGCGGATATTCGGAAAGCGTCGTCGTCGACGAGAACTACGTACTGCGCGTTCCTGGAAACCTCGACCTGGCCGCTACGGCTCCGCTGCTCTGCGCGGGCATTACCACCTATTCGCCGCTGCGGCACTGGAATGCCGGACCCGGCAAGAATGTAGGCGTAGTCGGTATCGGCGGACTTGGCCACATGGCTATCAAGCTGGCAAAGGCTATGGGCGCACACGTCGTCGTCTTTACGACTTCGGAATCAAAATTCGCAGACGCGAAACGTCTGGGCGCCGATGAGGTCGTCCTGTCGAAGGACCCGGAGCAAATGAAAAAATTCACAGGCAAGCTCCACCTGATCATCGACGCAGTCTCTGCGGAACATGATATCAACGCCTACCTGCGTCTGCTGAAGGTTCAGGGGGCCCTGGCTCTTGTCGGCGCACCCGAATTCCCGCTGCCCGTCCATGCGTTCAGCGTGATCATGGGCCGCAAAAGCTTTGCCGGCTCGCCTATCGGCAGTATAAAAGAGACACAGGAAATGCTGGACTTCTGCGCAGAGCACAATATCACATCCGACATCGAGCTGATTAAGATTGATCAGATCAATGAAGCATACGAACGCCTGCTCAAAGGCGACGTCCGCTACCGGTTCGTGATCGACATGGCCTCGCTGAAGAATACTAACTAGTCAAGAAGCCCTCAGCTATGCTGAGGGCTTCTTCTATCCCCTTAAGAGCGAAATTCCAGCGGCTTCATCGCCGTCTGTTTCTTAAAAAAGTGGGAAAAATGTGCGGCGTCTTCAAAGCCAAGGGAATATCCAATATCCCCCACACTCCAATCGGTTTGTTTGAGCATGATCTTTGCCTCCTGGGCAACCCTGCCGCTGATCAGCTCTGTAGTCGTGCTGCCCGTAACCTCTTTCAGCACTTTATTCAAATGATTAACGTGGACGGCCAGCCGATCGGCATAGTCTTTTGCCGTTCGCAGACCTAGTTTTTGCCTTGGCGAGTCCAGGGGAAACTGCCGTTCGAGTAATTCGATAAACAACGACGAGATCCGCTGTGACGCATTCTGCGTGGTGCTGAGCGATGACAGCGGCTGCAGCTTCTGACCGTAATGAATCAACTCCTGCAGCAGGTTTCGCAGCAGGTCGTATTTGAACTTGTAATCCCCTGCCAGTTCGGTCTGCATTTTCCGGAAAAGCGCCGCCACTTCTTCTACTTCCTGCGCAGATAGCTGGAAGACCGGCACCTGGCCGGGCTGAAAGATGGGCAGTTCGTCCAATATAACGCCCGAATTCCTCGCAGAAAGGAATTCAGGCGTAAAGATGCAAAACATTCCGCTTTGATTGCCATCCTCCGGCACCCAATGATAAGGGATCTTTGGCGTGGCAAATAGCAGGGCATTGGCTTTCACGTCGATCACCTTATCGGCATACTCAGCCCTGCTCTTTCCCCTCAGCCAGCTGATCTTGTAGTAAGCCCTGCGGCTATAAGGCATGATCCGCTGACCCGTTGTTTTATCGAAGAGTTTCTCGGCCTCAAAAACATTGAAGTGACCGATCTCCTTCACGATGCCTTCCGGTAAGGAAGCGGCATTGCGCTGGTAGAAATCCTCGAGTGAAGAAAGCGTAGACATGACAATTGGTATGAATCAAAGATACTGATTTTGGTGTTTACAGCTGAATGCCGCCCGAAACCTCGATCCGCTGACCATTTACCCAACGGGCATCCTCCGTACACAGGAAAGAGATCACCCCGCCTAGATCTTCGGCTACTCCTACCCGACCAAGGGCGGTAACGCTGCTAAGCATCTTCTGCAATTCGGGATTGCTGCGGATATGCGCGTCCCCAAAGTCCGTCATGACCGGTCCGGGAGCAACGGTATTGGCCCTGATACCCCTTGCGCCATACTCTTTGGCTACATACCGGGTAAAGGTTTCGACAGCGCTTTTCATACACGCATAAACAGATGAGTTCGGAGAGGTAAGCCGTGTCAAAGCCGTAGCGACATTAACGATACCGCCGCCGTCGTTTAACACCGGGATCAGCTTCTGCGTCAGAAAGTAGACGCCCTTGAAATGGACATTCAACGTGTGATCAAAGAACTCTTCCGTAGCAGCGCTGATCATGCCATAAGCTCCGGAGCCGGCGTTGTTGACCAGGAAATCGAACCGGTCGGTATTGAACTTGTGCTGCAGGATCTCCTGCAAACGAGCCGTAAAATCGTCCAACCCCTTTATTTCCCCGATGCTGAGCTGCAAAGCGGCAGCTTTCTGACCGGCCTTCTCAATTTGCGCTACAACCTCGTTGGCGTCGTCGGCCTTGGCATTATAAGTAATAATGACGTCCAAACCTTTGCCCGCCAAACGCAGGGCCGTGTCCTTCCCTATTCCGCGGCTTCCGCCGGTAACAAGGGCGATCTTATTTTTCTTTTCCATATTAAATTTATTTACAATACAAAGATACAGCGATAAGAGCTATCCTGTTTGCCGCAATCAATCCATTATTTGCGAAATTCAATCAATCCACGGTGAGCGTGGATATCTACCATAGAGGGTAGGATATATACATTGATCAAGGCTGGTCTTGCGATTAGCTTTACATTGGAATCGTTCAACTTATGTATACCTACTTGTTTAAACCAAAACATTTCCTTTCACTGATCAGTATTTTCCTGTCCTTCATTTCTGTGGCCCGTGGTCAGGACAGTCTTGGGAACACGCCGCTTACTATGTCAGCGGCCTTTCAGCTCGCATTGCAAAACAGCGTGCAGCTGCAGACAAGACATGTCGCCATCGATCTGGCAAGACAACAGACGGCCGTCGAAAAACTCGACAGGCTGCCCGAACTGTCTACTAATCTTAACTACGGCTATCTCAGCAACTCTAATAATTATACCCCCAATTTTGATCATCATTCCGTCACGCATCTGCCGCATCATCTGACCCAGTTTACAGTGGATGCCTCCGAGACGATCTTCAGCGGCGGCAGGATAAACAATACGATAAAAAAAGCCGGCCTGGAAGAACAGATCGCTTATCTGAACCTCGAAAAGGATCAGGTAGATATCAAATTCCTGGTGGCTGCCGGCTATCTCGATATCTTCCGGCTGCTCAACCAACGGAAGGTATTCATCAACAATACCAACCTGGCGCGGCAGCGGCTAAAGAATATCCTGGAGCTGCGCCGGCAAGGCATCGTCACGCAAAACGACGTATTGCGTACAGAGCTTACGATCTCTGATTACGAGCTAAATACCCGTAATATCGCAAGAAGCATCGTCGAACTGAATAACCAGCTCAACGTCGTCCTTGGTCTTTCCGACAAGGCCCGCATCATTCCCGATACCACACTGATCACCAGCGAAACGCCCGTTGCTTCTGTCGAAGACCTGCTCAACCAGGCTGATCACGAAAATCATGAGATCAACATCAGTCTTCGGGAAAAGCAGATAGCGGAGACAAATCTGCGTATTATAAAAAGCCAGCGCTCTCCTACCCTTAGTCTGTTTGCCTCCAATAATTTTTCGCGCCCCTACCTGACTTCTATCCCGGCAGCGGATATTTATTATAACTACTGGGTAGCCGGCGCAAGCCTTCATTACAACATTGGATCGCTCTATCAGTCACCGCGAAAGATCAAATCGGGTTCTATCTACGTCGAGCTGACCGGAAAGAGAGACTCCCTGGTCCGGCAAAACGTTGAAGTAGGCGTACGAAACAATTTTGTGCTGTATAACCAAAGCGTCGATCAATTACAGACCGCCCGGCACGACCTGCATTCGGCGGAAGAAAACTACCGGATCGTAGAGCAGCGGTATTTTAACAAGCTGGCCTTGCTGACAGATCTGATCGATGCTACTAATATCAAGATCGAAGCCGAACTAAAAGTAACCAACGCCGAAATAGAGCGCATCTACAGCTATTGCCGGCTTCAAAAAGCCATTGGGATCCTCTGATCACTAAAACTTATTACATGTCTGACAAGATATCACCTACACACAAGGTCATCAACTGGGTTATAACCGGGCTCCTGTGCATCTTTATCCTGATTGCGCTGGGCTGGGGAATCTTTATCTACTATCGCCTTGACCACGATCTTTATACCAATGACGCCCAGGTCGAACAATACATCACTCCTGTCAACACCCGTATAACAGGCTATGTAAAGGAGGTTCGGTTCAATGACCATCAGCGCGTAAAGAAAGGCGATACACTGGTGATCATCGATGACCGGGAATACAGGATCGCCGAGGAGCAGGCCGAAGCAGCCTTCCTTTCGGCCCGTGCCAGCCGCGGCGTCACTTCATCCGCCGTCAATACGGTCAACAGCAATGTCCAGATCACCGATGCGAATATCCGCGCACTGGAAGCCCAGATCTGGAATGTCGAACAAAATTATCACCGGTACGAAAACCTGCTGAAAGCCGACGCCGCGACGCAACAGGAATTTGATGGAGTAAAAGCCCAATACACGGCCTTGCAGGAACAGCGAAACGCGCTGCTCCGCCAAAGAGCGACGACCCGGCTGTCGACAATAGAAACCAGCAACAGGGTGCCTGTCAACGAAGCCGAAATGAAACGCGCCCAGGCGGCTCTCGACCTCGCCAATCTCAACCTCTCTTATACGATCATTACTGCGCCTTATGACGGGGTTACGGGAAGACGCACCATACAGGAAGGTCAGGCGGTTACCGCCGGCCAGACGCTGCTATCCTTTGTCCGCGGGGATAACAAATGGGTGGTTGCCAATTACAAAGAGACCCAGGTCACCCATCTGCACGTCGGAGAAAAAATGGAGCTGACGATCGATGGTATAGAAGACAAAAAGTTCGTAGGCAGGATCGAAGCCATTTCCGAAGCGACGGGCTCCCGCTATTCAGCCATACCGGTGGACAATGCAACCGGAAATTTTGTCAAGGTGAGACAGCGTATACCCGTCCGCATAACCTTTTCAGGTATAAGCTCTTCCGATCTCGACCGTTTAATCGCCGGGATGAATGTCGAGGTCCGCGCCGAGGAAAAACAATAGGCCAAACCAACCACCATGGAACTAAAAGATCTCTTTTATAAATGGGTACCCGTTTGGGTCAAGCTGCCGGTGTTGTTCATTTTATTCTTTACGCTGCTGACCTGCAACGGTGTCTACCTGGGGAATACCACCGATATGTACAGCGGACTGGGAGTATACCCGGAGCCGTTTACGGAAGCGTATAACGCCATCTATATCGGCATGGGACTGGGACTGCTGATCGAATTCCGGCTCAAACGACGCTTCTCCAACAAGACGCTGCTGCTGTACGGACTTATCATGATGCTGGCGATGAATGTCGTCTGTATGATAACCAGCAATCCCGGCGTCACTGTGGCTGCCTGTCTTATCCTCGGTTTCTGCAAGATGGCAGCCTTCTTTGAAGTCTATATCATCTGGTTGTATATCTTCAGCAAGAAGCTGGACCGCAGCCGGATCTACCCGTTCCTCTACATCGTAGCGCTGCCCGGGACATATCTGGTCACCTGGGCCACCACATGGCTCTCTTACCTCTACAACTGGCGCTATGCCTATGTCGCGGTATTGATGCTGATCGGGCTCTGTATCCTTCTGTCTCTCCTCTTCGCAGAGAACCACCCCATCCGGCGCATCTATCCGCTCTACCAGATGGATTGGCTTGGTGTCCTGCTGTTGTTGAGCACGCTGTTACTGATCAACTATATTGTCGTCTATGGAAAGGTAGAAGACTGGTTTGAATCGGATAGGATAAAGGCAGCGTTTGTGGTTTTACCCGTTACGCTGCTGGGGTTTATCAGGAGGGAAATACGCGTCAAGAGACCCTTTGTACCATTCAGGATCATGAAGTCGCCCTGGTTTCATAAAGGGCAGTTCTTCTTTCTGGTATTGGGTGTCTTTCTTCCCTCCACGATCCAGTCCTCGTTTACCGGCGGTATTCTGCATTTCGAAGCGATCCGAAACACCGAGCTGAATCTCTATATGATCCCCGCCATGGCCATCGGCGCCGTCTTTGCCTATATATGGTACTACTTTAAAAGAGACCCGGATGTTTTGCTATTCGTCGGTTTTCTCTCCTTTGTACTTTACTATTTCCTGCTCTACCAAAGACTGGCATTAGGCCTGGGGCTGGACGATTTCTGGCTGCCCTCGCTTTTCAAAGGCTTTGCCATCATCCTGCTGTATATCTGTATCGGTCTGTATACGGTGGCAAGTTTCCAGCTACCGGATATCCTGACGGCAGCCGGCTTTATGATCATCACCCGATCTTTTCTCAGCGGCGGTATCTTTACCGGGATCTATTCTTACTTTGTCTATTCCGGAACGGTAAAACATATCGACCGGCTGGCAGGTCTTACCGCTTCGGGTGATTATGTGTTAAATCAGGCTCCTGCAGCTTATGTCCGTACGATTGCCGAACAGGCGACGCTTGCATCATTCAAAGAAATGACCGGCTTTATTCTTCTGTTCGGCATACTGACGCTGGCGCTTATCCTTAGCAGCATGGTCTACCGCTCGATCATATTGAAAGAACATATCCTCAGCAAATGGTAAAAGGTCCGGGTTGCAACCGGACCTTCCTCCTTACACAATACATTTTCGCTGCCGGCTCCTGAACTGGGTAAAACTCTCTCCCGCCAGCATCAACGGTATCCCTTTCGTAATGCAAATGAGGGAGATGGAATGCGGGACGGACCCTTTTGGCAAGCCCGCCATTCCAGCTGGCATGCGCCAGCCAAAGAGTAGCAGCTGGCCTGCGGCGAACGGCTATTTCAGGGAATACTGTCGGACGGCGCCCGTCGCCAGATCGATGGCGGTCATCTGATTCAGATGATCGCCATTCTCTCCCAGGCTATTCCCGGCAATATATAAAACATTGGCCTCTTCATCATGATACATCAATGGGATCGAGGAATAATTTGTCGAATAATGCCAGATCGTATGTCCTTCAGCAGACAACCCCGTTAATTCCAGCAGCGCATCCGTCTCAATCGTCGCCTTTGAAAGCAGCACAAAGCCACCCGCCCGCGTGCGCAACGGCGCATTGACCGGGTTATAGCGCGCCCGCAGCGCCTCGTATGCCTCATATTTTGAAAGGGAATCATCGGGCACACTACTCCGCTTGCCGGCATCCGTCAGAAAACCCCCATACAGAAAAATGCCGCTGTTCAGGGTTGTCCACCCGGCATCGTTATTGGTAGAAGGCGCGCTGTAAAGGGATCTTCTGACAGACTCCTTCCGATCCCGATCCCTGAAATGATTTCCGTCATGCGCCAGCAGCAAGGTGTCCTGGGGATCCAGTACCGCCAGACAATGACGTCCGTCATCGTACATGGCCGTTAGCTGATCCTCGTAGTTATTCCCATACCGGAACGGATTCTTAAAGTATTCGTCCGGATTGCTGATGACAATCGTCCCGGTCTTTAGCGTTACCCCGTCAATCGTATAGAATAATCCATCGGCGCCCTTGATCACCACCGCCTGCAAAGAATCGCTGTAAACAAAAGAAGCGTCGCTCTCGTAGTCCGCCAGCGCGTCATCCAGCAAACGTCCCTTCAACCCGGGGAAATCATTACCCGTCATGACAACCTTTCCCGTTGCCTTTTCTACAACATATAAGACATTTCGCAGGAAGAACAAATACTTGTCCGACTGCCCCAGCAATCGGCCGCCGCCAAAGCTTTGTCCGCGCGGATCTTTTATATTCAGCCTGGTCTTCCATATCCGCTTTCCGGAAGACAGATCAAAACCCGCAGCATAGTAGCTGTCGCTGCCATAGACGGTTCCATTCTTTATCTGGCTGGCTTGGAAATGGGTCATAACGGAAGCCAGGATCAATTTTCCACCTTGCCGGTAGACGACCGCATCCGGCTGCACCGAGGTATGACTATTGGCATTCATCTCGCTGCTGATAAAATAAGTCAACCCGAAAACGAAACCCAACGGCAACAGAAACACCAACGTCCTCCTCACCGTCTTCCCTACACTCCTTCGCTTTTCCGGAATGGATAACAAGAAAAGCCCCGATGGCACGATGACATTTTTGTACTCGGAGTCGATAAAAGCCGTTTGCCTTGGTATGCTATATACCTGTATGCATTTGGCGTCAAAGGTCCTGATCTCCGTAGGTGCTCCATCTACCAGGAGCGAGATCACCTGCTGTGGCCTCCCGTTGACCTTCAACCCGTAGTTGCTGCTGATACCAGTACAAACCAGCTCCCTCTCTTCCCCGTATGCATAGACGTATACCGCCTGTCGGATCTTTTTCCGGATGGAAGCCGTCTTCAACGCCGCCCATATAACAGCAATCAACACTCCGCAGCCCAATCCCCACCAGATATCGAAGAAAGCCGCTCCGATCGAAAGACCAAACGTAATGGGTAAAAATGTGGCCAGAAAAAGCCAGACACCCGAAGAAGGCCGGTAAAAATATTCAATGGCACGTTGTTTCTCGCTGTCAAGACTCCGTCTTGACCTTATAAAAGCAGGTGAAGTCATATACGGAATATACTCAAAACCATACCAAAATGTTGCCTGCGGCGGTTAGCCCCCGTAGAGAGCGCCGCTCAGATTTTGGAGAAATTCTGTAGAAATTCCGTATTTCGATAGCCGATTTCCCTGATGCGTAATCGCAGTCAACCTTCATTTGCCCAATTTTGCCGCCAATTAAAACAGGCATTATGAGCAAATTGATGATGGCGGGCAAGGGTCTTTCAGCCTTCCTGCTTCTATTCGTATTTCAGTGGAGTTATGCGCAACCCCGAACCGGGATCATCCAGGGAACCGTAAAAACTTCTGACGGCAAGCCCGCACCCGCGGTCAACGTCGAGATCAAAGCAACGGGCAAAGTCGTTTCTACCGATGACAATGGCTTCTATCAACTCACCGGTATAAAGGCCGGAATTTATACGCTGGTGATCACGCATACCGGCAAAAAACCGGAAACGAAGACCGTCACCGTCTCCGCCGGAGAAACAGTAACAGCTGATATTTCCCTCAACGAAGACGCCAAGTCCCTCCAGGACGTCACCGTTGTAGCCGGTTACAACAAATTCGCCAGAAAAGAAACCAATACCCCTGCCAGGATGCCGCTGAAGAACCTGGAAAACCCACAGGTTTACAACGTCATTCCAAAAGAATTGCTCCAGGACCAGTTTATCGTCAGCTACAACGACGTGATGAAGGACGTAGCAGGCTCCAGCCAGGCCCTGGTCAACGGGTCCAATACGTTTTTCCTGCGGGGATTTATTACTTCCAGCTATCTGCGTAATGGCCTGCAGGATTACAAGAACAACAGCGTCGAAGTCGCCAACCTGGAACGTATCGAAGTATTGAAGGGGCCCTCCGCCACCCTTTTCGGAAACACCTATACTTCTTATGGCGGGCTGCTGAACCGCGTTACGAAAAAGCCTTTCGAAACCTTTCGCGGCGAAGTCGGCTATACGGTCGGCGGTTTTGGCCTGGGCCGTTTCACCGCTGATGTGAACACCCCGTTGAACAAGGAAAAGGGGTTGTATATGCGTACCAATATCGCTTATGACGATGAAGGCAGCTTCCAGGACGCGGGCTTTACAAAAAGATGGCTGATCGCCCCTTCCTTCCTCTTCAAGGTCAACGACCGGCTTTCCATCTCCCTGGATGCGGAGATCTACGCTCAGCATTCCAACGACTTCAGCCGTCTCTTCCCCGTTGCATCGGCCACCCTGAACAACCCGAAGACGCTGGGCATCGACTGGAAAAGGTCCTATAGCAGCAATGACATCACGGAATCCGAACCTTCTGTGAGCGTGTATGGCGTGGTCAATTATAAGCTCTCCGACCAGTGGACCTCGCAGACAAGCCTGTCGCATACGAATTCCACCACAGAAGGGATCTATGGTTATAATACGATCTCCGGTGATACCGCCGTCAACCGGAATTTCTACGTTGGAAGGGTGGACAACAACAACACGGAACTCCAACAGAACTTCACCGGCGATTTCCACATCGGAAGCCTGCGTAACCGTGTGGTGATCGGCGCGGACTTCCTGAGCGTCACCGCCAACCAGGATCAGACAGGCGCTTTCACCTTCGATCAGGTAAAGCTCTATGGAAACGATCCCGAATACAGCAAGCTGAATGCACCCGCCATCAATGCAAGGGCCGCCTCCCTGACCTTTATTAGGGGCATGGCCACGCAAAATGTATACAGCGCCTACATCTCGGATGTTCTTAATGTAACCGACAACCTGCTGGTGATGGCCAGCATCCGCGGTGATCATTTTGTCAACCAGGGCACCCACAATTACACTCTCGATACCGTTACGGGTAAATACAACCAGACCTCCCCTGCGCCCAAGTTTGGCCTGGTGTATCAGCTGATCAAAAACAAGGTTTCGCTGTTTGGCAACTATATGAACGGCTTTGCCAACAACGCTCCGTTTACACAAAGCGATGGTTCGATAGCCAACTTCAAACCGAGTCATGCCAACCAATGGGAAGGCGGCGTCAAGTTCGACCTGTTCAACGGTCTGTTCAACAGCACTGTCAGCTACTATCATATCAAGGTAGACGACCTGATCCACGTCGATCCCACCCGCGCCGGATACGAAGTACAGACTGGCGGCCAGCTTAGCAAAGGCATAGAAGCCGAAGTAATTGCCAACCCTTTCAAAGGCTTTAACCTGATCGCCGGCTACTCGCACAATACCATCTACACCATCAACCAAAGCAAACTGACCGACGGCTTCCGTCAGTGGAATGGTCCCGCTGAGACAGCCAACCTCTGGTTGAGCTATCACTTCGTCAATACGGCGCTGAAAGGTCTTGGACTTGGCGTCGGAGGCAACTACAACGGGAAAGCCTATATCTACCAATACACCAACGGCACCAGTTTCTACCTGCCGCACTATACGGTGCTGAACGCCGCGATCAGCTATGATCTGCCTTCACTGCGTTTCAACCTGAAGATGGACAACCTGACCAATGAAGTGTACTGGGGCAGCTATGTCAGCCAGCAGATGCCGCGCCGCTTCAGCGCTGGTGTCGCCTTCAAGTTCTAATATAAAAAAGCCCCGGGCGCTGCGAGGCGCCCGGGGCTTTTTTATATCGATCCGTCAGATCAATTCACGCAGCATCGAGATCCGGATCAGCTATGCCACATTCTTTACGCCAAACTTTTGCATCAGGTTACGCCGGTGCGTGTCGACAGTCAGCGGCTGACCGACAACTCTTCGGCGATCCGGACACTGGTCTTGCCTTCCGCCAGTAGCTGACAGCTTTAACGGCAGCGGTCTGTCGTCAGCGTTATTTTGCCGGACCGACCTCACTCGTATACCCAAACAAACTACGTTCCTTGATCATCGCAGCCACTTCTGTGGGAACATACTCTTCCCAGCCGGCTTCTTTTTGCTTGATCATCTGAAGCACTTTGTCCGTGCCGATCTGCAGGTTGCTTTCCTTGTAATGCCGGATATCTTCGATCTTATTGTTGGCGATCAGATACCGGTAAAGGTCGACCAGGTGCTGCGGCGGATTGAACCGAAGACAATTGTAGATGATATTATTGCGCAAGGTCGGATAGATAAAAAGCTTGACCTTGCGGCTGAAAAGCGTTGCAAACGACTCCAGAATCCCCCCCGGCAGATCCTGATAGTGCTCTTCGGAGAAAATGTATTCCAGGTTGGGATAACCGAGCACAACACCCATTTTGAGTTTGGTGATCTTGGACAGATAAGCTACCAGCTTATAATATTCGTGGAAGTCGGAGATCAGCACCGTCTGTCCCAGCGCGCAAAGGATGTCAACGCGTTCCAGAAAGTCCTTTTCATCGATCTCGGCGGTCGGATCGGCATCCCGCTCTTTCAGCGCCTGAAGGGTCAGCTCGGTCACGACAACGACCTTGTCCTTTTCCACGTCGGGCTCCTGCAGGAACTGATGCACTCCCGTGTTCAGCATATCCATATGCACGTTGATCACGGGTCTGAAGCGGCCGCGGACAACCACAATATGCTTTTTGTATAAGACTTCGGAAGGCTGCATGTTCTTGCCATCAGGTCCGAACAATGCCGCATCCGAAAAACCATACTTGACCAGGTGAAGACTCATCAGCCTGTTGTCCACCTTGATGAAATCCGGGCCTTCAAAACGGATCATATCGATCTGCATCGCATCCTTTGACAGATTATCCATCAGCGACAACAGGAAAATATTGGGATGCTTGTGATAATAGAAACAGGCGTAGATCAGGTTGACGCCAAGAATACCTACGGCGTGCTGCTGACGAACGTTATCATTGTCCAGCAGTTTCACATGGATCACCACGTCGTTGAAACGGCCATTGGGCGTCAGCTGAAAACGAACCCCCATCCAGCCATGCCCTTCGTTGGTCTTGTGATAATTGAGCGCCGACATGGTGTCGGAAAAAGAAAAGAAGGTAGAAGTGTCACCCCGTGCACCAGCCAGCCGTTCGATCAGCAGACCATATTCTTTCTCCTGCATCGCCAGCAGCCGCTCTTCGCTGACATAACGGCGACTCTTCTGCGCGCCGTAGATAGCATCGGAAAAGGTCATGTCATAAGCAGACATGGTCTTGGCAATGGTCTGGGAAGAAGCGCCTGCCTTAAAAAAATTGGCCGCAACATCCTGACCGGCGCCAATCTCTGCGAATGAGCCGTAAATTTCTGGGTTTAGATTAATGGCAAGCGCTTTCTGTTTTGTTCCTAATTCCTTGTTGTGAATGACTCCCATACAAATCGTCATTTAATACCGCCGCCATAATCCATAAACTCTCCCCCGAAGCCTTCTCCGACCGAGGTGAATTATGAGCTGAAAGGATTGCGCTAAGATACAAACTTTACGCGTTAGTTCGCCGCATAGAAAAGATATTCCGCGGTATACTCTACATGAATAGACTGTCCTTTATGCGAAGCGTCGGCACCGGTATCAGGAGCCTTTCCGCCCCTGGTATTGATCCGCTGGATGAGGATAACCGCTTTGAAACGGCCGGCATCCGGTGATGAGATCGATTGTAATAAGAGCCAGGGGACAGCATTTGGATCAGGTGCATCCGCCTGTTGTAATTTATTGCCGACCACCTTGCTCTGATCCAGCGCTTCCCAAACGGGTTTATGATCCTCATTGAAATAATGATTCCCCACCGCCTGCCTATAATCCTTATCCGAATAAAGAAGGGCCTGTGCGCCCTGCGACGTCCATACATAGACGGAACTGTCCTTTGGAGAAGGAAGACAAGTATACAATTGAATACCCTTTCCATAAACGTGCTGGACCAATCTTGATCCCTTGGGCACTTTCAATTCGGCCGGCACTTTGACATGCTGACCAAAACCGGGAAAGGCAAAGAGCCCGGCCAATGCAACCAAAAGAATTCTTGCTTTCATAACTGAGGAATTCCAATTTATTTGATAATTCTATCTTAACCACTCCTTTGCCGAAGCCAGAAAGATCTCCTGCTGATCGACAAACAGTGTATGTGAACAGTTGTCCAGATATTTTACATGATTATCGCCCATCCACTGCTTTCGTTGCATCACCTGCTCCGGCGAATAAATACCGTCCTGCCGGCCATACAACCCAAATACCGGAATATGCATTGTGCGTAATCGGACTACCGTATCACGAAGGTCGATATTTTTCCTTGGTTCATTCCTCCAGAACGTGGCCACCGCATTTGTATTCTTTACATAATGCGTTATCAATGGATCAGTGCTATACGAAGCGTACAAGCTTTGAGCCAGCGCGTTGGGTTGTTCCAGTTTGAAAAAACCATTCTTTGTGGCATGTTCGAAACAATCGGTCCGATAGGCAAGAGTATTTGTATCCAGTTGGGAAATACGTTGTAAGTCGCTCAACCCGGCCGTGTCCCCATTTCTTGTATAAATATCGGTACAGCTGCGCAGGATCGTGTTATAAGACCCCTGCTGATCGATGAGCGCACTGACATAGAGAA
The DNA here is from genome assembly GCA_015654595.1 of Chitinophagales bacterium. GTDB lineage: Bacteria > Bacteroidota > Bacteroidia > Chitinophagales > Chitinophagaceae > Puia. The sequence continues at coordinate 33,842 of JAATGQ010000237.1, read as the reverse complement.
TAGAACGCACTTTTTCGGGATAGTGATCTGCAAAAAGGGTCGTCACCAGCCCGCCAAAACTAAAGGCGATAAAACTGGCCTTGGTCAATCCATATTGGGTATAAAGTCCTTCGATATCGGCGATGGCTTCTTCAAAGTTCATTCTGGCTTCCGCATCCTTTGAGCGTCCTTCCCCCCTTCTGTCATAGACGATCACATAAAATCCTTCAGCAGCCAGTTTTGCCGCCGTCGTAGCTTCGAAATAAACGCTGGAACTGCCGGGTCCGCCATGTACAAAAATGACGGGCGTGTTTCCGGGTATGCCGTAGGCTCTGGTATAAAGATTCTGACTTTGACTGGTAGAAAAGAAGAAAAGGGATAGGAAAACCGCGAACAGGATTCGATTCATTCTCTAATTTACCACAAAATTCACCCGTGCCAAATTTTTTGCTGGAAAGAGTCCCCAAGCAATGGTTCCACGGTTGTTCCCCCTCCAAATGTAGATCTTGCTAAAACTGAACAGCTTAACGTACTACGTTAAAATCATGGTAACTGGGTAGCGGCGATCAGAGGGAATTCTCCTATCTTACAGCTTCGCCATGCGCCTATCGACACCAAAGATAATACTCTTACTTATCCTCTGCCTTTTCATGCTGAAACAGGGGCTTACCCAATCACCCGAACCTCACCTCGACACCCTTGAACAGCACCTCCTTCGTATAAAGACGGATACGGACAAGATCAACTATCTCTGGAATATGGTCTATGTCTATCAGAACCTGGACATGAAAAAGTCCATCGCCTACGCCCGGGTAGGATTTGATCTGGCAAAAAGGAACCAGAACTGGACAAAAGCAGGCGATTTTCTGGGCTATATCGGAGAGGATTTTACGCTGGCCGGCCAGTTCGACTCGGCGCAGACGCCCTTGCAACAGCAATACGATCTCGGCAAACAGCATAACAACTACCGGGCAATGGCCCTGTCTGTCTATAACCGCGCCAGTATCGCCCAACAACAGGGCAATTATGTCCTGGCACAGCAATATTCATTTGAATCGTACAAGATCGCCGAAGAACACAGCGATACCGGTATCATGGTAGCTGCCTGCACCAATATCAGCAGCATTTACGCCATGCAGCGCAACTTTGACAAGGCCAGGGACTATGCGCAAAACTCGATCTATCTGCAAAAGAACCGGCACAGCGGGAAACGCTATCCCAATGATCTTTCCGCCATATGCGAAGAGCTGCTCGGCGTCTGCTACCGGGAACAAAAGGTGCATGACAGCGCACTGAAGTACTTTGACATGGCATGGCAGTATTATCGTTCAAAAGATAATGAGTCGGGCATGGCCATGATCTACACCCAGCAGTCCGCCGTTTATGATGGTACGGACCCGAGAGCACTTGACTATGCGCTAAAAGCCCAGGCAATCTGGGATAAGGTTTCTCCCGAAAGCCTCTATTCCATCAACAATCTGGCGACCATCGGCATGATCTATTTTGCGCTGGCCCGCTCGGAGACCCCTGGTCTTTGGAAGGGCCTGGCTGCCAGCAAAACGCAACTGGTGAGGATGGCTACCGACGCCCTGCAACGAAGCGTAGCACTGTCCAGGAAATTAAAAATGCAGGCCATTGTGATGGAAAACGCAGATAGCCTGGCAAAAATGGAAGCCTACCAGGGCAATTATAAAGAAGCCTATGAACTCTCACAGGAACATACCCGGCTTGCCGATACGATCTACTCGCAGGATACAAAGAACAAGATCGCGGAGATCGAGAAGCAGCATGATATAGACCTTCGGGACAAACAGCTGCAGATCGATCACCTGGAAATATCAAACCAGAAAAAGATCCGCTGGTTATTGATCTCGGGTCTGAGCCTGTTGTTCATCGCGATGCTGGTCATCACCTGGCAAAGCCGGCAACGGAAAAAGATCAATCAGCAACTCAGCCAGCTCAACCGGGAGCTCGATGCAGCGGGTAAAATAAAAACGAAATTCTTTGCCATTCTCAACCATGATCTGCGTAGGCCGATGGGCAACTTTATCAATCTTCTTCACCTCGTTCAGCACCGACCGGGGCTTCTGAAAGAAGGGGGCGCCGAAGAGAATGCCCGTAAGATCAGCATGGCAGCCGAAGGCTTGCTCGAAACCATGGACGATCTGCTGCTCTGGACAAAAGGACAGATGGAGAATTTTAAACCGGAGATAAGACGAGTTCCCGTTGCACGGCTGTTTGAAGACCTGCAAAAGAACTTCCCTGCTATCGAGCCTGTCGCGTTAACCTTTGAACAGGAGCCGGGGATGACTATTCTTACGGACGAAAATTATTGCCAGACCATTCTGCGGAACCTGACCAATAATGCCTTGCTCGCGCTGGGCCAAACGCCCAATGGAATAATTGCGTGGAAAGCATGGAAAGATGCGGACAAGACCTATCTGCGGATAACCGACAACGGTCCCGGCGCTACCCCGGAACAACTGCAGGCGCTCTTTGACGGGGCATCGCCTGTGGGCGTTCGTAATGGACTGGGGCTGCATGTGGTCAGGGATATGGCAAAGGCCGTCGGCGGTAAGGTTAGCGCTAAGGCCGCTCCTGACGGCGGGCTCGAGATACTGCTGGAGTTGAAAGCAACAATTGCTGAACATATTCCTGTATAACAAAGGGCATGTCATCACAGGCGACGATCCTATCGATACTGCCTGTGTGGATCGCATTCATCGGCATCGCGGCAAAAGCGCAGGTATCAGGCGGCTGCGCCAGCGTAAAGCCGCCGGCTTGCTTTATCTCCCTTATACCAATAGTGCCATCGTCGCCGGTACCGCTAACGATCGCGGCAATAGCTCTCTCTCCGCAGCATTCAGCCATCGAACTCAATAATACATCCACGCTGCGGTTGATCCTTTGTATCCGCGGCATCTCCCGGAACCAGTAAACCGGCCGTGGAACCCGTCTCCTTCAATATCCGGCCTGAACCAATCCCGGTGGATAGTCATATACATATCGGAGGGAACGACATAGACTTTATCCCTGCCGATCACCATCCCCGGCCTGGCATCCACTATATCCAGTTTGGAATATTTGGACAGGATCGTTCTCAAATGACTCTTGAAGTTTGAAGGAAGATGTCTGACGATGATATAGGACAAATCATCGTGAAGGGCGTGATTAAAAAAGGCTTCGAACGACTCGAGTGAACCGGCCGACCCTGCTACCGCAGTGATAAATCGATCGCTTATTCTCATACCCGATAACATTATGCAATCCTGATGCCAGCCCTCCTCTTATTAAGAAACTAAACAAAAACACTTACCGTCGGGTTTAATCTTTTCCTAAAACGAGAAATAGATTTGGAAGGGGGTTTCTCTCCAACGTACCTTGCCTGTTCAATCCACCACCCATGAGATCCCTTACGTCTCTACCCCTGTTGACGGCCATTGGCCTGTTTTCCCTATGCCTGCCCCCGGGAGTTGTGGCACAGAAACCAGTAACCGCGATCTCTGCGGGCTATCTTACGCAATCCAGCACTATCAATCTCTATAAAGCCCAGCCCGTGGGGTCCGGCGCTTTTGGAGGATGTTCCTCGACCTCCTATACTTATACCTTCAGCAATGGCAGCGCCAACCAATACAAGCTCAACAGCTTCAATGCAGGAGGCTCTACTTATATCGTAGCCCCTGGTTCTGCAGGGCAGGTTAAGCTGCGGCGGGTGGATAATGCCAATGCTGCCGGCAACAAGAATATCATATACATGGAGACAACGGCCGCCTCTGCTGTAGCTTGTCCTTCAGGGTCGACACTGGCCTTCAAACCGCCCTATGTCGATTCAATGGAGTCCCTACTGGGCGCAGGTATGCTAAATCAGGGTACCGACAACGTCTTTACCAACGCCGGCAACGGGGATGGCAACAACAATAATATCGAACGCATGGATGTCATTTTTTCATCCCGGCTCAATACGATATCCCCGACCGAAGCGGGCTTTGCCATCTTTGACCGCGGCCCCAATTATGGTCACGATCCCTTTAAGATCGTAGCGATCACCAGCCTGGATGCCCAGGGTAACCCCAATGGATTTGGAACGGTCCTGACCTGTGTCGGCGGCAACGGCAGCAACAGCAATGGCTATTACGGGCACCCCACCACCGCCAATGGCAATAAGACATTCGCAGCCTATGTCTTGCGAAAAGATGCCAGCGATCCAAAACTCAGAGTATCCAGCGATGTCAACCAGGATATCGGCGGCGTGTTTTATACGTTCGCAGACCTGGGCATCGGCGCAGGCCAGCCCTTGTATGGTTATGCTTTGCTGGGTCCCGACGGCATCGCCAACCCGACGACAGCGCAACTGCTCTCCCTTACCAATTCATCTGTCTATCCTACCAATACAACCGAAGCCTCGGGCGGCGGTCTTGACCTGGTCGCAGTAAACACGGTATTCGCCACCGGCAGCTATGTCGTATTGCCTGTAATGATCACTTCTTTTAGCGGATCCTTACAAAACGAACACGCGAACCTTCAATGGCAGATCGCCAATTACAGTGGAGATGAAAGGGTCACCCTGCAGCGCTCGACGGACGGCAGCGGTTATCAGACTGTTGCAACACAAATACCGGCAGCTGCAGGAAGCTACCAAGACGCTACCCCGCCCTCTGCGGGCATCCTTTATTATCGGTTAGAGGTGACGACCGCTGCGGGAGCAACAACCTACAGCGCCGTGCTCATGCTCCACCCCAACGCTGCTGCTGCCCCTGCTTCCTGGAAGGTATTTCCAACCATCGTCGGCAATGGTCAGACATTGCATTTACAAGGCCTGGCTGATGGTTCGTATGACGTCTCGCTCTACGGCGTAGCAGGCAGTTGTTATAAGATGACGACACATGTACTGGGTGGAGAAGCCCAATTCGAATTGCCCCAAAACGGTCTTTCGACGGGTATCTACTGGATCAATCTCAGCGCCGGCGGTAAGCCTTTGACGGGCAATGGAAAGATCTTCGTTCGATAGTTGGCAGCACCCCACAAAAGTCACGTCTTTTAACTCCTGCTGATATCGATATCGTATTTCGCCAAAAGCCCGATCACCTCCGGCAGCGCAAACCGGGCTTTTTTGATCTTGTTCCGCTCGGGATCGATGGTATAATTACAGGCGGTGCGGAAATCGGTTTTTTCCAGCACCGTATTGTCGAATTTTGTGCCGGTCAGGTCGCATTGGTCAAAGACGCTGCTCGTCAGATCGGCATCTGTAAAATCGGTCTCCTTTAGCTGGCACTGCTGAAACCGCATCTTCTTTAACTTCTTTTGATAAAAGGAACTATAATCCAGCGTACATTGGTCAAAGGTCATCGCCAGACCAAAATCGCTGCAATGGTCAAAGCGAAGTCCGGTCATCTTGCAGCCTCTGAACACAACATCCCGGAAGACGGTAGCGCCCAGCAAAGCCATGCTCAGGTTACAGGTAGAGAACTGGCAGTCGATAAAGGTAATACCCGAAAGGTGACAGCCGGACAGATCGCAGTTCAGAAACTGGCAATTGTCGTAATTGCCCTTCTTTAAAGGCTGCTGGCTGAAATTGATCCTTCCGAAGGTCTGGTCCAGGTATTCTTCCATAGACCGAAGATAATTGTCTATCTTAGTAATAACAAAGGTTTTATGAAACGTATCCAACCGCTCGTTCTATTGCTCCTGCTTGCCGCCGGCTGCTCGGTGAATCCCTATAAAAAAACGAACAAGGTCTATAAAACGCAGGCCAAAGACTACGCCCGAACCATCAGCGAGAATCCTTTGCCGGTAGGCGCGGACTCGGTACCCGGCCCACCCTACTGGGTCGGCACCATCAACTTCAATCTGCGCAAACCCAATTTTGTCATTATCCACCATACGGCTCAGAATAGCTGCCCGCAAACGCTCCAGACCTTTACCATCCAAAAGACACAGGTCAGCGCCCACTATGTCATCTGCCGGGACGGCACGGTTCATCATATGTTGAACGACTACCTGAGAGCCTGGCAGGCGGGCGCCAGCAGATGGGGAAATATCACCGATATCAATTCGATCTCGATCGGAATAGAACTGGACAACAACGGAATGGAGCCCTTTCCCGACGCACAGATCAACAGCCTGCTGCACTTACTTACGAAGTTGAAGACGACCTACAATATCCCCGCCGCCAACTTTATCGGGCACGGCGACATCGCGCCTGCGCGGAAGAATGATCCCAGCTGTCTGTTCCCATGGAAGGAGCTGGCAGACAAAGGCTTCGGACTCTGGTATTCGGATACGACAAACGTAAAGGTCCCGGAAGGGTTCAGCTCGCTGACCGCCTTGCGCATCGTAGGCTACGATGTCAGGGATAGCAGCGCCGCTATCATGGCATTCAAACGGCATTTTGAACAGGATACGATACGCCACTGGGACAGTGTAGACCAAAAGCTTCTCTATAACCTTTACAGGCAGTATGAGTAAGACGCCAGACAACGGCAACGGCCTGCGGTTTTATCATTGCTTCCCACCCGACACCCCATCATTGCTTCACCGGCGAAGCACCGTTGAAATAATCCCAGGCTGCTTTCGCGATCTCCGCGATGATCCGTGCATTCACCGCATCTTCCTCACGTGTATCGGTAACAAGGACCGAAAGGATAAACCTGCGTCCATCGGGCAGCACAATCCATCCGATATCATTGATGGCAGGATTGAGATGACCTTCATAGGTGGCCCCGGTCCCCGTCTTATGCGCCACGACCGTGCCTGCCGGCAGCGGTCCGCAGAGTCTGTCCTTTATCGTAACATTGGTCATCAGCATCATCGACCATAGCAACTTCTCGTTGTCCGGCGCAAGAACATGTTTCTCAAAAACGACCTGCAGCAAACGGTTAGCGGCCGATGGCGTAACCCAGTTCCCATAGACGGCTTCCTTGCTTTTTGCCATCTGCCCTTCTACTGACGCGATCTGGATATCCAGTATGCCCAGGGAATGAATATAGGAGTTGACTTTTTCAGGACCGCCAATCAGCTGAAAAAGAAAATCGCAGCCATTGTTATCGCTCTTGGATACGGTATAGGCAAGGATCTCACGCAAGATAAGTTTAAAGTCCTTGCCCTTGTGGTCGTCGCGCATCGGGCTGAAGGTCACCGCCAGAGAAGCACGACGGAATGCATAGACATGATCCAGCGAAAGCTCGCCAGCCTCCACCTTATGCAGCACATAGACCGCCAGCGGAAATTTGAACACGCTCATCATCGGATAATGGTCCTTTCCATTTATCGTAAGCAGTTCCCTTCCGTCAGGAGCCGTAATCGCCACGCCCACATGCGCGGATTTGCCGGCGATGACCTGGCGGATGGCTGTGGCTAAAGAAGAGGTATCGGTTTGAGCAGTGACGGACAAGCCCGCTGTCAGGAGAAGAAAGAAAAGCAGAATACGATTCATAGTCGACAAGAAGATCTGATTTGCCCGCAAATTACAAAACCGCGGGAACTGGCGGCGCATGTTTTTTATCACCGGCAGGAGCCTCGATGGGAGTGACCTAAGCGACGGGCTTAGCGGATGCAGCAGCCTGCTGGCTCGAAGCTCAGGTAATTGATATCTTTTATGGACGGATATGCTTATCCCATAGTTTACTGACGACGACACGAGCCATCACAGTCTCGCGGTAGTTGCGGCTCATCGGGACCCGATGCGTCCGGATAGACAATTCATTGCCTTCCACACTGTCGATCTTATCGATGGCCACGATATAGGATTTATGAATGCGGATAAACGCGCTGCTATCGAGTTTTTCTTCGAGGTCTTTCAGATACAACAGCGTCATGTATTTCCCTTTTGTCGTATACAGCGTGACATAGTTCTGCGTTCCCTGGGCATATAGAATGTCGGCAAAAAAGATCTTCTCGTATTTGCTTCCGCATTTGATAAAGAAATAGTCCGGCTTTTCGTTTTCTTTTGAAGCCCCTTCCTCACGGACAGCTGCAGCTGCTGGATCTGAGGGCCGGTTCAGCAATTGAAAATAATTTCTCGCCTTATTGGCCGATTGAAAGAACCGGTCGAACGTAATGGGTTTTAAAAGATAGTCCAGTACATTCAACTGAAAACCCTCCAGCGCGTAGCTGGGAAACGCCGTTGTAAGGATGACCATCGGCGGACGCTGCGCGACCCGCAGATATTCGATCCCATTCATCTTTGGCATCTGGATGTCGAGGAAAAGAAGGTCTACGGGCTGTTTGTCCATCAGCCTCGACAATTCCAGCGGGTTTTCACCCGTGGCTATCAGGTTCAAAAAATCCATCTCCCGCACATAGTCCGCTATCCCTTCCCGGGCCAATGGTTCGTCGTCGATAATAACGCAATTGATCATAGTCATAATTTATATAGTTGCATTCGTAACCGCCCTTCAAACCGATCGGCATACCGCTGAATGGTCAGCTCGTAGTTGTCCGGATAAAGCAGATCAAGCCGCCGCTGCACATTTTTCAATCCGATACCGCCATAATGGATCAGATCGGAAACCCCTTCGTTCATCGTGCTATTGCTGACTTCAAGGTCCAGCTGCGCCTGCTGCACAAAAAGCCTGATCCGGATCCAGTTGGGTTGGTCCGTATGTCTCGACACGTGCTTGAACGCGTTTTCGACAAAGGTCATCAGGATAAAAGGCGCTATCCCCAGCAGCTGCGATGACTGCTGGCAGATATCCAGATCGACGGTCACGTTGTCGTTCAGTCGAAGCTGCTCCAGCTCGATTGAATTTTCCAGGTTCGCAATCTCCTTGCTAAGCAATATCTGTTTGTCATTGCATTCGTAAAGCTGGTGCCGCAAAAGATCGGAGAACTTCGCCAGCGAGGCAGAAGCCCGGTCCGGATTCTTGTGGATCAGAAAAAAGATGGAGTTGATCGTATTGAATAAGAAATGCGGGTTGAACTGATACTTCAGAAAATTCAGCTCTGTCTCCAGTTTTTCTTTCTCGAGGATCTGCTGTCTTTTTTCGGTCGCTATCCATTTTTTCGCCAGCTTAAACGACATCGCAAACGTGGTGGCCGCAAGCGTTGTCGGCAGTGTCGTGCTATAGAAATGATAAAAACAACTGGCCTCTGCGCCAAAAGCCTGCTCCGGTGTCATATGCGCTATGGCCGAGCCCAGATAATAGCCGGGAATGATCAGCGAGGCCGCAGCAATCAGCGTCAGCAGCAGGTAAACGCTGTATAAGGTATAGCGGCCCCTGTCAAAGAAACGCGGCATCAGGAAGTAAAGATTGAAATAAACCGCCGCCGCCTGGAAAAGGGCGTAGAAGCTAAACTTTATCGTAAAAGGCAGATAAGACATCACCTGGCTGGCCTTGATGATATTGCCCATCGCCAGCACCCATAGGATGTAGTTGTAAAGGAACCAGAACGGCAGATGATATAACTTATACCGCACAATCCAGTTCCGGGACGCCCCACTCAGCAATACAGTATTCATATCCTATAAGGTACGGCAATTTCAGCGTCCGGCATAGCCCGCTATATGAGTTACATAAACCAATTGATCAACGACATTTCCCCTGGGGTGAGCGGTAGGACCGCCTTTGGTCAATTGTTTACAGCAGATGGTCACACAGATTTTCAGAAGGCGCGTGTCGCCGCTTTCTTTGTGGGTATGAAAATACGCCTATCCTTTCTCCTTGTCTTCGCTGCCGCTACAGCCTCGGCGCAAACCGACACCAGCCGTGTCGATACAGCCAGGCATTACCTTCGACGGGACAGCGCCAATCCTGCCGTCCTCCGCGACACCAGCCGCGTCGATACCTCCCGGCTCCAGGCAGCAGAAGTTCGTGCGGAAAAACGTCTGCTTCGACAGACTCCATATGGTACGGTCGTTCAGATCGAAAACAGCATCCTGACCAGGGGCAGTTCGATGCTGGAAGTATTGCAGCGATCCCCTGGGATATCGATCGACTACCGGAACAATGGCCTTTCTTTAAACGGCAAAGGCGAGGTCAGGGTCATGCTTGACGGCCGCCTGCTCCGCATGCCGATGGACCAGGTCTTTTCGCTGCTCGGCGGGATGAGCGCAGACAACGTTGAAAAGATCGAACTGCTGACCACGCCTCCAGCCCGTTACGATGCAGAAGGCAGCGGAGGTCTGATCAATATCGTTTTGAAAAAGAATAAAAAGCCGGGTACCAGCGGGACGCTTTCGGCAACCGCCGGGTATGGCTGGCGGGAAAAAGCGACGGCAACGGCCAGTATCGCGCACAACAACAAGAGCGGCAACTTCTATGCTTCTTATACTTACTCTCACAACCGCTCCTATAGCGATCTGCAGATCCAAAGCCGACAAAACATGCCCTGGCTGGGCGGCAATCTCTTCGTCGACCTGCACGACACTACCCATGTGACACACAACAACCACGACGCTGCAGCCGGTATGGATCTCCGGCTGGGCAGGGAAACGCGGCTCGATGTCAATGGCAACTTCAGTAGCAGCAATGCCGCCAATTACAACTACAACCACCAGCAGATGACCGTTCTCCCCGACTCCCTCTTATCGTTCAACGGGATGATCACCGGCAGGAACAACTGGCAGAATATCATCGGGAGCGGATCGATCCTGCAGGAACTGAGCCCCGATGAAAGGATCACGGCCGGCGGTGACTATCTTTATTATCACAACGACAATCCCGGCATTATACAAAGCTCCTTTTTAACCCCCGATGGCAAGCCGGCAGGCAACAACGAGAGCATTTATTCCCCCCTGCAGCGCAGCGCGGCAATTACAGGCATCCACGTCGAAGCGGTACATGTCGATTATCAGAAGAAGCTATCCGAAAAAGTGAAAATGGAAGCCGGAATAAAAGGGACCTATACCCAGGACAGCAGCGCCTCTTCCATCCAGGCCCTGGTCAATAACAACTGGACTACGAGGAGCGAAGCAACCGCGCAGATCCGCATGCGGGAAAGGATCAACGCCTTCTATACATCTTTTGCGATACAGCTCAGTCCGGCTCTTACGCTCGATGCCGGGCTGCGTTACGAATACTCCCGAACAAAGATTACCGATCCGCTGAACAAACAGACAGCGATCGACAGGAAGCTGGGAGACCTCTTTCCATCGATGCTGCTGAACTGGAAAGTCAATGACAACAACAGCTGGCTGCTTTCGTATACGCGCCGGATCAGCCGGCCGTCCTACAACGATCTGGCCTCTTTTGTCGGCTATAGCGATCCCGGCGCAATCTATACCGGAAATCCCCTGCTAAAGCCTACGCTCACCGATAACCTCAAGGTCGGGTATAACTATAAAGGATATTCGTTTTCGCTGCTGCTAAGTCATGACGATAACCCCATCGCCCGTTATCAGCTTTCCGAAAGTCCGCAAAAGGATCTGCTGGTGATCTCCCCGCAAAATCTGCGTTTTCAAAATACTGTCAGCGTTAATGCCAGTATCCCCTGGCGCATCAATTCCTGGTGGACAAGCACCTCCGGGTTTGTGGGTAATTTTACAGAAAACCAATTAGATTATACACTACAGCCCTTACGTTATCACTTCATCAGCGGCAGCGTCAACATCAGCGAAACGATTCTTTTACCAAAGGACTTTGCGGTGGAAGTATCGGGGTGGTACGATACCCGGTATTACAATGGAACGATCCGTATCGACGGCGCAGGGAGCGTCAATGCAGGAATAAAGAAGGAGCTGAAACGCAGCAGGAGTCAGCTTCAGCTGGCCATAGCCGATTTGTTCCGAACAGAAAAATATCCCCTCCGTTATGGATCCCTGACGACCGAAGCCTATGCCATCAGGAATCACGTGCTGGTCAATACCGAGTCGACACTGCGGCCGATCGTAAAACTGACCTGGTCAAAAAACTTTGGCGGAGAATACGTCAAAAAGAATAGCCGGTCTGTCGAAGAACAGAGCAGGGTGCGTGTAGAATAAGAAGGGGCCGTTTAGACGGTCCCTTCTTTATTATTTCTCATTTCGTGGATCTGTTCTTGACTTCAACTCATAATCAACCGGCGGCGTTCCGCCCAGGAGATTCTTTACAAAATAATCCCAGCGGCGCCGGGTCATATACAGCGAATAAGGCCCATATCCATGCGGGCTATTGGGGAAGATGACCAGGTCGAAGCTCTTATTGGCCTTTTCCAGCGCTTCCACTACCAGCAACGTATTATACGGAGGGACATTATTGTCCAGCAGACCATGCGCAAGCATCAGATGTCCCTTCAGGTTTTTGGCATAATTCTCATTGGCCTGCGCCTCATAGTTTGAAGTGCCATCGGCCTGTTGTACCAGCAAACCATCATAACGCTCGCCCCAGTCGTCTTCATAATTCCTGTTGTCGTGATTGCCCGACTCCGAAATACCCGTTTTGAAAAAGTCAGGATACCGGAACATCGCCGTTGCCGTGGCAAAGCCTCCGCCCGAATGCCCCCAGATACCCACCCGGCTGGTGTCGATATACGCATACTTCTGCGCCAGCTGGCGAATACCCGCGATCTGGTCGGGCAGGGTGTTCTCGGCCATATTGCCATAGCCCATATCGTGAAAGCTCTTGGAGCGATAGGGGTTGCTCGTCCCCTCGATCTCCACGACGATAAAACCCAGCTCTGCCAGCGCCTGGTTATCGCCGCGGGAAGCCTGGAAAGACCAGCTGCCCACACTGCCGCCCTGCGGCCCGGGATAGATATAATCGACGATCGGGTATTTCTTCTTTGGGTCGAGATGGGTGGGCGTAAACAGCAGCCCATACAAATCGGTCTTTCCATCATGCGCTTTCACGGTGATGGGTATGGGCGGTTTCCAGCCCGTCGCCTTTAGTCTTGACAGGTCTGTCTTTTCCAGCGTAGCGACCAACTTGCCATCCAGTAAACGGAGGGTTTCAACCGGCGCAACATCAGGCTTGGAATAGGTATCGATAAAATAGCGGTTGTCGGGAGAAAGCGCCACCTGGTGATTCCCGTCCTCCGGCGTCAGCAAGGTCAGATGCTGGCCGTCGAAATCGATCTTATAGAAACGGTTGAAATAGGGGTTACCCGATTCGCGGCCAACGGCCAGGAAGTAGATCTGTCTTGTTTTTTCATCTACTCTGACTATCCTGGCCACCACCCAGTCGCCCTTGGTGATGGGGTTCTTGAGCTTACCGGTTTGAGCATCGTACAAATAAAGATGCCCCCAGTCGTCACGCTCGGAATACCAAAGGATCTCCTTCGTCTTTGGAAGATAACGCCAGTTGATAGCGCCGCGGCCCGATTCGAACTGCGTAGGCACGTCTTCTTCAAATACTTCCCGGATCATACCCGTAGATGCATCTGCAATACGGAACTTTTCCTGTTTGTGATCCCGGGAAGTGGAGACAAAAGCCAGCTCCGTACCATCCGGATTCCAATCGACATCGTCGAATCCCGTACCGCCGCAGGCAATATCATCACAAAGGGTGCCCCTGCGCGGATCGGGCGTCATCTGCAGCGCAATGACCTTGGGCGTATCGACATTGATGATCACCCGCTGAATGGTGATGATGTCCTTATCGCCCGGCAGCGGATATTTCCAGCTTTTCAACGTGGGCTTACCCACATTCGTCGTGACGAGGTACATATCGCTCACCTTGCGCTGATCCTGTTTGTAGGTAGCGATCTTGCGGGAATCCGGAGACCAGAGTAGAATAGGTTTATCGCTGGTTTTCCAGCCGGCGTTATCCGTAGCATAGCCAAAATCCTTCGCGCCATCGAAGGTCAGCTGGGTCTCCGCATTGGTTCCGGTATTCCGTATCCAGAGATTATAGTCTTTTATATAGGCTGCCTTCTGCCCATCGGGCGACAGGATCTCCAACCCGCCATTACGCCCCTCACGACCGATCTTCACAGGTTCGTCCCCCAACGACACGAGCGCATAGGCGTTCAGATCGCATTTCCATGCTTTGCCCCCGGCAGTAAAATTGAGGGTTTTACCACCAGCAGCCAGTGAGAAGGTCTGAAAGGGTAAATGCCACGCGGTATAACTCTTTCCCGTAGCCTTTGACAAAGCCTCGGCCAGCCTTTGGGGATCAAAAGGCGCGGATCGGGCGCCCGTAGCAGCGTTGACCAGCACAAACTCACTGCCTTTAGGAGTCAATACCCGGTACCAGAACTCGTTGTCGCCGATCCAGGTGACTTTTGACGGCGCCCGGTCGATACCCTGTTCTGTATTGTAATTCAGCATACTTTCAGCATGCGCATAATCAGCCGTTGTCAGAACGGGCTCCTGAGCCCTTGCAGTCAATACGACGGCCAGCAGTATGGGGTGTAGTAGCAACTTCTTCATACGCGGAAAGTACAACAAATCACCCTAAAGAAGAGGGATGACCAGCGCACATCCTAATTTTTAAAAATTTACTTAAATAAGCCATAAGGGTTTCCACGGCAACTACAGAAATATTCAATTCAATGATTATCAATAAAATATATAGCCCATGTACTATTTAACTGCATGTTTTCCCTACTGAGATTGTCCTACTTCCCGGGCCATTGGCCGATGCGGGCTTTACAATCTGCGGATCGCCTGTTATCTTTACTCCTTAAATCCACGTATCATGACCCAGAACCCTAAGAAAAACTTCTTCAAGGAGACCCTAAAGCGTCACTCGCTTCTCTTTGTTTTCATAGGTCTCTCCTTTACCCCCCGGTTGTTTTCTCAATCTCCTTTTACTAAACACATCAAACCGGAGCAATCCAGCAGCCAGACGACAGTTATTTCAACAACGGCATCCAACGATGTGTCAAAGCCTGCACAAGCTATGACAGCAGAAGCCGTAGTGGCGCCGCGTCCCGCCGCTGCAATGGATCAGCATCCCGCAGCTGCAGCCGTCGATCGGAAAGCGCCAGGCGTCAGCACTCCTGCTCCCAAGGTTGAGATCGCCATCGTCGCGAAAAGGAATGTAAAGGATAGCCTTCCGGCAAAAACGGTGAAAGAAACAGTAAAGACAGAAGAGGTTCAGCCGGCAAAAGATTCGGTTGAATCGACGATCATTTCCGTTCGCCCCGTTTCGGATGTCCCCTTCCCGGAAGAACCGCCGATCGCAGTCGCGAAATCCGACAGCCTGACGAACAATCCTTCAAAATAATCTACAAGCCCGGCCCCGCGCCGGGCTTTTTTAGCTACAATTGGACAGGCACCTTATTCCCCGTCTTCGCAGCAGCATAAATAGCCTCTATAATCTTCAGATCCTTTAGCGCCTCCTGTCCATCGACCGGGACAACCGGCGTTGCGCCATCCAGCAGAATACCGGCCATTTGGTCCATCTGAACCGTCTGGTGTGTAACGACAGGCTGATTCAGCGGCCCCTTATCGGTACGTCCCTGGATAGGTCCATAGTTAGTGGCCGGCTGCAATTCGGCAAAGCCATCGGCCCCATCGAGAAAGAACTTATCGAGGAAATTCAGATTATAGGTAGACAGACAGGAAGCGACAGCCCCGCCTGGAAACCCCATCTGAAATTGAATCGTCTCTTCTATTCCAGGTTTGAACCTGACCGGATCGGTCTTTGTCTCTTGCGCCGTTACCCAGATCGGGTCCTCGCCAATCATGTAGCGCGCCCCATTGACAGAGTAAATACCGATGTCCATCATCGATCCGCCGCCGGATAGCTGTGGATTGAGCCGCCATTGAGAAGGGTCGCCGATCCTGAACCCTGAAAGCCCCTGAAAAAACAGGATCTTTCCAAAAGCCCCGTGCTGCCGCTGCCGGATCACCTCCAGCGTATGCGGTTCGAAATGCATCCGATAGCCCACCAGCAATTTTACGTTTGCCTTCCGGCAGGCATCGATCATTTCCTGTGCCTGCGTCGGATTAAGAGCCATCGGCTTTTCACAGATGACGTGCTTGCCAGCCGCTGCCACACGGATGACCTGGTCATGATGCAGCGCATTAGGCGTGATCACATAGACCGCGTCGATGTCGGGGTTATTCTTTATCTGGTCAAAGGTCTGATAGTTGTAACAGTTCTTTTCGGGGATAGTATACTTTGCCCGCCAGGCCTGCAGCTTGGCCGGCGTACCGCTGATCAGTCCTGTCAGTCTGGCCCTGGTACAGCCCAGCATGGCGTCCGCCACACGGGTGCCATAACTGCCCAGCCCCATGATCGCAACACGCAGGACAGGCGCTGTATGCCGGGATCTGGCCGGAGAAAGGAGAGGTACGAAAGAAAAAGCGAGAGCCGATACGGCTGCCTGGTGGAGAAAACGACGGCGCGATGACATAACAAAGGTTTGTTGGATAAAGAATGTAAGGTTTTCTACTTGTTCGAAATCGTTTCCGTAAATAAACGGGCGATGATCTCTCTTCCGCTGTTACAATTTACTCTAATTTATCCCAACAATTTATTTCAAAACCGAATCTTATTATGAAAAGACAACTATTTGCCTCCTTCGCAGGCGCGATAGCGCTTGTACTGATCACGCTGTGTTTCTACCGCTGCACAAAGCCGGCTGCCTCCGCTGCTTCGAACACAGCGACCCTCCCGCGCGCCGCCACGATCACCTCCTTTATCCACCCCGCTGTGCTGAACACACAGGCCAGCCTGGACCTCGTAGGCGGAGAGGTCAACAGCGGCAACCCTACCCGTTCGGCCGCTTACCAGAAAGTGCTTGACTTCGCCAACAGCGCCGCCTACCCCACGTCCTTTCCTTCTACCGTGGAAGTCGGATCCAACGGAGTGACAACGCCTTCCAAGACACAGATCCGCAACGATGCCGAACTGGCCTATGCCTATGCCTTACGATGGGCCAAAAGCGGCGAGATCGCCAACGCACAGAAATGTATCTATATTCTCGACGGATGGGCGTCAAACTTCACCAATTATACCGTCGTCCCGGGCTCCAACACCAACCAGCCCTCGCTGGAAGCCAGCTGGACAACTCCCACCTTCGTAGCAGCCGCAGAGATCATCCGCTACTACAAGGTCAATGGCGCAACAGCCGGATGGACAGACGCAGAGATCTCCACCTTCTCCAATTACCTGAACCTCGTCAAGAATAACTACATCAACAACATGCCCACCACTTACAACAACAACTGGGAAGTGACGGCAGGTTATGCAAAAATGGCGATCGGGATCTTCCTGAACAGCACAACGGTTTACCAGAACGGCTACAACTGGATAACGCAATATCTCCCCGATGTCATTTATTCGGATGGCACCTGCCCCGAAGAATGCGGCCGCACGAACTATGTCCATTTCCAATACAGCCTTACAGCCCTGACCTATGCAGCGGAACTCGCCAACATCCAGGGTGATAATTCACTCTATACGACGCTTAACAGCCGCATCAGTGCGGGCTACGACTTTATGCGGGCCGCCTATGACCAGAATATTTCCTGTGACTACTGCACAACTTCCAAACCCACGTACCCCGGCGTAGAAGTAGCCTATGGGCATTACGGGACCAGCAACCTGGCCTATCTCAGGGGACTCCAGGCCCCGTTGGGAAAACCCGCCGACAACACCTTTGCCGGCTTTACGACGTATACGCACTACAACGTGCCGAACGCGGGGTTGTAGTAAAAGTAAAGCCGGCTCTTCGGCCGGCTTTACACAAAAGGGATGGCGGCGCGCAACGCCGCCGTCTCCCCGGCAAAGAAATCTTTGCCGGACATAATGAAAAAAGAGGCTGACTACTTTTCTTTTGAGTCAGCCTCTTTTTATTTTTGAGAGGGGACCCATCTGTTCATCACCGCATCTCTTATCAGATCCGGCGTCAGCAGCCCCTGCGAAAGAATAAAATCATGGAATTTCAGCGCGCTGAAGGTATCGCCAAGCGCAGCCTCTGCCTCTTTCCGCAGTTGGATCATCCGCATATAGCCATAGAAATAACTCGTAGCCTGACCCGGCATCCGAAGCGTATAGCGCTGAACCTCCTGCGTAGCCATCGCATGCGACTGCACTACGTCCTTCATCAGGATCTGCAGCGCACTGTCCTGCGTCATCTTGCCCGACTGCAGCTCGGGATCGAGAAAGGCACGCGCTGCGCGCAGCAGTCTGTAATCAAGAGAGATCAACTGACCCTCCAGCGGCATATAAGGGAGAGTGATATATTCGGCATAAAGCCCCCAGCCTTCTGCATTGGTGCTGTTGAACGCATAGATGGCACGCGCATTTGAAACGCCTTCCTCCACCATCTTGTCGAACTGGAGTTCATGACCCGGCCGGGCTTCATGCGCAATCAAAGTCCAGGAAGCCGCGTCAAAGGTAAAATCGTCATAGCGGTCCGCCGTTTCTCCCGGCGCCGGCGGCATATTCAGCGGCAGCACAAACACCCCGCGCTGACCGGTATTGTTGAGGAAAGGCGGAGGGACCATGTGCGGCGCCGGTCCCTTTGCCGTCTCTGCAGCCGTCGCCAGACGGATGATGGCCGGCCGGCCGGGTAGACTCACCAGCCGATGTTCCCGGATGATCTGCTCGATATCTTTTAAATGACGCTCATAGAGCAGCATGATCGAATCGCCATGCACCTGCGCTTTCTTCAACTCGTGGATCACGTCCCGGTAATCGGAAGAAGGCAAATGTCTCGCCGCTGCTATCTGCGCAGCGATCGGCTTCATCGCCTCCTGTATTTCGGCAAAAGCGGCATGCGCCTTTTCCGTCAGCTCCGCCGGCGGAATATCGATACCGAACTCCGCCAGCCCGATCGCATAAGACTCTGCAGGCAGGCGGAAATCCTGGCGCGCCTTTGGCAACACCTGCTCCTTTGTCCATTGGTCATAAGCATCCACCTGCCTCCTTAACTCGGCGTAGGCCTTCTCCCAGCCCTTCAACTGATATTTCTTACACAACTCGGGAATGCCGTCCATCACGATCGCATCCCGACCCAGATCGACCTCCATATGCTGCCGCGAAGGATAGATCATATCGGGGCCCAGCTGCATCTGGTGCATGACACGCTCCTGAAATACCGCGGTGATCGGCCGGTAATGATTGATCAGACCGGCATACTCTTTTATTCTTACTACAGCAGCCTGGCGGCGAGCGGCTGAAGTCTGGTCATCCAGCAACGCCTCCAGCCCATCCGAGATCGTCGTCGCAGCATTTAAAAAAGGCACTTCCTTTTTCAGCTCGTAATCCTGACGACGAAAGTCCAGCCCAATCCGCCCGATCAGGATCTGCAGGTCCTGCAATACAAAAGGATCTTTTTCCGCGGTCAGCGCAGCCTGGTATTTCCGAAGGATGGCTTCTTCTTCCTTCCGTTTGGCCAGGTCATTGTCGATCGTGGGAACACTCACCTTTGTGTCGTATTCCGCCAGTCCCTGAGAGGAACCATATTCGGGCGAATACTTCTTGTCGAGATCGATCAACAGCTGCGTATAGCTGTCACTACGAACAACCCAGGCCTGTGGTGCAGAAGGCGTCTGTGCACAAAGACCAGCCGGCAAAGCGGCGCCCCCCAGCAAGGCAAGAATCGCAGTACGAAAACGCATAGGCTATAATTTTAGGCCGAAGGTAAACGATCCAGCGCAAGAATCCGATCGGCATATTCCGATGGCAATAACAACAGCTTTAACGGACGGCCAAGTCCCAAACGGCACAACCCCTTATAGAGCGCCGGCAGCGGTACCCATTTATGCCAGCGGGCAAGTGTCAGCAACCCGCGAACACTTACCGGTACGAGCCAGACCTGCGCATGTACCAGCAGGAAGAACCGCGCTGACCCAAGACTTTTCCGATACCGGCCATATAGATGACGCGTATATTCCCCGTATTCGAGGTTACGCTGCAGGTATCTCGCCCGCATCCGCTCATAGTGTATCCAATTGATGGGCAATCCGGATAAACCCATATAAAATCCTACATGATAAAATACGTCGAAGATCTCCTCTTTTTCAGCCAGCGTCAGCCGACGCTCCAATAATTCAAACGACCGGATAGAATAATCGATCAACATAAATAATACGTCCAGGTATGCCTCGTCGGGAATCGCATACCCCCGCCGGGTCTCAACCGCCTTATGTATAGAAGCGATCTCCCGGATCGCCTTGATCGCATCGGCTTCGGAAGAAAACACGATCCTGCGGGCATAGACCACCGTAGAAAAGAGCCGCCCGATAGGATCAGCAGGCAGCCGGCCCGTATAATAAAGCCAGTCGACGGCCTTGTTCAACGAAAACTCAGCGGCCGCGCCGGCAAAGATAAAAAGGATGGTGTCGGCCCTGCCCCAGATACGCCGCACGATCGAATCGGGATGTACAAAGCTCTTCATAAGCGTCGGTTTTTAAAGAAAGCTCCCTCGGCCAGCAGGACCCAGCCAATACCCAGCGTGTAGGCCAGCAGATCTCTCCACTCGAAGGTCGTCCCCACCAGCAGCCCTATAAAAGCCAGGCGCCCGGCCGTCACCTGGCGGAACAGCAAAGAAGTGATAAAAGCTGCCGAATGATAATACTGACCTATCTCCACCCCGTAGGCAAACACCAGCACACCCAACGCCGTCGGCCGCACCCGCCAGTCGAAAAATGCCCGGACCAGACAATAGAGCCAGATGACGATCAAAAAATCCCCCCCAAAGGGCCGGATAAAAGGATCATGCAGATAAAGGGCAATCAGCACCTCTACGACAAATAAAAGAAGCGACAGCAGGAAATACCTCCGGTTAAAACGAAATGTAGACATTTTATTAAAAAGTACTTTGAATTACAAAGTACAGGAATCTTTTTTACATTTCAAAGGGGCTGGCTCATCTCCCATCCGAAAAACCAAAAAACACGTAAATTTGCCGCTGGCAGTTTGTTTCGTTGAACCATAATCAGCAGAAAAGATGTATACAAAAGAGATCGCCTGCATAGGACATATTACTCTGGATAAGGTTGTTACACCGAAATCGGTCGTTCACATGGCGGGAGGTACCGCCTTTTATTTCTCCTATGCTCTTTCTCAGCTGGACGTCAGTTACAGCCTGGTTACGGCGCTTGCCCCCTCCGAAATGGCAAGCGTAGAAGAACTGAGGAATCAGGGTATCGAGGTCTTTGTCCAACCCAGCAAGCACACCGTATACTTCGAAAATATCTATCCCGAAAATCCCGACCATCGCACACAACGGGTACTCCAGGAAGCCGATCCTTTTCATATCGGACAGCTGGAAGGAATAACCGCCTCCATTTTTCATCTTGGTCCCTTACTGGCAGGAGATATTTCCGTGGAGATGATCCGGGATCTGGCGCTGAAAGGCAGAGTATCGCTGGATGCCCAGGGTTATCTGCGTAAAGTAGAAGATCAAAAGGTAATGGCGATCGACTGGCCTGCAAAACGCGAGGCGCTGCAGCATATTCATTATCTGAAGACCAACGAGTCAGAAATGGCCGTGCTGACGGGATTGACCGATATCCACGAGGGCGCCGGACTGCTGGCCGAATGGGGTGTCAAAGAAGTGATCGTAACGCTGGGCAGCCAGGGTTCGATCGTCTATACACAAGGCGTGTATTATAACATACCAGCCTATATTCCCACGACCTCTGTCGTCGATGCAACGGGCTGCGGCGACACCTATATGGCCGGTTATCTCTTTCAACGGGTAAAAGACGTTCCCGTTCAACAGGCGGGCGAGTTCGCAGCCGCGATGGCGACGCTAAAAATAGAAGGTTCAGGCCCCTTCACCGGAACAGAAGAAGACATACGCTCTTTGCTGACGAGTCGCAATGCTCCGCTCATCCGTCCCTGAGCCCCCTTATCACCGTTTTGGCTTCATACTTCTTTTTCTTTCTTAATCAATGGTTAAGGACAATTTGATTTAATTCGTTTTTAATCGTTGCTTATTCTTCCTTCGCGTAAAAAAGGTAATCTTTGCGAACTCCTTTTGACGACCTTGAACCGGCCCTGAAAACCGGAAATCATTGCTATTTTAGTATAAATTTCTATAATCGATATGTTCAATACTGTAGTTTTCTCCTTGAAGAATCTCCTGGTCTGTACTTTTGTCTGTTGTCTATCGATTACCGCCTTCGCTCAGCCTGCACAAACAGCGGATACGGCCCTGACCCTGGACCAATGTATCGCTTTCGCGTTAAAAAATGAACCCAGCATCAATCAGGCGCTGATCAATGAAGCGATCACCCGGGTGAGCAATAAGATTGCGCTGGCAGGCTGGCTACCCCAGGCAAACTTCTCAGGTAACTTCACACACTATCTGACCCTTCCTACAACATTTATCCGTCCTACTACGCCAGGCGGCTCTACTTCCACGGCAAAGACGGGGGTGGTCAACACCGTCAACCCGATCGGCTCGGTCACCCAGACGATCTTCAACCCTTCACTGCTTTATGCGGCCGATGCAGCCCCGCTGTATGTCAGGCAGTCG
The DNA here is from genome assembly GCA_015654595.1 of Chitinophagales bacterium. Classification (GTDB taxonomy): domain Bacteria; phylum Bacteroidota; class Bacteroidia; order Chitinophagales; family Chitinophagaceae; genus Puia. The sequence goes on along the minus strand of JAATGQ010000237.1, from coordinate 11,564 downwards.
CAGCAGATCACGGACAGCGCCAAGATAGACATCGTTGCCGCCGTCAGCAAAACTTTTTACAGCCTGCTGCTGACCCTGCAACAGATCGATGTGCTGAAAGAAGACACGGCCCGGCTCACCAAAAATGTCAATGATGCCTATCATCAATATGTCAGCGGCATTGTCGATAAAACGGATTATAACGAGGCCGTCATTTCACTGAACAACTCGATCGCACAGCTAAAACAGGCAACAGAAAGCGTCACCCCGCAATATGCATTGCTGAAGCAGGTGATGGGACTGGCCCCCGAAAGACAATTCAATGTCAGCTACGATACCCTGCAGATGAAACAGGACATCGTTTTCGATACTACCCAGCAGCTGCAATACGAACGCCGCATCGAATACCAGATGCTGCACACCAACGTACAGCTTCAGCAACAGCTGGTCCGTTACTACAAGAAGTCCTGGCTGCCGACGGTAGGCGCCTTCTTCGATTACGACTATGAGTTTGAAAACAACACCTTCGGCGGCCTCTTCTCAAAAGCCTACCCGTATTCTTACGTCGGACTGAGCGTAACCCTGCCGATCTTCACAGGATTTGCCCGAACCAACAACATCAAAAAGGCACAGCTCCAGGAAAGACTGCTGGACTGGGACGAGGTCTCGCTGAGATCGCAGATCTATTCTCAATATACTTCTGCGCTGGCCACCTACAAAAGTAATCTCGTCAATCTCGATCTGACCAATAAGAACAGAGACCTGGCCAAAGAGACCTATGATATCGTCAACCTGCAATACCTGCAGGGCGTCGTCCCCTACCTCAACGTGATCACCGCGGAATCGAATCTTATCACGTCTGAGATCGGCTATCAGAACGCCCTTTTCACGCTGTTGTCGAGCAAGATCGATCTCCAGAGAGCAATGGGGATCATTACTGTCAAAAATTAATCATCAGTTAAGTATAATATAATAAACCACTTGTATGAGCAGACTGGCATTGACCCTGGTTTCCATTTCCGGACTGGCGCTTTTCTCTTGCCAGCAAAAGCCACCGGCGACCAATCCCCCTACCCCTGTCAACCTTGCTGAAGTAAAAACCCAGCCGGTGTTGTATTACGACAATTATCCCGCTACGACAGAAGCGCTGAGCTCGGTCGATCTGCATGCGCAGGTAACAGGATATGTCACAGGGATCTTTTTTACCGAAGGTACGCACGTACACAAGGGCCAAAAGCTATATGCCATCGATGAAAGACTTTATCAGGCAGCTTACGATCAGGCTGTAGCCAACCTCAAAGTCGCCCAGGGCAACCAGGTTCAGGCTCAGCAGGATGCCGACCGTTATCAATACCTGATCCAGCACAATGCCGTAGCCAAGCAGACGCTTGACCACGCGGTCATCGCGCTGGAAAACGCGAAAAGCTCCACAGCCGCCGCACAACAGGCGGTAAAGACTGCGGAAACCAACCGCTCTTATTCCATCATCACGGCTCCTTTTGACGGTACCATCGGTTTTAGCCAGGTCAAGCTCGGTAACCTCGTTACCGCCAGCACCACCCTGCTGAATACCATCTCTACCGACAATCCCATGGCCGTCGACTTCCTGATCAGCGAAGCGCAGCTGGCACACTACCAGGATCTGCAGCATCAAAAACAACATTCGGTCGACTCGCTGTTCACCCTCGAACTGCCCAATAAAAAACTGTATAACCAGACAGGCCAGATAACGGTCATCGACCGCGCCGTCGATCCCCAGACGGGTACGATCCGGGTGCGTCTGACCTTTGCAAACCCCAAACTCGATCTTCGGGAAGGCATGAGCTGCGTTGTCCGTGTCCACAATCTGGAAAAGGATCCGCAGATACTCATCCCCACCAGGGCGATCGTGGAGCAGATGGGTGAGTTCTTTGTCTATGTAGCCAAAGACAGCGCCATCAGTAGCGGCGCTGATTCCAGCAAAAAGGCGGAAGGTGCGACCGCCGACAACAAGAAGTCCGAGGGGGGAGGCGCAGGCGCTGATTCAGCAAACGCACGCAAACTCAGAGCCTTCTCCGTGAAAGTGATGCCAGGCGCCGTGATCGGATCCAATACCCTGATCATGAGCGGTCTGAATCCAGGGGATAAGATCGTCGTCGACGGCGTTCAATCCCTTCACGACGGATCGCCGATCACCACCGCCAACAGGCAGGGACCAGCCGCCGCCGGAGGAAGAGGAAGATAAGGAGAGTAAACCATACGGGTAGTATTTGACATTATATCATTATGATCGCCAACACTTTTATTAAGAGGCCGGTTACCGCTATTGTAATATCCATCGTGCTTGTCCTTACGGGCGCGATCTCAATCGCCATCCTGCCAATCGACCAATATCCGGATATCACGCCGCCTATCGTACAGGTCAACGGCCAGTTCACAGGAGCCGACGCCCAAACGGTGGAACAGACGGTCGCAACCCCCATCGAACAGCAGGTAAATGGTACTCCGGGCATGGAATACATGCAGAGCAACAGCACGAACAACGGTCTGATGAATATCAACGTTACCTTCCAGCTGGGGACGGATATCGACGTGGCCGCATTGGACGTACAAAACCGCGTAAGCATCGCCGCCCCCCTGTTGCCGGCAGTAGCGAGCAAACTCGGTATAACCGTGCGCGCCGTCAACCCCAGCATGCTGATGATGGTGGCGATCTACGCTCCAAAAGGAACGCACAACATCACCTTTCTCGACAACTACGCCAACATCTTCGTCCAGGATGCGCTCCTGCGCGTTCCCGGTGTCGGCACCATCCAGCGCTTTACCGACGACTTCAGTATGCGCGTATGGATGAACCCGGAGAAGATGGCTTCCTACAAGATTACCGCACAGGACGTGATCAACGCCCTCAACGCACAAAACGTACAGGTAGCCGCAGGTTCCGCTGGTGTTCCGCCTCAAAGCAAATCGCAGACCTTTGAGATCGGTATCCTCGTAAATGGCCGTCTCAGCAAGGCAAAGGAGTTTGAAAATATCATCGTCAAGACGATCCCGGACTCGGCAGGCCATACCGCCCAGCTGGTCTATATGAGGGATATCGCCCGCGTAGAACTGGGTAAGTTCACGTTCTCCAGCAACTCTTTTGTCGATGGTAAACGCGCCTCCTACCTGCAGATCTACCAGGCCCCAGGCAGCAACGCCCTCGAGACAGCCGCAGGTATTTATAAGGAACTGGCGCAGCTGAAGCAGTTCTTCCCCGCCGACGTGGAATACAGCGTTCCTTTCGAGTCCGTCACGGTCGTAAAGGTATCGATGAAGGACGTGGTCGTTACGCTGCTGATGACGCTCGGACTCGTGGCCATCGTGGTATTCCTGTTCCTGCAGAACCTGCGCTCGACGCTGATCCCTGTACTGGCCATCCCGGTATCCATTTTCGGAACCTTTATCTTCTTCTTCCCGCTGGGCTTCACCATCAATACGCTCACGATGTTTGGTTTTGTACTGGCCATCGGTATCGTGGTGGATGACGCCATCATCGTGGTGGAGGCGGTTCAGCACTATATCGACCACGAGAAAATGTCTCCCAAGGAAGCCACGTATGAGGCGATGAAAGATATCTCGGCCCCGGTCGTCGCCATCGCTCTTATCCTGGCGGCAGTCTTCGTACCCGTCGGCTTTATCCCCGGAATCGTCGGCCGGCTATATCAGCAGTTCGCTATCACGATCGCGATATCGGTGATTATCTCGGCTTTTATCGCCTTGTCGCTGACACCCGCACTTTGTACGCTGCTGCTCAAACCTTCGAAACCAAAAGAAGAAGCAAAAGGACTCGACAAGGCCTTTATCCGGTTCAACGAGTGGTTCGACAAAGTAACCGGCCATTATTCCAATGGCGTAAAGAAGTCCATTGCCGGCTCTAAGTATATCCTTGTCATTCTCGTCTGTCTTTGTATCGGTACAGTCTTCCTCTTCAGAAGCAAGCCCTCCGGCTTTATCCCTTCCGAAGACGACGGCAATATCTATGTAACCTTCCAGCTGCCGCCCGCCTCTTCGACCAGCCAGTCGGTAAACCTGATGCAGCGGCTGATGAATGTCATCTCGGAAACGCCGGGTATCGCCCACTATGCCGCCCTCTCTGGTCTTAACGTTATCACCAATGCCAGCAATTCCAACTGCGGTACGATCTATTGTCAGCTGCAGCCCTGGGATGACCGCAATACGGAAGAAGAACGAGTGCCGGGTATCCTGACAGCACTGAAAAAGCGTATCGACGATGCCGGTATCCGCAATGCCAATATCGAAGTCATCCAGCCTTCTCCTATCCCGGGTCTCGGCGCCGGCGTAGGCTTCAGCTTCCAGATCGAACAACGCAGCACCAACGATAACCTCCAGGACTTCGAAAAGGTGGTCAATAAATTTGTAACGGAAGCCAACAAGAACCCGGCGATCACCGGCGCCTACAGCTTCTACTCCGCGCATACCCCCGGCTATAGCCTGACGGTAGACCGTGACAAGTGTGAAAAGCTCGGCGTCAATATCAACGATGTCTTCACCACGATCCAGGCCTTTATGGGCAGCTTGTATATCAATGATTTTACAGCCTATAACCGAACCTTCCACGTCGTGGTCCAGGCCGATACGGCCTTCCGCAGCGTCATCTCGGATATGGATAAATACTATGTCAGGAACCAGAACGGCGCCATGCTTCCCCTCGGAACGCTGATCTCCTACAAACCAACGGAAACAGCGCCGCTGATCTCCCATTTCAATATCTTCCGTTGCGCGGAAGTCGACGGGATGCCGGCAGAAGGACATAGCAGCACACAGTCACTGGAAGCGCTGGAAGCCATCGCGAAGCGCGTACTTCCCGATGGCTATACCTATGAGTTCTCCGGGTTGAGCTACGAAGAGAAAAAAGCGGGATCTACAACCTTGTATATCTTCGCCTTCTCCATCACCTTCGTATTCCTTTTCCTGGCAGCCCTCTACGAGTCCTGGTCGGTACCTTTCTCGGTACTGCTGGCCGTACCGATCGGAGCCTTCGGCGCCATCCTGACACTTGTTTTTGTACCCAGCCTCACCAATAACGTCTATGCGCAGATCGGTCTGATCACGCTTGTCGGTCTGGCCGCCAAGAACGCTATCCTGATCGTCGAGTTCGCCAAGGTCCGCGTAGACCGTGGGGAAGACCTGCTGCAGTCGACGCTGGACGCCGTATCGCTTCGTCTCCGACCAATCGTGATGACATCCCTGGCCTTTGTGCTCGGGGTACTGCCACTGGTATTTGCGACGGGCGCCGGCGCCGTATCGCGCCGTACGATCGGCTTTACCGTACTCGGCGGGATGCTGGCTGCGTCCACCATCGCTATCTTCATCGTACCGGTGCTGTACGTGTTGATCACACGCGTATCCTACGGCAAGAAGAAACTGGACTACCTCAAGGCGCACCATGAAGACCTGATGGAAAAAGCGCGTAAGGTAGAAGAACAAAACATCGATCCGGAACTGGAATTCGAAATCAAAAAATCACGCGACCTTCACGGAATGGATCCGAAGGATGGTCAAAACCAACCTGTTCAAGGATGATTGCGAATACTTTCATAAAGAGACCGGTTACCGCCATCGTTATATCGCTGGTCCTGATCATCTCAGGTCTGGTCAGCATCTTTAACCTGGCAGTCGACCAATACCCGAATATCTCGCCGCCCTCTGTATCGGTATCCGGGTCTTATACAGGCGCCGATGCACTGACGACAGAGCAGACGGTAGCCATCCCCATCGAAGAGCAGGTCAACGGAACGCCCGGCATGGAATACATGCAGAGCACCAGCACCAACTCGGGGAATATGAACATCAGCGTAACGTTTAATATCGGCACCAACGTACATATCGCCGCGCTCAACGTCCAGAACCGCGTAGGTATCGCCTCACCCCTGCTGCCCGCCGTGGTCAGCAAACTGGGGATGACAGTCCGAGCCCGTAACCCGAGTATGCTGCTGATGGTAGCGGTATATTCTCCCAAAGGGACGCACAACATCACCTTCCTCGATAACTATACCAATATCTTTATCGAAGATGCGCTGCTGCGCGTTCCCGGCGTGGGTGACATCAATGTCCGTACCGACCAGTTCAGTATGCGTATCTGGATGAACCCGGATAAGATGGCCGCCTTTGGACTGATGCCATCTGACGTAACGGCCGCACTGGCCGCGCAAAACGTCTATGTCGCAGCCGGTTCGGTTGGCGCGCCTCCCCAGAAAGGAAGCCAGGCATATGAGCTTAGCGTACTGCCCAATGGACAGCTGACAAAGCCTTCGGACTATGAAAAGGTGATCGTCAAAAACATCCCCGACAGCTTCCACCGTCCCGGCAGGCTGATCTACCTGAGGGACATCGCCCGCGTCGAGCTGGGTAAGTTCACCTTTTCGGGTAACTCCTTTGTCGACGGCAAACGCGCCTCCTATCTTCAGGTATACCAGGCTCCCGGCAGCAACGCCCTCGAAACAGCCGACAATGTCTACCGCGAGCTGGAAAAGTTGAAGAAATACTTTCCCCCGGACGTAGACTATAAAGTTCCCTTCGAATCGATCACCATCATCAAAACCTCTATCCATGAGGTGCTGCTGACCCTGCTGCAGGCCCTCGGACTGGTGGCCATCGTGGTCTTCCTCTTCCTGCAAAACCTGCGGTCGACGGTGATCCCGGTTCTCGCCATCCCGGTATCGATCCTGGGTACCTTCTGCTTCTTTATCCCGATGGGTTTTACCATCAATACGCTCACGATGTTCGGTTTCGTACTGGCGATAGGGATCGTGGTGGATGACGCCATCATCGTGGTCGAAGCGGTACAACACTATATCGACGAACAGCACATGTCGCCCAAAGAGGCCACCTATCACGCGATGAAGGAGATCTCGGCGCCGGTCGTAGCCATCGCCCTGATCCTGGCAGCGGTCTTCGTGCCCGTAGGCTTTATCCCGGGGATCGTCGGACGATTGTACCAACAGTTCGCTATTACCATTGCCATCTCTGTCGTCCTTTCGGCCTTTATCGCGCTGTCATTGACGCCGGCTCTTTGTACGCTGTTGTTAAGACCTTCCCACCTGACAAAGAAAACCTGGTTCGACCGCTTCTTCATCGGGTTCAATAACTGGTTTGAACGAGTAACAGAAAAATACGGCCGCGGCGTACAGCGCTGTATCAAAGGCGCCCGCTATACGGTCATGTTCCTCATCCTGATCTGTGTGCTCACCATCGTGATGTTCAAAAACAAACCTTCGGGTTTTATCCCTTCCGAAGACGAAGGCCGCCTGTATGTAACCTATCAGCTTCCCGAAGCGTCCTCCGTAACGATGTCGGTTGAATTGATGAACAAGTTGATGAAGATAGTGGGAGAAACACCCGGAGTCGCGCACTTCGCTGCACTATCCGGTTTCAACATCCTCAACGGCGGCAGCAACTCCAACAACGGAACGATGTTCCTTACGCTCGCGCCATGGGATGAAAGACAAAAACAGGAAGAAAAAGTACCCTGGCTGATCAATGTGCTGAAGGAGCGCATCGCCAAAGCTGGTATCAAAAATGCCAATGTGGTTGTTATCCCGCCGCCCCCCATCCGTGGTATCGGACAGGCAGCAGGCTTCAGCATGCAGATCCAGCAGGGAAATACCAGCGATGATATCCACCAGTTCGAAACGGTCGTCAAGAAATTCATCGCCGCCTGTAAAAAGAATCCGCCGATCTCAACGGCCTTCAGCTACTATGGCGCACACACCCCCAGCTACAACCTGACGGTAGACCGCGACAAGTGCGAGAAACTGGGTGTCAATATATCGGATGTATTCAGTACGATGCAGGCGTATATGGGCAGCCTCTTCGTCAACAATTTTACGCTCTATAACCGGACCTTCCACGTCGTGGTTCAGGCGGACACCGCCTTCCGCGCCGTGATCCAGGACATGAACAAGTATTATGTCCGCAATTCGAAAGGACAGATGCTGCCGCTGAGCACGCTGATCAACTATAAACCGGACGAGACAGCCCCGCTGCTGACCCACTTCAATATCTTCCGCAGCGCCGAAGTCGACGGCTCTACGCCTCCCGGCTACAGCACCGGCGAAGGGATCGAAGCGCTGAAAGAGACCGCCGCCAAGGTACTGCCCCAGGGTTATACCTACGAGTTCTCGGGGTTGAGCTACGAAGAGATAAAGGCGGGCTCGACGACGATCTATATCTTTACGTTCTCGATCGTCTTTGTCTTCCTCTTCCTGGCGGCCTTGTATGAGTCCTGGTCTGTACCGCTGTCCGTCATGCTGGCCGTACCTATCAGCGCATTCGGCGCCATTCTGGCGCTCACCTGTATACCGCTGCTGACCAATAATGTCTATGCCCAGATAGGATTGATCACGCTGATCGGCTTGTCTGCCAAGAACGCGATCCTGATCGTGGAATTCGCCAAGCTGCGTGTAGATCGTGGAGAACCGCTGCTCCAGTCGACGATCGAAGCGGTCAAGCTTCGTCTCCGGCCCATCATCATGACGTCGATGGCCTTCATCCTCGGGGTAATGCCGCTGGTACTGGCATCAGGCGCAGGCGCCGTATCCCGTAAGACCATCGGAATTACGGTATTGGGCGGGATGATCGCGTCTTCTTCTATCTAGATCTTTATCGTACCCGTCCTCTACGTCCTCTTTACCAGACTTTCCTATGGCAAGAAGCAGCTCCAATGGCTGCAGGATAACCGGGAAGAGCTGGCAGAAAAGGCGCGTAAAGTGGAAGAACAGAATATTGATCCCGAACTGGAATACGATATCGAACAAGCCCATCACGAAAACCAACGCAGCCGGGCCGACTCGGCAGGCGATACGCCGCCGGCCACAGCTTAAAATAATAAGATCCCCAGGCTGGGGCCTGGGGATCTTTATTTCAGAAGCGTTTGCTTCGGGTTTTTCATTTGGCCATAGGTCGGCTATTCCGATCTCAAACTCTTCACCGGATTCGCAACCGCGGCCCTCGCCGCCAGCGCACTCACCGTCAGCAGCGCGATCAACAGCGCCAGGCTGCCCGCCAGGACAAAGACCCACCAGCTCATATCGACCCGATAAGCATAATCCTGAAGCCAGCGGTGGATTGCAAACCAGGCCAGCGGCCACGCGATCAGGTTAGCGATCAGCACCAGTACTATAAAATGACGGGACAAAAGCAGCACGATCTGCCGGATATTCGCGCCCAGCACTTTGCGGATACCGATCTCCTTTACCCTTTGCTCCGCAGCATAGGACGCCAGTCCAAATAAACCCAGACAGGAGATAAAGATCGCCAGACTCGCCAGTATTCCCACCATGCGGGATACCTGGCTGTCCGCCCGGTACACTTCGGCAAAATGATCATCCAGAAACTCATATTCCAGCGGATGGTCACGAAATAACTGCCTCCAGGTCGATTCGATAAATGCGATCGCTTCCCTGGTGTGACCGCCGCTCAGCTTGACAGACATAGTGCTGAAACCCCAGTTCATCGTATTGAACATAAACAGCGTCTCGATCTTGTAGTGCAGCGAATTGAAGTTGAAATCCTTGGCAATACCCGCGATCACTCCAACTGAATCAAAACCAAAGTGCCGGCCGATCAGCGCCGTCAGCGGTTTGCCTGGCATATCCCGGATCAGCTCGCGCGCCATCGTCTCATTGATGATATAATCCCTGCCATTGGAGATGGAATCGGCCCTGAAGTCATGCCCCGCAATCAGCGCTATATGATACAGCCGCAAATAATCCGGATCGACGATCAACCGGGTCCCCGTCAATTGCCGCAGCGGACCATCCCCTTTAAACTCGATACCCGACTGATCCAGATGGCTGCCCAGATCGTCCTGTGCAGCTGTCACCCCGGTGATCAGCGGACTGGAAGCCAGCTGCTGTTTCAACAGCGCGTACTTTTTAGAGGTGGTCCGATCCAGCGATACGGTCAGTACCTGGTCTCGGTTGAACCCGGGATCCCGCTGCCGCATAAAACTTAACTGCCGATAAACAAAGATCGTAGCGATGATCAGAAAGATCGCGCTTACAAACTGCCCAACCACCAGCACATTCCGCAGCAGCCCCTTGTTCTTCCCGATCTGCGGCAGTCCCTTTAATACTTTTACCGGCTGGAAAGAAGAGAGATAAAGCGCGGGATACAGGCCCGATAAAAGACCGACTACAACCGCTGCTACAAGGATCAGCAACGGGATCCACGGGTTTTCCCAAAGCTGTATCTGCAGCCGCCGCTGGCTCAGGTCGTTTATAAAAGGAAGCGCCGCTGCAACCAGCCCCATCGCCAGAACCAATGCCAGCAAAGACAACAATACGGTCTCTCCAAGGAACTGGATACCCAGCTGACCACGCAGCGCCCCGATGGACTTACGGATTCCCACCTCCTTAGCCCTCTCGGCACTACGGGCCGTCGACAGGTTCATAAAATTAATACAGGCAATGACCAGTACGATCAGCGCAATCACCAGAAAAATGGTCGTGTACTGCCGGTCAAATTTGTGATAATTGAGATAGTCGAGACCGATATCCCCCGCGCCGGCATGTACCTCCTTTAAAGGCAGCAGAAATAACTCAAACCCCTTTGCCTCATCTTCACTCATATGCCTGCGCAGATAAGCAGGGAACTTCTTTTCCAGCGCCGCGACATCGGTATGCGGCGCCAGTTCGAAATACGTGTTCAACCAGTTGCCGCCCCACATATTCATCCAGTCGGGCTTGATAAAGGTGTTAAAAGAACCGATCGCGTCAAATTGCAGCTGCGAATTCTCCGGAGCGTCCTGTACAATACCCGTCACCATATAACTGGTCGTATCTTCCGCAAAATGAGAAACTGTTTTTCCCATGGGGTCAGCTTCGCCGAACAACCTATGCGCCTCCCCTTCCGTCAATACTATACTATTGGGCTTCTGCAGCACCGTAGCCGGATCCCCCTTTAAAAGCCGGAAATCGAACATTTCAAAGAAGGCCGTGTCCGCAAACAAAACCTGCGGCGCATACAACCGCCTCTCCCCGGCCGTCAGCTGATACTTGTTGTTCCAACGAATATGGGTATAACGTTTGATCTCAGGAAACTCATCCTTCATCGTAGACGCCATCGGATACATCGAAAGCGCTACTTTCTGCGAAGCAAGCATGCCGGGGAATTTCTGAACCTCGTTCAACCGGTAAATGTTCCTGGTATGCCAGCGGTCAAAGCTCTTTTCATACGAAACAAACAGCAGGATGATGATACAGGCCGCCATCCCAATGGCCAGCCCAGCGATATTGATAATGGAATAAGCCCTGTTCTTCCAGAGATGCCGCCAGGCCGTCAGGAAATAGTTCTTAAGCATGCGTAATGGTTTAAGCGATTGACTACCATAAAGATGCCGGTTTTTCGAACAACTACTAATCAATTAGTTGCGGTTACTATGCAGGGTCTCCCTGTCCGCTTTTGATACAACAGCTGTCCGCTCTGCTCGAAGCCCCGGATGGCAGCGGCAACCATCTCCGCCCGCCAAAGGGTTGGCTAAAATCAGACTGGTTCCTGCGAATTATTGAAAAGAACCTGCTCAAAAAACCGCATAATTTTAA
>JAATGQ010000048.1 GCA_015654595.1 Chitinophagales bacterium | reverse complement strand
TTTTAATATCAGTATCCGGCAAAAGGACCTCGATCTGATGATCCGGCAGGATCGGGCGGAAGGCGGGTGGAATTTATACGATGCTGAATCCAGTGTGACGCTGAAGCCTGCAGCGCCGGATAACGAAAAGGGGAATAACGCCTTTCGGCCGTTTGGGGTCAAAAAGGAGGATGCCTTTTCGCAAATGATGGCTGGTATTGTGCATGATACGGTTGTTCTTTATGATTCTTATGCCCAGTCTTCTCCTCCGCCTGGGGTGGATTCCGGGACTGTAATAGATAAGACAACTTCTATTCCTGCTGACACTCTTGCGTCGGCTGCTGTCGCGCAGGTTGCAAAGGATCCTATTGCTGGGGCGTCTGCGCAGGGATCGTCGATGGATTCGGCGGTCGTTCGGCCGGGGGCTCCGGTTCTGGCTGCGACGGGTACGACTAAACCCGGAGCCCCGGTTTTGACTACGACGGAGAGCCCGGGTAAGCCTGCGGCGTCGGCCGACTCTGCTGGTGGGCTTAGCCATTTAATGGCCCAGCTTGATTCCGCTGTACGGGTAACGCAGCCGGTGGCGCCTTCCGATTCGACGGTTGTTGTCGCTGCACGATCTGCTGCCTCTGTGGATTCAGCAGTTGTGCGAACGGCGGGTACGGCTGTGTCTGTGGATCCGGCGGTTGGCAGTGGCTCCAGGACCGGCGGGGAGCCGGCAGTGGCATCGGCTCCTTTGTTCAGGTCGTCGGCGGCTGCTTCGGCAGACACGCTGGCTTCTGCTTCAAATTTATACCGGGCGCCTGCCAGGTCTGCAGATTCGCTGGGTGGAGGACTTCGCCGTACGGGGGCTGTCGCGAAGCTGAGCGAGAAGAAATCGCCGCATTCTGTCCGGCAGGTCTATGCTGATCATTCCGGGGGAAAGAAGGCTGATACCATTGTGGTCGTGATACCTGTGGACAGTCCTGCTGTTGCGGGGAGTACAGAACCCGGTCCGACGGGGCCTGCTCCGTTGTATCGACCCGGCGCCGGTCTAAATGCCTCGTTGGCAGCGGGAAGTGCCCCTGGTCATCAGGCTGATACGAACAAAAGGGGAGGCCGTCCGGCAATAAAAGTAGAGAACTCAGATTGTCACAGCTATGCTACCGATTATGATGTCGATAAGCTTAGAGTTAAACTATTGGATGCGGCCAAGGAGGAAGATCGAATTGCTTTAGCTCGTAAGTCATTTAAGGTCAAATGTTTTTCCACTCCTCAAATCAAGGCGCTTAGTGAGGTCTTTATTGGGGATGCCGCAAAATTCCACTTCTTTGAGACGGCATATCCTTATTGTTCCGATAGTAACTTCCGTGATTTAATAGGGCTGCTTGGAGATCCCGTTTATACCAACAAATTCCGGGCAATGACCAATCAGTAGGGTCTTATCTTTGCCCCTTCAATAAGCGTAATATGCCGAGATACTTCCTGGAGGTTGCCTATAAAGGGGCGAACTATAGCGGATTTCAGATTCAGGACAATGCTTCTTCCATTCAGCAGGAGGTCGAAAAGGCGCTGGCCGTATTTTACCGGCAAGCTTTCGAATTGACCGGATCTTCCCGGACCGATGGCGGCGTACATGCGCTGCAGAACTTTTTTCACTTTGATTATGAGGGTATTATAAACAGCCGCCAATTGTATAATATCAATGCGATCCTGCCGGCGGACATTGTAATAAAGAATATTTATCCCGTGGCGGCGGATGCCCATTGTCGGTTTGATGCGACGAGCCGTGAGTACCGGTATTATATATATCGGGAGAAGAATCCCTTCCTGGAGGACCGGGCTTTTTTTTATCCCTATACGTTGGAGGAGGGGGCGCTTCAGAAGGCTGCGGCAGTGTTATTGGAGCATCGCGATTATACCTCTTTTGCCAAACGGAATACCCAGGTGAAGACCTTTCAATGTACCGTGTTTGAAAGTAGTTGGTCGAGGACTGAGGAGGGGTTGGTATACAGGGTTCGGGCGAATCGTTTTTTGCGGGGTATGGTGAGAGGATTGGTGGGTACGATGTTACAGGTGGGGAGGGGTAAGCTTAGCGTTGAGGACTTTGTTGCGATTCTTGAGAAGAGGGACAATCGGCATGCAGATTTTTCTACGCCGGGGCATGGGCTGTTCCTTTATCAGGTATACTTCCCTGTTAGTGTCCTTTCGGGAAGTACGGGAGAGTGAATTGATACATCCCTGTTTGTCCATTGAATAATACGTAACAAGTATGCAAAGGCGGGAGCCGGGTAGAGGCTGATTTTTTATTGGGCTAAAAGCTTTGCCTGGAGGGGGTTTGAGTGAATGTGGAAAAGTATAGTTCAAAAAAGATTTGGCAGCAACTTACAACTGCCTATCTTTGCAACCCAATTCGAAATAAGTACTACGTTTAGGCGAAAATAGAGGAAAGAGAAAAGAGGAAAAACGAGTTTTTTGCACGCGAGGAAATATCGAAATGGATTAGTTCTTTTTATCGTGGTGTAAGCGCAAAGAGTACTGTTGATGAAGAGAGAAACTTCAAAAAGAAGAAAGAAAACTTTGTTGATAAGAATAGACATTGTATCTTTGCCGTCCGATTCAAAAAAATAGCAATGGTTGTAAAAAACTTGCGCTGCTGATTGAATCGAAAATGACAGCAGATGAGTTAATCTGGATGTCGATCTCCACAGAAGTTCTTCAAAATACTGCACGCTTTTTTACGAAGAAAAATCTTCAAGAAATCAGCAGAAAGTTTTTGATAATTTAATAAAGGCTCTTACCTTTGCCTCCCGTTCGAAAGAATGGTGGTTGAGCGAAAGCGAAACAAGCCAAAAGATCTTTGAAAGAATGGAAACAATAGCACTGTAAATTAATTTACGGTAAGGTTTACGCGAGGCGAAAAATATCGATTTTGACTGTTAATTTTCCGTGAGAGAATTACATA
>JAATGQ010000209.1 GCA_015654595.1 Chitinophagales bacterium | reverse complement strand
ACCTGCGACTGCGGTGCAAAATAGTCGCCGGTCCAAACCCATTAACGATGGGCCTTCGGCCAGCGGACCCGGGGCCCGCTTCGACCTGCGACTGCGGCACAAAATAGTCGCCGGTCCAAACCCATTACGATGGGCCTTCGGCCAGCGGACCCGGGGCCCGCTCCGACCTGCGACTGCGGTGCAAAATAGTCGCCGGCAGCCCTAGCGCAACACCATTTGCCGGTCGGCATCAAGCCGGACAAGAATGAAAAGCATCACGCTAAAGGTGAGCAGCGAAGTCCCGCCATAGCTCACGAAGGGCAGCGGAATACCAATCACCGGCGCCAAACCGACGGTCATACAAACGTTGATCACAATATGGAAGAACAACACGCTCGCAACTCCATAAGCATAACAGCGGCTAAAGACGCTTCGCTGCCGCTCAGCGATCGTAACGATACGCATCAGAAGCAACATATAGATCCCAAGAAAAACAAGGCTTCCTACAAAACCAAACCCTTCCCCGATCGTACAAAAGATAAAGTCGGTCTTTTGTTCCGGAACGAAGTCATAGCGGGTCTGTGTTCCCTTCAACAGCCCCTTTCCGATAAACCCGCCGGAGCCGATCGCAATTTTACTTTGCTTTACGTTGTAGTTATTATCCTTTTTCTTTCCGGCCGTCTTCTGCTCGGATTCCAGCGCCGCCTCATCGGCCTGGCTCTTTGGAATATAGTCCTTACCGATCGCCGCATAGATACGCTGCACCTGGTAGGGCTTAAAGACATGATCAAAGACAAAAGGAACGACAAAACGCTGTATTCCCACACACACAAACCAGATCCCGACAACCAGGAAAAGGACGGACCGCTTCCGCTTGATCGGCTTTCGCAGAATATAGATCGCCCCGATCGCTATCGCCGTCAGGATGAGGGCCAGGGTATTGGGCTCGAGCAGCAAGGTAGCCACCACCAAAACGGCAAAGGAAAAGCCGACCACCAGCACGATAGGAGGAAGCCCTTCACGGAACATCACAAGGAAGAAGGAAAAGTAAACCAGTGCCAGACCAGTTTCATCCTGCAGCTTACTAAGTACCGCAGGCGCCAAGGCAATGGCTACGGCGATCAGCTGCGCGCGAGGACGGGCAAAGTTGGTTTCTACCCGCGAAAGATATTTGGCCAGCGCCAGGTTTACAAAAAGCTTACAAAGATCCGCAGGCTGCAGCTGGAAGGCGCTGCCAAATCTGATAATCGACTCGGTCCCCTTGATTCGGGTATGGAAAGGAAATACCAGCAACAACAGAAAGATCCCAAATGCATAGCCCAGATTGGCCGTTGCAGTAAAGAATTTACTATCCGTCAACAGGATAAAGGTGCCTACGATGCCCGAAAGAAAAAAGAAAAGCAGCTGACGGCTATAGTCCGTCTTAAGACCGATAAACCCCTGGGCGATGTTGTCGCCATCGTGATAGGAAGCCGCAAAGATACTCGTGATGCCGATCGCACAAAGGACAAACCAGATCCAGACAAGGGACCAGTCAACGCCTTTTGATATAGTGGGGTTTCTTTGATTCATGATATTTAACGGGACGAATCTGTTTTGGTGGAATGATTGTCGCCGGATGGAACTGCTCCTGGTCCGGATGAACTATCCTTTTTAGGCGGCGGTCTGCGGACAACTGGTTTTTTGGTCGTATCTCCTGGAACATGGGCAGCCGGTCTTCTTCCGGTGTCCGGCACGGGATGACCAGCCGTTCCGTTTGTGTCGGGTTTTGCCTGTGGCTGCGAGGCGGCAGCTTGTGCTGCCGCAGCCTGTGCCTGTGCTCTTAACTTGGCCTGTTTCTCCGCCAGCGCGCTCTTATAAGGCACCGCCTTGTGTAAAGCCAGATACAAAGGGCTCTTCGAGCCATAAGAGGTATCCTGCATCATATTCCGGAATGAAGCCGTCTGATACTTTAGCAGACGGGTGCTGTCACCGGTTTGTCTGGCCCAGTCTACAGCACGCAGGGAGTCGGCCTTGAACTGACGCCGTACGAGAATATTGGGCATCAGGTTACGGCCGGTGATCTCATCGACCAGCGCCAGCCTCGAGTCTGCGATAGTATCGCGCAGATATTTTTCAACGAGGAGCGAAGCGATAGGAGCCGCCTGTGTTCCGCCATAACCGCCATTCTCGACGATAACCGCCACACAGATCTTTGGATTCTCCCGCGGCGCAAAGCAGACAAACCAGGAGTGAGATTTGAGCTTGATAAGGCGGCCATCTATGACCGTCTTGTTTTCTGCCGTACCAGTCTTTGAGCACATCGCAATCCCGGGTATACGAGCCGGACGGCCCGTACCGATCTCTGTTACATCCTGCATCCCGCTGTGGACGACTTCATACGCCGCATCGGAGATATGCGTAACGGCCTCGTGCTTCTGATGGAAGCGGCTGAGCAGGGTATCGTCTTCCGGCGCCCCTTCGATGCTTTTTACAAAGTGCGGCGTATAGTAGTACCCTTTGTTGGCAACGATACATATTGCATTGGCCATCTGCAAAGGCGTTGCTTCCAGTTTGTCCTGGCCGATCCCCAACGTCACCATCGTACAGCTGTTCCAGGAATGATTATAGGACTTGTCATACGCCGTAGTATCCGGGATATTACCATTGTCTTCACTGGGAAGATCCACTCCCAGACGATGGCCAAGGCCGAACGCATTAACGTATTCCTTCCACTTTGTCAAACCCTGACGAACGCCGTGGAAAGCCGGGTTGTCGAGCTCCAGCCAGAAGGCGTTACAGAAAAAGGAGTTACAGGAATGCGCGATTGCCAGCCGGAGATTGGCGGCATGGCCAGGTTCCTTCTCGTCGCATTTGACGGGACGGTTACAACCATAATACCAGCCCAGACAGCCGATGCCGCTTTGCGGGGTGATCACACCTTCGTCCAGTCCGATCAAGGCCCCGATCGGCTTGTAGGTAGAACCCGACGCATATTGGCCTTTGATAGCCCGGTTCAGCAGCGGTCCCGATGCGTCGAGAACCAGGTGCGCATAGTTGGACTGCTTATTGGGACCAGTCAGCGAGTTGGGGTCATAGCTGGGACCCGAAGCCATCGCCAGTATTCCGCCGGTAGAAGGCTCGATGGCGACGACAGCGCCGGTTTTGCCATACAACAGCCGTTCGGCCAGCTGCTGCAATTCGATGTCCATATAAGTCTGGAGATTCTTTCCCGCAATGGCAGGCGTGTCGAGCGTCTTGTCCTGGTAGTGGCCAACCAGTCTGTTCTTGTTGTCTTTGATCCAGAATTCCGTTCCTCTTTGTCCCATCAGCACTTTTTCATACGTCTGCTCGAGACCGCTGCGCCCGACATAGTCACCCAGCTGGTAGTAGTTGTTGGATCGGCGCAGGATGGCCGAATCGACTTCGCCGACATATCCCATGATATGAGCGGCAACGTTATAGGGATAGATACGGACCGGACGCTCCTGTAGGTTGAAGCCGGGGAATTTCCAGATATTCTCTTCCATCCGGGCATAGATATCGGCGGGAAGAAGGTCTTCGAAGATAGAAGGACGGAAAGGGCCGTTCTTGACCTTGGCATCCAGGATACGCCGGCGGAACTCTGCCGTATCGATACCCGTCAGCTGACAGAAATAGGCAGTATCGATGTTCTTGACCTGGGCAGGTGTGACCATCAGGTCATAAAGGATGGTATTGTTCAGAATAGCGCGGCCCTTTCGGTCGTAAATGATCCCGCGGGTCGGGTAAACGCTTTTACGAAAGAGCGCATTTTCCTGCGCCTGCTGTTGATATTTCTTGGAGACGATTTGAAGATGGAATAATTGCGCAGCAATGATCAGAAACATTCCTGCAAAAATGAGACGAATGATACTGCTACGGGATTGGTTGAATACAGACATACAAAATGTACTACCTGAAATTTATGAAGTACCGGTGAATAAACGAGTAATGCGCCTTAGATCGTATTGGTCCTGAACTTTTGCTTACGGAAGAACAACAGTTCGGTCAACAGGATCAGCAACAGGCTGACGGCTGTCGACGCGATGACCTTTCCAAGGAAATACATCAGCGAACCAAAGCTCAGCCATTCCAACAGAACCAGATAACAATGGTGCAGCAAAGTCAGAACAACGACATAAGTGGCATAAGGGGCCCATCCCATACTAACAATGGACGGGGACATATAGTTCTTGTCAGCCCCCTCCTGGGAAATGAGCAGACCGATCACAAACGGCCGGACATAGGCGATCAACGTGCAGGCTGCGGCGTGCAGACCCGGCGTCATCGTAAAGTAGTCCAGACAAAGCCCGTAAAAGAACCCTATCAGCGTCAGCGCAGCCCTGGAAAGGCTGAAGGGTAGCCAGAGAATGAACAGAAAATACAGGTAGGGGGTAATAAAGCGGTGCAGAGGCGGCATCTTGAAAAGGATGAAGACCTGAACCAGGATGAACAGTACAAAGCGGATCGTATTTTTCAGCAGCTCACTCATTGGATTTTCTTTCTCGTGGAATCTTCCAGCCTTTTTTGTTCGTTATATTGAAGATTATCAATCACATAGGCATATTCTATGTTGAAAAAGTTGGTGGCTGGCTTTATTTTAAGCACGTAGAAATTGGAGGTATTGTCGGGGACGATGTCGTGTACAGTCCCTATCATCAGGTTAGCTGGAAAAAGGGAAGACGTCTGGGTCGTAATGATCGTGTCGCCGACAGCGATCTTCGCGCTTTTGGTGATCCCGCGAAAGTTGACATACAGGGGGCTGACTCCATCCCAGTCGATCGTGCCGGTCTCTCCACCCTTCTTGAGGCGGGCAACAAGCCCGAAATTGCGGTGGAGCATGCTCATCACGATGGCAAAATTCTCGCTCACATTGACGACCGATCCAACGATACCCTGGGGACCTACAACGCCCATATTTGGCCGGACGCCTTGTGCAAACCCCCGGTGGATGGTCAGGTAGTTGTTTTGAAGGGAGGTGGTGTTGTTGATCACTTTCGCCTCCAGAATTTTGTACTTGAGGATGGATCTCCCGGAATCGACTTTGATGGTATCGGAGATGATCCGCTGCGCGGAGTCGGGGCCTTCGTAGTTTTCTTTCAGCTGCTGACGGAGACGCAGGTTCTCCCGGACGAGGGCGTCATTTGTCTTTTTGAGCTGAAAATAATATTCGATGTCATTATAGTGCTCGTTGATCCTGCCGGTCACGGCCGTACTGACATTTAAAAAGGCAGCCTCATGAAAGCGGTTATACCGAAACAGAAAAGACAAGGCCACTATCTGCAACACCAGGAAGAAGAGGAAGTTGAAATGCCTTCTGATGAAGAGAAAAACGTTACGCACCGATCTTTTGGTTTTTGGTTATTGGATATTTCGGGATGATTTTATCGCATAACGAACGGATAACGGTCATAGTTTTTCAATGCGATACCAGTACCTCTTACGACGCTCTTCAGCGGATCGTCGGCAATGTGTACGGGAAGCTTGATTTTTTGACTCAGCCGTTTGTCCAGGCCGCGGAGCAGAGCGCCGCCGCCGGTGAGATAAAGTCCGCGGCGATAAATGTCGCCGGCCAATTCTGGCGGGGTTGTTTCCAGTGCTTTCAGGATGGCTTCTTCGATCTTGAAGATGCTCTTATCAAGGGCTTCGGCGATCTCCTGGTAGGAGACCATGATCTGTTTGGGGATACCGGTTACCAGGTCACGACCGTTGACGGGGATATAATCAGGGGGATTGTCGAGGTCTTTCAGGGCGGCGCCGATCTGGATCTTGATCTGTTCGGCCGTTCTTTCCCCGATGAGCAGGCTATGATAGCGGCGGAGCGCTTCCATGATGTCGGCGGTGAACTCATCACCGGCAATACGGATGGACTGGTCGCAGACGATACCGGCAAGCGCAATAACCGTAATACCAGTGGTACCGCCGCCGATGTCGATGATCATGTTACCTACAGGTTCTTCTACGTCGATCCCGATCCCCAGGGCGGCTGCCATGGGCTCATGGATCAGGTAGACCTCTTTTGCGCCGGCTTGTTCGGCGCTATCACGAACAGCTCTTTTTTCTACTTCGGTAATGCTGGAAGGGATACAGATCATCATACGCCAGCTGGGAGGAAAAAGCGGCTTTTTCGGGTAGATCATCTTAATCATTTCCCGGATCATCAGCTCGGCGGCGTTGAAGTCTGCAATAACCCCGTCCTTCAGCGGGCGGACGGTGCGGATGCTCTCGTGGGTCTTTTCGTGCATCATCAAAGCACGTTTGCCGACGGCCAGCACGTT
>JAATGQ010000261.1 GCA_015654595.1 Chitinophagales bacterium | reverse complement strand
GTTACCCACCCCAAAGCCCTTCGCGATAGTAACCTGTGTACCGGGTTTCAGTATGACATGACTTCCATCGGGTAGCCTGACGTCATGCGGATCAGCCGACCCGTTCGTATACTGGGTTCCATCTCCCAGGGTTATATTATGCTCTACCCGGTTGTGACAGGCGCTTATTGCCAGCGCCATCAATACAAGACAACGAAAAGAATGAGATGACATAAGGCCCCGAAACTACGAAATTTTCCCGCCCGGCCTATAACAACTATCTTTGGGGCATGATCCGCATCGGGGAATACAACACACTTACCGTAAAAAAAGAATTGAACTTCGGCCTGATACTGGAAGACGGCCAGGAAGGCATCCTGTTGCCAAAACGATTCGTCCCCCGCGGAGCCCGCCCCGGTGACACCCTCACCGTATTTCTTTACCACGATGGGGAAGACAGGCTCATCGCAACGACCCAGCACCCATTAGGGATCCTGGGCGACATCGTAAAGCTCCAGGTCGTCAGCATCACCCCGCTGGGCGCCTTTATGGACTGGGGCCTGATGAAAGACCTTTTCGTTCCCAAATCCAAACAGCTCAGCGGCATGCGCCTCGGTGGTGAATACCTGGTAAAGATCTACCTCGACGAAAAAACAGGCCGCCTTGCCGCTACAGAGAAATTAGAACCCCTCCTCAGTAACGAAAACCTCACCGTAAAAGAAAAAGACCTCGTCAACCTCACCGTCTATCGTCGTACCGACATCGGTTATGTCGTCATTATCAACAATCAGCATACCGGTGTCCTCCATTTTAATGAGATCTTCCGCGACATCAGCGTAGGCGACAAGTTCGAAGGATTTATAAAAAACATCGTGTCCGCTGCGGATTCCACTTCCGGAGAAACACAAATTGACGTGGTTGCCGGCAAACCCGGATACGACCGCACCGAAGATGCAGCCGACAAAGTCCTCCGCCTCCTGAAAGAAAACAAAGGACACCTGCCCTACCATGATAAGTCAGACCCCGAAGCCATCTACTCCTTCTTCGGCATGAGTAAAAAGACGTTCAAAATGACAACCGGCCGCCTCTATAAAGAAAGAAAAATAACAATCACCGAAGAAGGCATTGCCCTCGCCTGACCGCAACCTCCCAATGCCGCCGCAACTATCCCGCCCAATGCCGCCGCAACCGGGCATCAGGTCTAACTAAACAAATAAGCCACATCGGCACTCGTCAGCTGCTTCACAAATCCCCCTTCATCCGACACCAGGTCCGCCGCCAGCGCCCGCTTCCGCTCCTGTAGCTGCAGGATCTTTTCCTCCACCGAATCCTTACAGATCATCCGATAGGCAAAAACTTTCTTCTCCTGTCCGATACGATGGCTCCGGTCTATCGCCTGTTGCTCCGCCGCCGGGTTCCACCACGGATCAACCAGGTATACATAATCTGCAGCCGTCAGCGTCAATCCAACCCCACCCGCCTTCAGACTGATCAAAAAGACCCGCGTATCGGCTGACTCCTGGAATAACTTTACACTCTCCTGCCGTGCCGACGCCGCCACCCCTCCATCCAGGTACAGGTATGGCACCCCCTTCGCATCCAGGGCCTCCCGGATCAGCGCCAGCATCGAAGTAAACTGGGAGAATACCAGCGCCTTGTGATGCCCCGTATTCTCTTCTATCTCACGCACCAGCTCCTCCAGCTTTGTCGAAACATTCGGATAGGTCTCATCTTTCAGCATCGCCGGGCTGTCACATATCTGCCGCAGCTTTGTCAAACCTTCCAATATATAGATACTGCTCTTTCCCACCCCCTCTTCGGCTATCCGGTCCAGTAAGCTCTCCCTGTAATGTTCTTTAAAACTATTATAGATCTTCCGCTGCTCATCTCCCATCTCACACCATAGGATCATCTCCGTCCTGTCCGGCAGATCACGCGCCACCTGCTCCTTCGTCCGCCGTAAGATAAAGGGATATACCAGCTTCCTCAGCCGCCCCGCAGCCTCCTTATCGCCATTCTTATCTACAGGCGTAGCAAACTCACTCCGAAAAAAATCGGAGCTTCCCAGCATACCCGGGTTGAGAAAATCCATCTGCGCATATAGGTCGAAGGTATTATTCTGTACGGGTGTCCCGCTCAGGGCCAGCCGGTTGCGCGCCTGCAGCTGCTGTATTGCCTTGCGAACCTGCGAAGCCGGGTTTTTGATGGCCTGGCTCTCATCGAGAATGACATACCCGAATTTCCACCGCGAAAAATGCCCGATATCATTTCTTACCATCCCATAGCTGGTGATGATAACATGCGCCCGCCCGAACGTCTCCTCGTCCAGCGCCCGGTCCGATCCATAATGGATATGCCAGTCCAGCCCCGGTACAAACTTCTTCAGCTCCCCCTCCCAGTTATACAACAACGACGTCGGACAAACCACCAGATGTGTCTCATCCGGATAACGTTCCACCAGGTGCTGCAAAAAGCTCAGCGTCTGCAGAGTCTTGCCC
>JAATGQ010000011.1 GCA_015654595.1 Chitinophagales bacterium | reverse complement strand
GGATCAGCTCCAGCGCCTCGGTCTTCTGATCGTCCGCCACCGGGCTCTGCGGCAACACACCCGTAAGCCCATACTGATCCAGCGTCCAGGAAGGTATCGCCTTTCCTTTCGCCTTGATCATCAGCGGCACCGTAGCCTCCGTAAAAGGATTATCCCCCGCCGGCCAGCTCCTGTGAACCACTTCCAGATCATTCGCCAGCTTCGTCGTATCGATCAGCAGACCGTAATTCCAGGCCGATCCAGGCGTTATCTCAAAGGAAGGCCACAAGCTGGCATCAGCGCCCGCCTGCCACTTCGCATCATCCTGCGCAGTACTCTTACTGTCTTTCTTTACATAATTTTCAACGATCTTTAAAGAATAGGTCAACGGGCCATAATCAATGCTTATGCTGTTCTTATTCTTTGTCCATTCTCTTACATGCAGACGCATCGGCAGATTCAGCACGACAACGTCCTTGTCTTTCCAGACGTTCATCACTCTTATATAATTGTCCTTGCCAGCGGTCACATCGACCGCCTTTCCATTTACCGTTATCGACGCGCCATCACACCAGGCAGGAATACGCAGGTACAAAGGGAAAGCCGCCGGCGTCGTTGTCCCAATGGTGAAACTGATCTGGCCCTCAAAGGGGTAATGCGTCGCCTCTTCGATCCTCACCTCCATCCCCTTTCCTACTTTCGCCTTTACCTGTCCCGCCGTATACAGCTGCGCAGCCAGGCCATTGTCGGGAGTAGCCATCCAGCTATTCTCCGAATAATACACCCACCCCGCGGAGTGGTTATGCTGGCAGCAACGGCTGCTGAAGGGGTTCATCATCAGAAAAGGACCAGAGTTGGCAATACCGGGACTATGATTCTTGCTGTCGCTGATCGACATATTGGGGGCCGTCAAATAACGCAGCGATCTGTAGTCCGCCATAAAGGCCGCCGGGAAGGTATTAAAGGCGACGTCCTCACAATTGTCCGCCCAAAACACATCCCCCGTCGATGCAAGCAGATACTCATCCGATGTCATCTGCTCCACCATCCCACAGGTCTCCACTGCCTGGCGTGGATCGTCATAGCCCTTACGAGCGTTCTCGTCTGCGCCAAACATACCGCCCGGTACCTGGCCGTAAATGTTCCTGATCAGACGAAAATCATTATAAGTGGCGTCGAGATCTTCCGGTTTATGACTTTGCTGATAATAGGTTGCAGGCTCCCTGAAACACTCGGCCACGTTTACATTATGCCAGTTAGGCAAGTCATTCTTTTGCTTCCAGTTTGCGGTATTACGATCCAGCTTAGTAGCCAGATCCAGCAGCCAGGCTTCTCCGGTATGATTGTAAAGCCAGTAAACGCTAAGCATATTGTCCCCACCACGGCTGTTCTCCCAATAATCTTTCAGGAAAGCACTGTCCGGTACAGTCAATTCAAATTTGAAATAACGCTCCATAAAAGGAAGCACCCGCTTGTCCTTTGTATACTCATACCAGGACTGCAAACACCAGAGCATCGGCATATTCGCCCAAAGGTCACGGTTGCCCCTGACCATATTGACCGGACCAAAATCTCCATTGGACCGTTGATTCGAAAGCACTGCGTCGATCCAGAATTTCACTTCAGCCAGCATCTTCCTGTCACCAAGGGTATACGCGATATCCGCATACCCCTTCAGCCAGTAAGGCAGCTCTTCCCATCCATACTTGCCTTTGCCATCCTTGGCCAGCCAGGCATTGTCCTGCTTTTGCAGCCAGACCGAAATTTCCGGCAAATGCCCCGTCAGACCATCCCGCTGAAGTTCCAGGTTCTTCTTCAACCATCCAGCCGGCACAATACTTCCACTGGGCAGCTTTATAAAATGCTGCCGGATCAAAGGTTCCCGGTTACTGATATAAAAGGAATTTTTCGCGGAGGTATCGGTAGTGATCGCCAGCGTAGCCTTAGGGCCCAGGGCCACCGAAAATAAAGGGAAAGCGCAACAAGCGATCCAGGCAAGACGTCTCAACATAGCTGATATATTTTGAAAACCCGGCCGCCTGCTCCCTCAATGGAAAGCACACCGCCTGAGCCTTCGAAAATAAGATATCTAAATCGTTTTAGCAAAATCGATTTCACAATCGATTGCATCTCACCGCCCTGTCTGCGCCGGCTGCATCTCTTCAGCCCAGCTATAGATTAAGATTCGCCGGCACCTTTGCTCTAACCTCATACCCCACCACATCCATTAACCGATGCATCGCCCCCTCCCTGATCTTCACTCCTTCTTCCTGCGGCAAAAACGCTGTATTCGACACATACGCAAAATCCATCTTCCCCCGGTAACTGCTCACGACGATCGTCGTTGGATTACGCCAGGGAAAAGACACCGTAGGACTATAGATATTCTCGACAGAAAAATGTTCGAACTCTTCGGGAATTTCCAGCCTACCCATATTGGAGAAAGTAAAATCATGACCACCAGGATCGGTACATAAAAAGCGGATCAGCTTACCCGCTATCCCATGATAAAATTCGCTTTGCAATAAAAGCTGTCCCGCCCGCACGTCCGCCATCTTCTGCGTCAACTCGCCCTTCAGACTGCGGCAACGCGCCCAGAACTCCGCCCCCCTGGCAGCCGAAGCGCCCGACAACTCGATGATAGGAGCGAACGCAAACATGGTATCTTTTTTTATCGCCCTCACATATCTTCTTATATCCACCGGACAGATCACCTTACCTTTTACCGCATCCCCCTTAACCCGCTCGTATGCTTCCAGGAAAGCAACGCACAACGCCGCATGGACCGTCACACCCTGCTCGCGGCACTGCTGTATCAACATCGAGCTCATCCCTTCATCCAGCTGCCATTGCTCCAACCAGGCCTCCCCCGCCGTCCGAACCTTTCCCAATGGCTTCAGTGAAAAAAATGCTCTTGCAACCAAAGACTTGAGATAACCCTTCCACCATCCTCTTTTATCCTCCCTGCCAAGCAGCTCTTTAACCGATCGGAATCCCTGATAAGAAGGACCGATATCCCCGCCCGGCTGATCCAGCAAATACAAAAGCTCTCGCATCAGCGTAGTCCCCGTAGCGCCATCACAAATACAATGCGGACAGGTCAGGAACAGCATAGTCTTATCCTCCGAAGGCAGCAGCACTACCCTTGCCAGCGGCCCATTGCGGCTCTCCCAAGGCAATACCCACTCTTCCTGCACCACCTTAACCCAATCCCAATACGGCTTGCTATCCTCAACCCGCACCGGAATTTCCGGCGCTGTCCCATCCGAAAGAAAATAGGGCCGCCCCCGCAATCCCTTTTGAATACGTACCCGCAGCAGCGGATGCTTTCGCTGCAATTGCCGCAATGCCGCCTTCACCTGCTCAGCAGAAAAATGCCCGCGCAGACTTACAGGAAAAACGCAATTGACAGGAGTCATCCCATCCACATACATGATTCGCTCGCCCAGAATTAATTTTCTTGCATACAGCATATCGATGGTTTTATAGTTCATTGTTATTCTTACCTTCACCCACGGCGCCGCTCCCTGCCATACTCACTCCGGCTTCCACCACATCCACGATCAGACTCATCGCACGATCCCTGATCCGCCTGGCCTCCTCTTCAGATAAAACCCTCCGGTTCGAAACAAAAGAAAAATCCAGCCGCCCCTTCCAACTTAAAGTCGTAACCGTCGTAGGATTACCGAACGGCCCCACGACTACCGGGCTATACACCTGCTCCACCTCAAAATGCCGGTAAGCATCCGGAAGATCAATCCTACCCAGATTGGAAAACATACCGTCATTGCCAGGCCTCCCATACGTAAGTATCCTGATCATATCCGCCACACCAGGATGCGACTGCTCAAAAGCCACCAGCGATCCCCTTGCGTCCAGCTTCTTCAATTCTCTCGACAACAAAACCTGCGCTTCCTTTACCTGCCGAAAAAAATCAACCGCATCCCTCTTCCTCAAAGTCAAGGTCACCGCCAACCCAAAAGCCCATAGATTATCCTTTCGTATCCCCGGATGATATTTTCTTATATCCACCGGACAAGTCACCTTCCCAAACGCCCTCTCCCCTCTTATCTCGCAAAAAGCCCTCGCCACCGCAACACAGATCAGGGTATTGACCGTCACTCCCTGCTCACGGCAAAAGCTCACGACAAGCCTGGACACACCCGGAGACAATTGCCAATGCAATAAGTAATCCTCGTCCCGGGAAATCAAACTTTTCCCTTTCGAAGAGATAAACCGCCCCCCAACCGCCAATCCCAACCGCAACAACAGGGCAAACCTTTTCCCCTTGCCCCGCATCGACGGCTCCGGCAGGAGCGCTTCCATATCCATAAAAAGCTCGGGCGCCCCGAGATCCCCGCCAGGCTCATCCAACAAACCAAGCAGCTCCGACAACAAACACAACCCGCTGCCTCCGTCACACATACAATGATGAAAACAGATGATCAGATCCACCGACTCCTCATCTTCCAGCCAGACGACCCGAAAAAGAGGACCCGCCGCAGTATCAAATGCCGTCGCCAGTTCATCTAACACCTCACCCGTCCATTGGGTGTCGGAAAGACGCTTCCCAAACCGTACCGGGATCGCCGGCCATTCATCTCCTGCTACAAACCACGGCATCTGTTTCTCATCGACCTCGATATGACTCCTCAACAAAGGATGACGAGCCTGCATCTTCTTCAACGCATCCCCAAGCAAACCGCCATCCGGACGGCCTTTTAACTTCAACGCAAACACACCGTTGAAAGGCAATGTGCCATCGCCATATAAAACTCTTTCCAGGAAGAACAACTGCCGTCTCATTGGTTCTGTTTTATTGACCCGCCATTCGACCCAACATTCCCGCCAAACAGCATGTCATCAACCAGCCTTCTATCCCCCTCATCTCCAGCCGCAGCCTCGACCGGCCTCCCCGCCACCTCCTCCAGCAGCTCCACCGCACGCACACTTCCCCCGCTCTGCCGAAAACTTTCCTTTACCCTTGCAGCATTCTGCCGATATTCTTTATCCTCCAACAACCGATCCGCCGCCCGCTGCACATCGGCTATCCGAAGCCGCTTGTAACGGATAGAGATCCCACAACCCGCCCTTTCGATCAGCGAGGCGGTGTGAAAATGATCGTATGCGATCGGGATGATCAGTATCGGCAACTCATTCAATAGCGCGTCATTGACCGTATTAAACCCGCCATGACAAATCACCATATCCATCTTCTCCAATACCCTCGCTTGCGGCACATAAGCCTGTACGATAAAATTCTCCGGCCACTCTTCCAGTATAGCGGGATCAGTAGCCGCGACGATCGTCACCGGCTGGTCCCGGAAAGCCTCGACCATTTTCCTGAAAAAGGCCCTCCGGATATCCACCAACAGCGTCCCCAGTGAAATAAATATCCGCTGCCCGGCAGACTCTTCCAGTCTCTTCCAATCAAAATCTCCTTCCTCCGGCCTTCCCCTTACAGGACCCACGAACTGTAAGGAGCCCGCAGGCTCCGCAATCCCCGCGAACAACTTCGAGGTAAACACGATATTCATCAGATCGGAATGGATCACCACCCGATCGCTGTAAATCCCACACTCTCTTTGCAGATCCCGGATCAACCGCTCCTGCCACTCCCTGATCCTGGGCATGTCCATAGCTGAACCCATCACGTCCGGCGGGACGGGCGTAGTCGTCACACAACGCACACCCATCAGATACGCACAGAAAGCCCCCGCAAAACAGATACAGTCGTTCACGATGACGTCAGGCTGATAATGCGCCGCCAACGCCGGCAATTCGCGCATCATCATCCTGCCCAACGGTATATACGTCTCCTCCAACGCCAGCTTCAACACCTCCGCCCCGCCCACGGAAGGACCATCATCCTGACGCCTCAATATCCGTTCAAGCTCCTCCGGGTCAGATTTCAGGACCACAAAAGTCCCGCCGGAAGGAACCCTATCCGACGCAATCCCCTGTAACCCCGCCCACATCACTTCATGCCCCCTGCTCAACAAGGCAGCTCCTACGCTCAGCGTAGGACTGATATGGCCAAAAAAGGGTGGTACAACGAACAGGTATCTCGACATACTATAGTTTTTGTTTAGACGATTGCTGTAACTTTTTCTTCCGCTATTTCTTCCAATAAACCTGCCGCTCTTGCCGCTCCACCGGCTTCTTTAAACGACACGCCGACCCGCAGCGCCGCCTCCCTATACACGGGATTCATCAACACCTCTTCTACTGAATTTAAAATATCCGCAACGCGAAGCCGCTTGAAATTCAACCGGAGCCCACAACCGGTTGCCACGACCCGGCCGGCAACATAGGATTGATCGTAAGCAATAGGAACAACCACCAGCGGCAGCCCATTGATCAATGATTCACAGGTCGTATTATGCCCTCCATGACAAAGCACCGCATCCAGATGCGGTAACAGCTCCAGCTGCGGCACCCGCGCCCGTACCAGGAAGTTTTCGGGCCAGTTGTCCAGTATCGCAGGATCGGCGACAACGATCACCGATAACGGCTTTGCCCCCAACGCCTCCGCCACCTTTTCAAAGAAGTCCTTCTTTTGATGGCCATCAAACGTCGTCCCGATAGAGACCAGCACACGAGGCTGATCATTCCTTGCTTCCAGCCATTTCCAGTCAAAATCGCCGACAGCAGCAGGCCGGTTATTCACGACGCCGACAAAGTGATACTGATCCGGCAAACACATTTCTCCAAAAAAAGCACGCGAGGTAAACAGTAGAGCCAGCTGCTCACTACAGGCAATACAACGCTCACCTTCTACACCCAACTCCTGCTGTAAAGCCACCATACGCTGACTCTCCCATTGGTGTACACCCGGCAGGTCTTCCCTCATCCGGACCGCCGCCGGCGCCGTCACAGAAGTAGCATAAGCTATTCCCGATTGACGGGCAGCAATAGCCCCCGAAAAGACCTGGTGATCGTTGATACAGACATCCGGCTTAAAGGATTCTACACACCGAAGTATCCCCCCGTACATATGCCGGTTCAACGGGATCAACACATCATCGTATAGGAATTTGATACTCTCGATCCCATAGACATTCTTTTCAGAGATCCTTCCGCGATGCTCCTTTTCTGCTTCTTCCTTTATCAATAACAACTCCCCGCCAGCCGGAAGCATCGACTCCAATGCAGGATCAAGACTCGCCCAGGCAACGGCATGCCCACGCTTTAATAATTCGGCGCCGACACCCAGCGTTGGATTGACATGCCCAAACAAAGGCGGCACCACAAACAAAAACCTCCTCGTCTCACGACACCAATCCCTTATCAGCTCCGCTACAGCGGCCGGCTGCTGTACAGGCACGTTATGATCTCCCTCTATCAGCACCAGCCTTGCATCCGGCAGTTTGTTCTCCAATACGCAGCTTGCCTCCGCGCAATCCGATGCACGCCCATAAATAAGCAAGGTCTTGTGAGTGACCCGGCTTAACTCCTCACCATAAAAGAAATCGTGTTCTTTTCGCATGTCCTCTCGAACCGTCGTACCTTGAAAAATATAGGCATACATTCGATGCAGCCGTTCGCGTTGCCTCGGACCAAAACTTATCCCGGAATCATTGACAAACTGATCAAAGGCCTCACGGCTGTATTCGGTCATCACCCTCAATGGCTCCTTATCGCTCGGGTCAGGACCTTCTACTACAATCAATCGTTTTACCCGGCTGGGATAAAGCGCGGCAGCCTTCAAAGCGATCAACGCGCCGAAGCTATACCCGCCCAGGTGTACCCGCCGCAAACCGAGTTCATCCAATAAAGCCGCCAATTCACCAGCCATCGAAACCAGATCATACCCTTCCGCCGCTCGTTCGCTCATTCCATGACTCTTCAGATCGTATAGCACCACATGATAATCAGCGGCAAGGATCGGCGCTATCCTGAAATAATAGACGGACAGATTACCCAGCATACCATGTATCAATACGATGGTTTCCCGGGCTCCTTTGTTGAACTCCTGGTAATGAACACCTCTACCGTTTACTTCTATGACTGGCATTTGTCGATATACTCTATTATATCACGAATATTCAATGCGATCAACTGATCGATATCCATCCCCGACAACCAGCCGGGAAAATCGACCTGCTGTCCAAAATATTTCTTTACTTTCTCCGAGAAAGCCACGATCTCGATACTGTCCATCTCCAGGTCCCTTGTAAACGAGCTATCGGGCCCGATCTCCATTTCTTCGGCAAACTCTTCACCAATCACTTCTCCGATAAACTTTCTCAGCATCAAAAAGATCTGCTCTTCCTTTGGGTTTGACATTACAGCGTCCATCCGATAATATAGTTTTGGTATTTAATGGTTTTGATTACGACTTCTTTTATCCGCAGCAAATCGTCCTTCACTTCCTCCACCCGCCAGTTCTTGGGATTGCCCTTCAACCCAACGCCGATATATTTCCCATAAGCCTCCTTGGCCACCCAAAGCCGCGTGATCCATTCATCCATGTCTTCCTGCCCCGCCGCGAAAATCCATCCCGATCGCACCTCGTCATTAGGATGCCCCTCCCCGGTTCCCTCACCATCACCCTCTTCTCCACCCTCACGCCCGTCAACAGCATTTTCCTCATCTTCGCCGCCCTCCGTCGCACCCCCCACCCGCACTTGCGCGGTCTCCTCACCATCTGCCCGCTCCTGCCAGGTCTCCGCCCACAACGCCAGCTCCTCCGGACAGAATGCCCCCTTCACAAAATCTTCATCCCGATGTTCGATCCGCTCGATATCGATCCCCACCGGTGACCCGTAGCGGGCTATAGCAACCGAATCCGTCCCTTTATGCGCCAGCGAGACAGACACGCCTCTCGCCCCATTGCCCCTTACCAGCGGCCTGCCTTGCCCGTCATTAACGATATCCAGCTCGATGGGATAGTAAGCCTCCTTCTTCAATCGAAGCAACAACGCACGAACCGCATCCTTACCCGCAATCCGGCCGATCGTCCACTCCTTCTTTCTCGCCGGTGACATCGACGCAAACTCCCCCCTCGTCCTTGCATCAAAATAACGCTTGAAGACCAGCTCCCAAGATACGAGCCGGCTATAAGCGTTATGAAAGAAAAAAACGCCCGCATCTATCTCTTCAGAAAGAAAATGCTGCAGCGGCGCCATCGCCACCCGCCAGAACTGCTGATCGATCTCCAAACGCCTGTTCTGCCATCCCCTGACCACCGCCCATACACGCCCCTCTTTCTTCAGCACAAAATCAGCGGTAGCAAAACCATCGTTGAGACTTGTCAGCCGGCACGTACATTCAAAACGGCCCTCCTGCGCATGCCTGTCCTCGTAAAACTCGATCTCCCTTATCTTGACCGGGAACGCGATCCTGTCCTTGTCCAACACAAACTGCAGCCAGAGCCCAAAGAGCTGCCCGGCATTATCCAGCAGCGAACCATATCCCGTACTGCCCTCGATGATACCCGTAATCCCTTCCTCGCCCATCGCAACCACCCTCCTTATACCTTGGTAAGCAGGACCATGAAACATGTGCTTTTCATAGATCAACTCAGTCGTCAGCCTTTCCACACCCGAAAGCCCCGCCTCTCTCAAGGATAATGGCGCTCCAATTGGCAAAAGAAACGATTCGACAGCCTTCGCAAAATCACCCAACACCATTTCAGCAGACGCATACTTTTCGAGGGTAAGACTCATTTCCTCTTCTCCGATCCACTGCCCCTGAACCGTCTCACGGAAAGGAGCAGCCACATTCATCCACTGCAGGATCCTGATATTCTTCATCAGCTTCACCGTGATACCGGGAGCTTGCGCCTCCGCAATCTCCCCCAGTAGCTCCAGCATCATCGTCATCGGTATAACCGGATCCATATCGCTCGGATCCATCCATCCCTCACGCTGACGAACCAACGCATGATCGATCAGGTAAGGATGCGAACGCAGCGAAATATCCAACGGCCAGCGAAAGGCAGCCCGATGCCGCAGCTCCGGACCAGCGCCGCTCCCCGTTTGCCGCTTTCCCAGCAAAGTCATTATCTCCGACTGGCTTTCCGCCATCGCCGCCATATTATTCAAAAAGGCCCGCTCTATACTCGATTCGCCGCTGTTTACCCCCGCTAAAGCCGCAGCGGCCAAAGCCCTTACTCCGACGTCGACCTTAGTCTCCCCCCGCTTCATCAACGCTTTCAGTGACTCCAACCTTTTTATCATCGGAGACCCCATCTGTAAAAGCTTCCCGGCACCCTCAACCTTTCTCACAGCCGCAGTCTTCCCCATGCCGCCACCAGCCGCAGCCGTCTCCGGCCCAACACCGGCAACACCAACACCCACATTCCCCCCGGCAATACCAAGTCCAACGCCGATACCCGCCTCGCCGGCAACACCTTCGGCAATACCGTGTCCCAAACCGGCAACTCCCGCTCCGCCCGCCGACCTATGCTCCCGGCTGCCCTCCCCCCTCAAAAACTCCATCTTCACCACAGCCCCTTCCACATACAAGGCCGCCAGCACCCGCTGCAACTGCAACGCCCCCTCACGGGAAGGCACACGTGCCGCCACCGCACTATACCGCTCGTTCTTTAAGGTATCGTCGACAAATCCAATCAATCCCCCCGATCCAACCTGTATAAAGACACGTACGCCTTCTTCCAGCAGCCGCCGGGTCAGCTGCCTGAAACGCACCGGCTCAAGCAGATGCCTTATACTCAAAGCATGAATAGCCGACTCATCCGAAGGATATACGTCCAGGCTCGTAGCCGACCACAACGGGATCGCCGCCCGTTGGAACTTCACCCGCCTTAACTGCTCCATCATCCCACCAAGCCTGTCTTTCAGAAAGGGCGAATGAAACCCTGACCGGAAAGGCAGCATCTGATGAAAGACCTGCTCTTCCTTCAATCGTACCACTAGCCGATCCAACGCAGAATTCGTCCCGCAAAGAATGACCTGCTGCGGACAGTTATCGTTTGACAAAAACAAATCGGGAATATCCGCCATCATCGGGGCAACCTGGTCATAGCCGCAGCCCACCATCAAAAATCCCGCTTCTTCCAGATCAAAGGACTGTTTGCCGATCTGCTGCAGCAAATGCTTCACCGTCTCCTCCGATACCCAACCCGCGCTTCTCCCCGCCAGCCACTCCCCAACGCTATGACCGGCATTGTGATCAGGCCTTACGCCAAGTTCCTTCAACGCCGCATCCAGGGCGTGACTTCGCTCCGTCAACCTGAGCGCAGCATCCGTCACATTTCCCATCTCTTCCCCACCCAGCCCATCGAGGCCAGGAAATAAAAACGCTATCTTTCCACCGCCGCTGATCAACGGCTCATTCGTAAACCAAATGTCTTGTCTATTGCGCCATGCATTCCCGCGTCTGACAATCTTCAATGCCTTCTCAAGCCTTTCTGCACTCGGATCAAAAACGACGATACGCCACTTCCCCAGTCCCACGGGCAACTCCGTCCAATCCCCCCCAGCAGCCAACGCAGCCTCCAATTCTTCTTTACTTTCCCTTGCCAATACAAGCGGCCTGTCCAACACACACCCTCCATCCAGCACGAGTCCCCCATCCAGCGCAATCCCCCTATTCAGAACAGACGGCTTGTCCAGCGCAGCCGCCACACCCGCATCCCCATATGATTCAAGTACCACATGCGCATTGATCCCCCCAAACCCAAACGCATTCACCCCCGCCCGCATCGGCCCCTCTTCCCAAATACTCAGCTCCTTCACCGGCACAAACCGACTTCCCTCCAACACCATCAACGGCTCTTCACAATGCAGCGTCGGCGGAATCCTCCGGTGATAAAGCGCCAACGCCGATTTGATCAACCCCGCAATGCCCGCCGCAGGCATCGCATGACCAATATTCGACTTCACCGTACCAATCCCAATCTTATATAATTGCGGCCCCCGCCCAAAGACGGACTCCAATGTTTCCAACTCTATCTTATCACCCAATGGCGTCCCCGTTCCATGCGCCTCAATAAAGGCCAGCCGCGGATGCACCGCGGCATCCCCCTTCCCACCGCCAGCGTCATCAAACCCTTCCGTCCTGCTAGCAGCCCCTTCCACCGCGCCGCTACCAGCCTCAGCCACACCGACGCCAGCAGCGTCCACAGCCGCACGCGACAAACTACCGGCCGCCGCAGCCATTCCACCCCACGCATCTTCTCCCAAACCCGCATCAGCCCAGGCCTTCCGGATCGCCTTCGCCTGCCCCTTCACCGAAGGACTCATCACACTGACGCCAGCCCCATCACTGCAAACACCCACCCCCTTGATGACCGCGTAGATCCTATGCCCATCCCGAATCGCATCCTCCAACCGCCGCAACACGACAAACCCACAGCCCTCTCCTATCAGAAGACCGTCGGCCCGCCGGTCAAACGCCCTAAGAACTTCCCCCCTCGACATCGCCCCCAGCTGACTAAAGATGCTCCAGAAAGGCGCATTCTGCCCCGCATGTACCCCGCCCGCCAACATCAGATCAGCGCCGCCGCCACGCAACTCCCGCACCGCATGATCAACCGCCACCAGGCTACTCGCACAAGCTGCGTCTACCGTATACGCACAACCGCCCATATCGAAGCGGTTCGACACCAGCGAAGCGACCAGGTTCGGTATCAACCCCATCGCCGTATCCGCCGCAAACCTCCCCTTCTTTAACTGGTATTCTTTTTTGACCCTTTCCACAAGCTCCGGATCCGCATCCGGCGCCAGCTCCTTCAACAACTCCACCAGCTGCTGCCCCGTCCGGATGATCTCTATCGCACGCGTAGCACCAGGCCCCGTATAATTGCCCTTTCCAATGATCACACCCGCCGTATCCAAAGAAAGATCCTTCTCCCACACACCCGCATCGCTCAAAGCCCGATGCGCCATCTTCAACGCCAACAGCTGCTCCGGCTCCATCCCCTCCACTGCAACAGGAAGAAGCCCGTAGGATGCTGCATCGAAAGAAACAAAGTCATCGATAAAGCCGCCCCGCGAACAATAAAACCGATCCGGCCCGCCGC
Source organism: Chitinophagales bacterium (assembly GCA_015654595.1). GTDB lineage: Bacteria > Bacteroidota > Bacteroidia > Chitinophagales > Chitinophagaceae > Puia. The sequence goes on along the minus strand of JAATGQ010000011.1, from coordinate 55,398 downwards.
CTTTCTTGTCAAAAAATAAGGCCTCCATCCTGCTCTCAGGAACAGGACCAATCGCATCCACCTTTTGGGCTATATTATTCCAAAAAGTTTCTACATCCCCCGCACCCGGGAAGATGCACGACATCCCGACAATAGCGATATCGCTCTTTTCTTTCATCAGATAAGTGTTAGAATGTTTGCCCCGCCATGATCAGCACCTGGGCATCCCTTCCGTATTTCAGTTCATTGATAAATGCATCCGCTCCCGTTTGCAAAGGGATCAACGCGATCCCACGCCGGGCATACTCCCGCTCCAATTCAACCGAGACCATACCCTTGCCTTTCCAGGGCCCCCAGTTGATTGCCAACACCTTCCCATCGATGGCAGCATTCCACTCCATCGCTGTCCGGTCAAGCACACTATTGGCAGCAGCGTAGTCGGTCTGGCCACGATTGCCAAAGACAGATGACACACTCGAGAAAAGCGCCACGAATTGGACATCATCCTTTATCGTCGTCTCCAGGGTTTTCAACGGCTCAACCTTCGTCGAAAAAACGCGGTTAAAAGATTCTACACTCTTTTGCCGCAGCAGCTTATCCTCCAACACCCCCGCTCCATGGATCACCCCATCGATCCGGTCATATCTCCGGTATAGCTCTTGTATAAGGGAAGTCAGCTTTTCTGCGTCCCGTACATCCAGCGAATAATAGTCGGCAACAGCACCATTGCTCTCCAGCGCCTGCAACGTCTCCATTACCTGCTGATGCCGATAGATCTCGTCTACCTTCCTCTCGATCTCCGCAGGATGCTTTATCCGACGCTCGGCTATCAACGCCTCTCTTATCCGGTCTCTCGTCAACCCCAGACCGCTGCCGTCAACCGCACCGCTGCTGCCAGCTCCGTCTTCCACCCCGTCTTCCGCCAACACCAGTTCCAGCTGCGCCGGATAATCCGCAATCTTTGTTTCCCGCGGATCGGGACTCCTCCCCACCACCACATAACGACAAGGATTTTCCTGCGAAAGCCGCAGCATCAGCTCGGCCGTAATCCCCTGGCCGCCGCCCAGCACCAACACCACCGAATCCTTTGTCAACCGGATGTCCGACTCCCCGCCGGCAATCAGCGGAGAAGCAACAGCCGCCACCTGGTGACGAATCCCATCCTGGTATACGATCTCCGGCAACCTGTCCGTATTCAACAATTCCCCTATGATCAACTCCGGATCAAAGGCCGCATCCAGCTGGATGGATCTGCAGCACAAAGAAGGAAACTCCTTTTCCAGGCTCTTCAACAGTCCGCTGAATCCATGCGACCGACGCCGGCCCGAAACGGCATATACCCATCGCACCCGACCAAGATCAAGCGATTTGATCAGCGAAAACGCATCCAGCGCCGACAACTCGGCTTCAACTTCCGTCGCAGAACTGACCGCATTCAAAAGGACCAGGCCGTCGTACTCATCCATCGCCCGTTGGCCTTTCGCAAGGACAGTTCCAGCACCATCTTCCAGTATATCAACAACGACTCCGTCTTCTTCCAGCCTCGTCTTCAATAAAATGCCCTGAGCGCCGCCGCCCGCAATCGCCAGCCTTGCTCCCCGCAGACTGCTGCCATCCATCGACAACATCGGGCAGGGATCAAGACTAAAGCGCATACGCGTAAGCGTTTCTTCCTGCTCATTATGAGAGAATCCCTCCTCGATGATCTTTCGCGCCTCTTCCACCGCATTCCCATCCATCCCCACACGGATCCCAACCCAATCGATGATACCCTGCAAAGTCTTGATAGCCGAAAGCTGCTCCGTCAGATCCGCCTCATTCTCCTGCCCCGTGCCCAGCTCACCCAGCTTCGACTTCAGCGTGGCAATGATCTCCATCCGCTTGATAGAATCTATACTCAGATCAGCCTCCATATCCTGGTCAAGCCCCAGCATATCGATCGGGTAACCGGTCTTGTCGCTGACCACTTTTAATAATATCATCTTTACATCCAGCTTCTCCACCGGCGGCTCTGGCAATGCAGATTTCACTGCCTCTACCGGCTCGGCAGCAACCGTTACAGCTGAGACAGGAGTCGCGGTATTCGAGGACGCGGGCAAAGCTGCCGGTCTTTCAAAAGCTGTCGGCGATTGCCCCAGGTACTGTAGCAATACATCCCGCTGCGCCTGGATCATCAGCTGCGTCGTCTTTAAATATTCTTCCACCATCCGGTCGGCATTCGAAACCGTCTGCCCCACGCCTCCTGCCGGCACAACAGCAGCCCCCGCCAACACCAGCGGCTTCACCACCGGCACGGCTCCATGCGCCGGCAACGACCCATATACAGGCATAGCCGTATGCCCGTTGATCACCCAGGTCGTAGCGCTCTTCTTATAGTTATCCGGACTACTCAGATCCAACATCCGGACATTCCTTCCTTCAAACAACCGATCCAGGTTCATCGACCGGCCTGTCGACAGCCAGCTTGCCGCCACCGATAACAGATGAGACAAACCCTGCGTATCTTCCGTATGCCAGATGCCTTCTTCCTGGCCAAGAATATCTTTCACCAGTCCGCACAAAACCTTACCCGGCCCCACTTCGATCCAGATCTTTGCTCCTTCCTGCGCCATCTGCTCGATCTGCTGATGAAACAACACCGGCTTCACCAGGTGCTCCGCCAACCGCCCCCGAATAGCATCCGCCTCCGTTGGATAAAGGCCTCCGCTGGTATTCGACCAGACAGGTATCCGGGGCGCCTGCATTGGCAACTCATTCAACACCGACAAAAAGCGCAGATCCGCTCCATTCAATAAGGGACTATGAAAGGCACAAGCCACTTCCAGCTGCCGGTAAGACAGCTTTCTTTCTTTCAATTGTTCGATCAGCGTCCTTACTCCTTTCGTCGTACCCGCCAATACCCACTGCCGGGACGAATTATGATTGACAGCATACACGCCCTCCACACCAGCCAACAAGGTCTCCAACACATCCCCCGCAGCATTCACGGCCACCATCATCCCCTTGTCTTCGCCAATAGCGTCGAGGATCGAAGCCGCACGCTTCTCACTCAAGGCAACCAGCGCAGTGTCAGGAAAAACACCGGCAAAACACAAAGCCGGCAGCTCACCATAACTATGACCCGCCGCCATATCCGGCTCTATTCCCCAATGCCGAAGCAAGCCGGCAAGCGCATGCTCTATTATCCCCAATAAGGGTTGCGCAACACGCGTATCACGAATATTTTCTTTTTGTTCCTTTTTTGCCTGCTCATCAAACACCGCATCCGGAAACAGCAGCTTCTCATAATGCGGATACTCGCGAAGCAACTTCCGCATGAACGGGAACAGCACAAGCAATTCCCTTCCCATATTCACCTGCTGACTTCCCTGCCCCGAGAAAAGAAACGCAGCCTTCCCCTCCACCGGCTTCAGCGGATAAAGCCCCCTGGCGCCGGCTCCGCTCAACGCAAGATCCATCTTGATCAATAGATCATCGGCACAATCCGCAACTATCGACAGCTGCACCGGCTTATCCGAATGACACACCAGCGAATAGGCCAGATCACGACATTGTGTCGTGTCGCTGTTCAGCAGGATCGCACGAACAGTCCTTAACAATTCCATTGCCTCCTCATAGGTGTCGCCTCTAAAAACAAACAGCTCCGTCGGCCACGCATCCAGTACCGGTCTGTTTTCAACTGCCGCCGCGTCTCCTTTCACAGCACCCCCCTGTTCCCCATCACGGCCCAAACCATGCTGGCCGGCTGCCTCTCCCGCACTCTGCAACACCGCATGAAAATTCGTCCCGCCGAAACCAAACGCGCTTACACCCGCAACACGCGTCGTCTCATTCCACAACCCGCTCTGCGTATGGAAAGCAAAAGGACTCGTTTCCCTATTATAATACTGGTTCGGCGTCTTCAGATGCAAGGTCGGCGGCTTCACTCCATGATAGACCGACAACACGGCCTTGATAAGCCCCGCCATCCCCGCCGCACATTTGGTATGCCCGATCTGCGTCTTGACAGACCCCAAATGCGTCTGCCCGGCAATAGCCCCGCACGCCGTCATCAGATCCGTCAAAGCGGACAATTCCGTCTTATCGCCGACAACCGTCCCCGTGCCGTGGGCTTCAAAAAGTCCCACCTTCACCGGCGAGATGCCAGCCTGCTGATAAGCCCGCTGCAGTGCCTTTTCCTGTCCGGCCCTTCTCGGAGCCGTGAGCCCAAGACTCTTGCCGTCGCTGCTTCCCCCAACACCCTTGATCACAGCATAAACATTGTCTCCGTCCCGCTGCGCATCTTCATATCGTTTGAGGACCAGCATGGCCACCCCTTCCCCAAGCGCAATACCGTCGGCAGAAGAATCGAAGGTCATGCAGCGTCCATTACGCGAAAGCGCATGCGTACTCGAGAAAAGCAAATAGTCATTGATATCATTGTGCAGATCGACTGCTCCGGCAATCACCATATCTGACTTGCCAAGCACAAGCTCCTGGCAGGCCAGGTCGACAGCCGCGAGAGAAGAGGCGCAAGCCGCATCGACCGTATAATTCCGGCCGCCCAGATCAAGACGGTTGGTGATGCGTCCCGCAATCACATTGGCCAGCACACCGGGGAAGCTGTCTTCCGTCAATCGGGGAAGCGCCTGATCCAGCTCCGCCGGGATCGCGCCAAAGAGCTGCGGATAAAGACAACGAAATCCATAGCTGCTCGACAAATGGTTTCCCCCTTCTGCGCCAATGATCACCGATACATTTTCCTTATCAGCCTCCGGTCCCGCATAACCCGCGTTCTCCAGGGCCTGCCTGGCAACAAGCAGACTCAGCAGCTGCGAGGGCTCGATCGCGGCCAGGGACTGAGGCGGTATACCAAATTCCATCGGGTCAAAATCAATACGCGGGATAAACCCGCCCCATTTCGAAGGAGATTTGTCTCCATTGTTAGAGTGAGGATCAAAATACAGCTCCTTATTCCATCTTTCGTCAGGCACTTCCGTGATCGCATCCTTACCAAGGATGATATTGCGCCAGTACTCTTCTATATTTCTGGCGCCGGGATAGATACAAGCCATCCCGATCACCGCGATATCCAACGGCTTTACAGAACTTTCCGGAAGCGATGGCAACTCAGCCGCCTCCAACAAGCGAACACTATCCACCGCAACCGTTTCATGCAGTCTCCTGATGGTGGTTATCTTGTCTTGCAAAGCAACGACCTGCCCGATCATATACATACCGGAGGAAAGCTGTTCGGTTTCATCTATGGAGACTAGCTGATCATCTCGCCTTTCCAGGCCCTTTGCAGCAATCCTGAGCCGGCCCACGTTTAGACTTTCCAGGCGCGCCCAGATCTCCTGCTTATCAAGTCCGCTGTCCTGCAGCATCTCCTTCTCCCGGCCAAACAGCGCAACAAAGTCCGTATCCAGGCAACGCGTCTCATGCCCCGGCGCCGTCTCCAATAAACAAGTATTGATATGCGCAACCGCCTGCTGCTGAAAGGTCGGAACGATAGCGCCAGAGGCTACCGCTTCTTCCGTATACAGATAAGCAGTCCCCATCAACACGCCGATACACGCGCCTCTCGTAGCCAGCGGCGCTGCCATAACAGAAACAAAGGCGGCGGAAAGATCATCATGGATCCCTCCCGCAAAGAGTATTTCCATTCCTTCCAGGCTCTCTTCCTGCATCAACCGGGCGATCTGCTTTTCCCAAAGGATCAGACTATACAAAGGACCAACATGTCCGCCGCATTCCCGGCCTTCAAACACCATCCGTCGGCTGCCCTCTTTCAAAAATATATCCAGCAAAGCCACCGAGGGCACATGCAGGAAGGTACGGATACCAGCTTTCTCAAGCGGCTTAGCCTGCGAGGGTCGTCCACCCGCGATAAGCACAACCGGCGGCTTTTCCTCCAGGATGTAGCCAAGCTGCTCTTCCCTTAATTCAGCAGGCGCAAAGCCAAGGATACCCACCCCCCAGGTCCGTGAGCCAGCCAACCGGCCCGTTTCACGGATAAGAGTACGCGCCTGATCGCCTTTCAAAAGCGAAAGCGCAACAAAGGGCAGCCCCCCGCCTTCGCCAACCCGCGCGCCAAAGTCCGGCACGTCACTGACCCTTGTCATAGGGCCCTGAGCGATTGGATATTCCAGGTTATAAGCCTTGGCAAAGGCGCCATCCCGTGCAATCGCAGGTTTAGCCTTGGCCTGTCTCAGGTAACCATGGGCCGCCTCATGAAGTCCAAACACCAGTCTGTCCAGGGTCTTATATCGGCGAACCAGATCTGCCGAAAGCGCGATATCCTGTCCCAGCGGCAGTTCCGGCGAATTAGGACGAACCAGTATCCGCCGGCCTTCTACCACTTTCGTTTCCTGACCATTGAGATGCTCACATATTTTCTTCGTCTCAACAGAGGCGCTGCATGCAGCAAACAATACCAGCTGACTATCCAGCACAACCCCTGCCGCACCCAGCGCCGTAAGTGCCGCCATCGTATGAACGCCGATCCCGCCTTGCACAAACAAACTAATCTCCGGCAGCTGACGACGCATCCGTTGAAAAAAAATAAAAGAAGAGTCAGATCCAACCCGGCCAGCAGCTTCATTGCCCTTTATAATAAGAGAGCGAGCCCCGGCCGCAGAAGCAGCCAGCGCCTCTTCCATCGAATGCACCTGGTATAAAGTGCGTATCCCGTCCCGCGCCTCCGAACCCTTACCACGACCGCTTTCATCGGCCCGCGCACCAAACCCTTCACCACGCCGCGCCCCTTCATCACGCCGCAGCCAACTATTCGCGCCGCGACTCAAACCATACGGCAGCACCACCAGATCGACCACGTCCGGCAAAGACAGGTCTTCCCATAAAGGCTCGACTAAACAAACGCCCCAGCGGCGGTCGCAACGCGCAGCCATCTCTTTTAATGCAGCCGCGGCTATTGCTTTATCACGTCCCAGACTGAGCACCGGATAAGCGCCGGCTTTTTCTATAGCCAACGCCAGCTGCACATCCGGTCTTTCGAAAGGAGTTACTCCAAAGATCTGACTTTTTTTCATGAGGATGTCTTTAACTATTAACAGGAAATTTGGGGTTGCCCTTAACAGCGCAGACGCCTACACGTATAATGAGGGTGATAGCGGTTGCACCGTTGCAGACAAAAAATCAGACAGGAAGAAAAAGGGCGTATATAAAAATCAGGAGTAATTCCACACAGCAACATGCAACCGTTAGTTTAATAGATGGCAAAGTAGAGTTTAAAAAGGCTTGCGCGCGCGGTTGATGTTGGGTTGGCAATAAAATTATATTCTTTAATGCATATTAGCAAACATTTCAGTTCAATATTTGCCCTTACAGCAGTATAACAACAATGCACATACGCCAAAAATCATCTCCAATCACAGGCCGGCCGCTACCGCCGGCAAATACCCCTAAAAGGTCAATTTATTCTACAAGCTACAGGATCCATCCCCCCACAAAATGCGCCGGGGTCTCATCATACAGGGTCCATGCACCCGCCCCACATCTTCACCCACACCTACACCCATATCTTCACCCACAACTGCACCCACATCTTCACCTACACCCACACCCACCCCCACCCCTTCTTACCCTCTTCTTACCCCCCCACAAAATGCGCCAGGGTCTCATCATACAGGGTCCACGCACCCGCCCCTCCGCGGCCAGGGCCGCAGCGGCATGCTGTGCAAGGCGCCTCGCATACCGGCCAGCCCCGTGCCCCCGTCCATCCCCGCGTCGGCCCAACAGCGAAAAAAAGCCCGTCCATAATAAAAATGCGCAGCGCCGGCACAGTCATGCCCGAGGCCCCAGCACCCAAAACCCTCCACCCCCCCCAAAAAAACCCAGCTCCAAAAAGCCCCCCCAAAAAAAACCAACGCCCAAAACCCCAAAAACCCCAGCTCCAAAAAGCCCAAACCCCAAACACACCCCGAAAATCACCCTGCACCCCGGCGCTTCCCCCAAATCCGTACACTGATAGACTCAAAACCGTACACCTTCCAAAAAGGAAAAACCCATAACATATTGATAACCAGTAAAACGAGGGAATTGGCACTGCGCTGGCAAAGGAGTATACGTCCCCAAACAAAAAGGATAAAGAAAATGAAACAGCCCAGGAAGCAACAAAAATCAGAAACGTGCATCATTCATCAGGCGTTTCTTACCGCTCAACCCGGTATTAAACCGTCCAAGGTACTATGCATTGTAAAGTACTAAACCTTGTCACTATCTTTGTTATGCAAACAATCACAAAAAACAATAAAACTTAAGTATATGTCACTCGCTATTTCCTTCGCCAAAAAACTCGCCTTCACAGTAGCCATGTTTGTTACAGTAGGCCTTAACAGCAGTTTTGCTTCCGATTCAACCAACAGTCATCTTACAGACGACAGCAACAGCACCATCAAAGCTTCCTTCCACAAGGACTTCCATAAAGCTGAACTGCTGGCCTTCGAACCTGCAAAGAACTACAACAAGTTGACTTTCAAAATGAATGACATCATCTTGTTTGCCTTCTACTCGGATAAAGGCGAGCTGCTGGCTGTATCACGCAACATCACATCCGATAAGCTGCCCCTGCAGTTGATGCTGGACCTGAAAAAGGACTACACCAACTACTGGATTACCGAACTGTTCGAGATCAACATCGATGAAACAAATACCTACTACGTAACTGTAGAGACTGCCGATGTTCGCATCACCTTACGCTCCAACGGAGCCGACAACTGGGAAGTTTTCAACAAGACGACCAAACAATAATCTCGAAGAGAGATAAAGATATATTTTCTCATGTGTAGTAAAATCAGGCGGCCCTGTTCTCAGGGCCGTCTATATTTAATAGAGCTTCTTATTCCCCTTCTCCTTCCACAGCGCAAAAAGCCTTTCCGCCTCGGGAATGCCCACATGTTCAAAAAGCAATCTCCGCTGCGCATCCGGCAGTCCGATCTCCTCATAAATAAAAGCATCGTCGAAACCCACTGAAGCAGCCTCATACCGCGTCGATGCATAGACAACCCGGCGGGGTCTTGCCCAGTATAAAGCACCCAGACACATCGGACAAGGTTCACAGGAAGTATACACATCACAATCCGTAAGCTGATAATCCCCCAGGCGCCGACAGGCATCCCGGATCGCTACAATTTCAGCATGCGCAGTCGGATCATTCGTCGAAGTCACCCCATTGGAACCCTGTCCCACAATCTCTCCGTTCCGGACAATGATACAACCAAAAGGTCCGCCCCGGCCCTGATCAATCCCCTGCCTGGCCAGCTCGACGGCCTTTTGTAAAAAGGTCTTATCCAAATCAGTTATCATACACCAAAAATAAGCTAAAAGCCGCCTTTGCCCCCATCCGCCGCAACACCACGCCGCCTTGCTCGCCGGCACACCCGCCAGCGTCGGGGAGGCGCTCATTCCCACCGCATGCTCGCTGCATCCACACTTCATGAGGAATATACTCTACAAGATTCCTCACCACTCCCCGAAAATACCCCAATTCCTGCAGCATTTCACCTTTAAACCGTTCTGGTCCTTTCTTTGCATTAACTATATCGGCTTTTAATAGGATATTGGATTTTAGCAACGGCCTGGATTTCTATCTAGGCTTCTTTTTTTTATCCCCCTGCAGCCCAAATACTAGTTCTTTCCAATACTTTTGGGGTCCATGACAACGATTATGAGACAACTCCTGACAGGGTTGCTGCTCCTTGCCCTCTTGCCTGTAAAAGTCCAGAGCCAGGACTCCACCGGTCGCCTCCTGCAGGAACTCAACCAGACCATCGAAGCTGCCCCAACCTATGATGCCGGAAAGCTAGCCGCTATCTCCGACCTTAAACACGCGCTGGGTCAGACACCATTATTTGACGGTTACCTTCGTCTTTACGAAGCCTACAAGGTCTTTAATTACGACTCGGCCTTTGCTTATGCCCGGCTGCTGCAAGCCACCGCCGTCGCCTCTCACGACGCCAACCGTATCGTAGACGCCAGGCTAAAGATGGGTTTCTGTCTTCTCTCTTCCGGGTTGTTCAAAGAAACCCTCGATTCGCTCGATAAAATTAATATCCAGGGCGCCCCCGACAGTCTCAAAGCGGAATACTACGCGTTGATGGGCCGCTACTACTATGATCTTGGCGACTTCGACAACGACAGCTATCTCACACCCAATTATACCCGCATCGGCAACGCCTATATCGATTCCGCACTGGCCCTCTATCCCAAAGGCTCCTTCCACTCGCTATACTACCAAGGGCTTCAACAGATAAAATCAGGTAAACGTAAAGACGCCGCCGTCTTACTAAAAGAGATCCTCAGCCATCCCAACCTCAGTCTGCATCAGGTGGCGGTTACCACTTCTACTCTCAGCGATATCTATATCACCGAAGGTCAACCCGACACCGCCATCCTACTGCTCATCCGGGCCGCCATAGCCGATATACAGTCCTCGACGAAAGAAAATGCAGCCATCTTCAACCTGGCCCAGCTGCTCTATAAAAAAGGCGATGTCCGTCATGCCTCCGTCTATATCGAAACCGCGATCCAAAATGCCGTTTTCTACGGCGCCCGCCAGCGAAAGGTCCAGGTCAGCGCCATCCTGCCCCTCATCGAAGGAGAAAAAGTCAGCCGGGTCGAAGAACAAAAAGCCGTCTTCGTCACCTGGGCAATCATCTCTACCCTGTTATTGCTCGCCGTCATCGTCCTGGTCTTTATCGTATTCCGACAGGTCAACCACCTAAAAGCCGCCCAGAGCGCACTGACAGAAGCCCACGAGGCAGAGCAGGCCGCCAACGCAAGACTAAAAGATACCAACCGCGCGCTTTCAGAAGCCAACAAAATTAAAGAGGAATACATCAGCTACTTCTTCAACGCGGATTCGGAATCCCTGTCGAGGATCGAAAAATTCAAAAAGAACCTCGAACAAAAGATCGCCTACCGCAAATGGGAAGATATCATCGCGCTGGTCAACAGTACCAATCTGAAAAAGGAAAAAGAAGAGCTCCTCCTCAACTTTGACCGCGTCTTCCTCAAACTATTCCCCGACTTCGTACAACGATACAACGACCTCTTCCGCGACGAAGACAAAGTACTGCTGAAAGATAACGAGCTGCTGAATACCGACCTCCGCATATTTGCCCTCATCCGCATGGGCATCCACGAGAACGAAAAGATCGCCCGCATCCTCGAATACTCCGTCAACACGATCAATACCTACAAAACCCGTATAAAAAATAAATCCGTTGTTCCAAACGATGAGTTCGAACAACGGATCATGGAGATAAAAACGTTATAGTGCAAACAAACTTACCGCGGCCCCTCCACCCGGCGCCAGCGGCAGCGTCAACTGCCCGCGCGAATCAACAGTCAGCGTCTCGATCGTATACGCTTCGGGATTCGTCTTCCAGTCGGCAGAAACGCCATCTTTATAGATCACCGCTTTATACTTCCTGCCCTTATCCAGGAAAGACAAAGACACCTTCATCGTACGAGCGTTCTCATCCGTTATCGCGCCTACAAACCAATTGTCCTTACCCTTTTCCCGACGGGCAATCACCACATAATCCCCCGGCTCCGCATCCAACACCTTTGTATCATCCCAATCCACCGGTACATCCCGGATAAACTGAAAGGCATCGCTATGCGCTTCATAATTCTCCGGCACATCCGCCGCCATCTGTAAAGGACTATACATCGTCACATATAGCGCCAACTGTTTGGCCAGCGTCGTATGCATCTGCCTTCCCGGCACAGAACTATATTCCCTTAACTTAAAGATACCCGGCGTATAATCCATCGGCCCGCCCATCAGCCGGGTAAACGGCATGATCGTCTCGTGCTCGGGCGGAGATCCTTTCGAAAAAGCATTATACTCATTACCCCTTCCCGCCTCACAAGCCATCCAGTTCGGATAGGTCCGTTGCAAGCCCGTCGGACGCATCGGCTCATGCGCATCCAGCATAACGTGATACTGCGCCGCCTTCTCCGCCACCCTCGTATAATGCAGCACCATCCACTGCCCATCATGATGCTCCCCGCGCGGAATGATCTTTCCGACATAACCCGTCTTGACTGCATGATAACCCAATCCAGCCATAAACTTAAAGGCTGTATCCATCTGCTGATCATAGTTGGTCGCAGAACCCGAGGTCTCGTTATGCATGATCAACTGCACCCCCTTGGAGGCCGCATAAGCCGTCAACGCATGTATATCAAAATCGGGATAAGGCGTGACAAAATCAAACACCTTCTCCTTCCAGTTACCAAACCAATCCTCCCAACCCGCATTCCAGCCTTCGACCAATACCCCGCCAATATGATTGGCCGCGGCAAAATCGATGTATCGCTTTACATTCACAGTATTGGCGCCATGTCTTCCATTGGGGATCAGCTTTCCATCGGACCCCAGACTATCCGCATAATCGGAATAACTCCAGGTGCTCTTCCCCGTCTGCATCTCCCACCATACACCGACAAATTTCATCGGATGTATCCAATCCGTCGAGGTCAGCTTGCTGGGTTCGTTTAAGTTCAGGATCAACTTCGAGGCAAGGATATCCGTCGCCTTATCACTGACGATGATCGTCCGCCATGGCGTTGCATAAGGCGCATGCAGATAGGCCATATTGCCAACCGCATCCGGCACCAGGCTCGAACGCAGCACACGCGTTGCCTTGTCCACATGCAGCTGCATCGCCGGATAATCCATCAGCCCCGCCTCGTGGATATTGATATAAAGCCCATCCTGGGTTTTCATCATCAAAGGAGTCGCGACAGCCTGAGCATCAGGCGCCACACGAACCGCAATATCCGTCGAGGAATCAACCACCGAACGGTTATCGATAGCACTCAATAAGGTCGTCGAATACAGATATTCGTTGGTGTCGTAATCCCCGGGGATCCAAAACGTCTTATGATCACCCCCCATCGCAAACTCGGTCAGCTCCTGCCGTACGACAAAGTAGCGAAGTCCATCCTGCTTTGGAAAACGATACCGGAAACCTACCCCATCCTCGAAAACCCTGAACACGATATCCAGCCATCTCCCCTTCTTTTCCAGGTGTACCGTCAACTCGTTATAAGCATTCCGCACCTCCTTAACCTCACCCCAAACAGGCGACCATTTCTCATCTACACTCCTCCTCTCCACCCCCTTCCACACAAATCCCTGATAAAAAGCCGAATCCGCATCGATCACAAACCCCAGATGCGACTCCTTTACCACCGGCTTACCGCCAAGATCCACCGAATAAACCGGTCGCCCATTCCCGTCCAGCCCGACCGTCAGTTTAACCTTCCCATTGGTGACAGTCTCTTCGGGAAAACATTGTAAAAACAAAAAAATACTCAGGCAAAAGCTAAGCATGTACCGTAACATAATCATCCTATTTTCATGAAAAATGATAGACCGGCGAGTCACAAAACCCGCCGGTCTATTGGTCTAATTTCCGTAACCAGGGTTTTGCTCCCCTGCCATCTTAGCATTTGAATTAAGCTCCTGTAAAGGGATAGGCCAGGCATAGGTCTTATCATTCCAGGTCAGATTACCGCTATGTACATTGAAAGCCGTCTGGTAGAACGCCGCTTCGGAAGCGCCCAGATGCCAGCGGCAAAGGTCCTGCCACCAATGCCCCTCATTGAATAATTCCGCCCAACGCTCATAATACAATGGATTCGTGCCCAGAACAGGATCACCAGCCGTGGCAGCAGGCGTATTATCGCTAAGCGAAGCATAGTCGACAGGCGATGGGCTGTTCACATCATAACCATAAGCCCTGCGCTTTACCTTGTTCAGATACTCCAGTGCCGTCGCATTGTCAGTACCGATATTAGCCTCCGCATAAAGCAGATACACATCCGCCAGCCGCAGCAAATAAATATTGGCGCCATCCGCAGGGCCCGTATTATTGACATTATTGGTAAGAGTATTGTATTTACGGATGCTCCAGCCATACTTGGTATTGTCGTTCGCGTTATACGCAGGACGCGATACCCGCATATAATCTCCCTTGCCGTCATAGCCGACAGAATCTACCCAGGGCTGTAACGCATTGACAAAAAGCCTTGGATCACAGGTCTTGTTCGTGCGGACGTCCAATGACTGCTGCATATATGTAGGCGACATGATCGTCTGGGGCCAATACTTCGAGACATACCCGCTCTGACTTGGATCATAATTCGGATCGTAATCGGGATTGGTCACCATGGCATAAGAAGTACCCAGAGGAAAACCAAACCGCACCACATTCCGATCATGAAAGTTCTCATTCCCATACCCAAGCGCGATAGCCCCCGTCTCCGTCCCAGTTGTAGTCAAAGTCCAGGGACACCAGATCAACCCGTTGATCGTCGTAGCGTTCGGCGCCGTACCATACACCCCATAATCGCCCTTCGAATCGGGGTCTACATTCAACTCGAACAAAGATTCTTCGTTAAACTCCGCCGTCGTCACCCCCACAAAAGAAGCCCGGTACTTATCATAAGCCATCAGGCTCTTGCCACTGTTCTGGATAACGTCCAGCAGCACCGTCCTTGCGCTGTCATAATTCTTTGTAAACACATGCGCCTTGCCCAACAACCCCTTTGCAGCCCATTCCGTCACGCGCCCCTCATCGGCCGTCCCCCAGACTTGCCCCTTCAGCAATACAGCCGCCGCATTCAGATCGCTCTTGATATTAGCCCAGACAGCCTTTATAGACGCCCGCCCCTGTTGACTCCCAGCCAGGGTCGTCGGTAGACTATCAAACAAAGGCACGCCAAGGGTATCCGTTGCACTTGCATTGGGCACGTTATCTTCGCCGAACAAAGTCTCGAGCATAAAATAATAATACCCGCGAAGAAAAAGCGCCTGCCCGCGAACCAGGTTGACCGTCGCAGCATCCCCGGCCTTTGCAAAATTCTTCATATAAAAATCCGCGCCGGAAAGCGTAGCATTACAGTTCTTTACCCCTGTAAACAAGACCTGCCAGGCCTCATAGACATAAGTGTTCGGGACGCTCAGGTTTGTCGCCGCCATCTCATTCCAGCTCAGATCGCCATCATAAGAGGAGTTCACCGCATGCGTTGCATTGGAGACCGCCTTTGGCAAAAAGTGAAATCCGAAAAGCCCCGGATCACGCAGGTTGCTATAGCAGGCAGCCAGTATACTGTTCAAATCGTCAAGCGTAGCCGGGTAATTCGAGTTGGCATAAGCGTCTTTCGGCGCAACCAGCGAAGGATCTTTCTGACATCCGGAAAAGGCAAACACCATCGCCAGCGTCAGCACTGTTTATATGACTTTCGTATCATGATAAAAGATTGAAGGATGATTAAAAATTCACGTCAAGACCTGCAGAGAAAATACGCACCTGTGGATACTGCGGTACCGCATCCAGTCCACGAGTAGTAACTCCGACCGAGCTGCCTACAACGCCAGACTGCGCCGCAAGGGAATAGCCGGATCCCACTTCGGGATCGAGCCCTGAATAATGCGTGATCGTGAATACATTGTTGGCCATCACAAAGACCCTTGCGCTCTTGATCTTAGCCGGTTCCATCCATTTTTCCATGAACGTATAGCCGACCTGCAGATTCTTCAGTTTGAAATAAGCGCCGCTTTCGACAAAATAACTGTTGACCGTAGTGTAGTTGCCATTCGGATCAAGCGTAAACCCGCCCGAAGTCCCCACCACACCCAGCCTTGGCTGCGATGTCAGCCCATTGCTGCCCAGGTAAGAATCGCCAAAGACCTTGGTCGTTGTGTTGCCATCCTGAAAAGGATACTGCTCGTAAGCCTTTACGCCATTGAATAGCTGAACGCCGGCTACGCCATTGAACAAAGCCGACAGATCAAACCCTCCGTAATTGAGGTGCAGGTTTAAACCATATACCAGTTTAGGGTTGGGGTTCCCGATCACCTGACGATCGGAAGGAGAAATATCTTTCCCGTTCTTCGCGTCATGCGCAAAGATCAGGTCGCCAGCGTGTGCGGCTACCCCATTGACCGTTTGGGATGCGGCTTGCGCATCCGTCTTAAATTGACCAAGCACCTTATAGCCATAGAAGCTGCCAAAAGGCAATCCCGCCTTTGTGATAGTCAGCGGCTGGTTCGACATAATATTATAGCTCGCATCGCCGATATTGTAATAGTTATAGCCATCATACAACGCATCCGTAGCGATATTATCCAGGTTCGTCACCTTGTTGTGATTAAAGCCCATCGTGACGCTGACATCATAACCCAGCTTGCCCGCCTGGCTTCTATACCCCGCAAGGATGTCCCATCCACGGCTGTCGACATTCCCGATATTCGTGAAATAAGACTGCGTGATCCCGGAGCTAAGCGCCAGCGGCAGCGCATATAGCATATTGCTGGTCGTCTTGTTGTACCATTCAACAGTGAAATACAACTTGCCATTAAGCGCTTCTCCGTCCAGACCGATATTCGTTTCCTTTACCGTCTCCCAATGCAGATTGGGGTTGGGCAGCGAGTTGACCGAGTTTGCAATGACCAGGGACCCGCCCGGCGAGAAGTTCTGCCCCCCTGAAGCAGCACCCCCCTGGGTACTGAACTGCGTGTACGTCGACGCATACGTATACGGATTGATCGCCGAATTACCCAGCGTACCATAACTGCCCCGCAGCTTCAACAGATTGACATAAGGCAGCGCACTTTTGAAAAAGGCTTCGTCGCTGATGTTCCAACCCACAGAACCCGCCGCAAACACAGCCTTCTGATGGTTAGGACCAAACACCGTAAAGTTGGCATCCTGGCGGATAGAACCCGTCAGATAATAACGCTTGTCATAGTCGTAATTGAGCCGGCCGAAATAAGACTTGATCAACGCATTCGGGTCGTTCTTACCAGAGATCGTAATCCCCGAAGCAGACGTCTGGATAAAAGAATAACCGTTCAGACCGACAGAGCTTTCATACGCATTGACCGTATTGTACTTGCCCGTGATCTGCTCAAAACCGGCAAGCGCCGTGATCGTATGCTTGTCGAAAGTCTGATTGTACGTCAACAGATAGTTGCTCAACAGCTGCGTACTTTCAATAAAATATTTATTGAGAGAATTATAGGTTTGGACAACGGCCCCGTAATTAAAGGAGTTCTGAAAATAATCCTGCGTTTCCAGGTAATAGGTATACCCAAGATTCGTCCTGAAAGTCAGGTGGATTGGCAACTTTATCTCCGCATACACATTCCCCTGAAAGTTGTTCTTATAATTATCGGTCGATGCATTCTCCACAGCGCCGACCAGGTTGGGACCGCTAAAACTAAGTCCGTTGTACCCCGGAGGAACCGAACCCCAGCTGCCGTCCTTATTCTTGATAGGAATGATCGGCAGCGTACGGAATGGCGCATTGTGGTATTGCAGATCGTAACGGCCCGGGACCGGCGGAGTCGTATGCCGTTGGGATACGGCAAGCTGTTCGCCAACCTTGATCCAGTTTCCCAGCTTATAATCTGTATTGATACGCGCCCCCCCGATATTGCTGAAGTTGTTCAGATAGACGCCCTCTTGCGTGTTATAAAAGCCCGAAAAGAGATAATTGACGGCCGGACTGCTGCCGGCGACCGAAAGATTATAATTCTGCTCATACCCGTTGCGGTAAAGCGCATCCACCCAATTCGTATTGGGTAAGGTATCCGTCTGCGCGGCGCCCGTAAAATACTGCGGGTTTACAATGTTTTCCAGCTTGATATACTGATCCCGGTTCAGCAGATTCCTGACCAGTTCGGCCCTCGTCCTGCCATACCGCATGTTGAAATCGATCGTGGGCTTGCTGCCCGCCCCTTTCTTTGTCGTGATCAGAATTACCCCGCCTGCTGCAGCCGAACCATAGATCGCAGAGGCACTGGCGTCTTTTAGTACATCGATAGTGGCGATGTCCTGCACGTTGATGTTGTCCGCAGGCACCCTGACCCCGTCTACGATATAAAGGGGGGCCGGCTGATGCAATGAGGAGACACCGCGGATAATGATTGTCGGAGTCGCGTCAGGAGCCCCGGAGTTCTTGATAATTTCGACACCCGCAGCCCTGCCCTGCAGCGCTTCCGTCGCATTGGTCACGGGCAGGTTCTTGATCTGCGCCCCTTTGACCGAAGCAATCGCTCCCGTCAGATCCTTACGAGTCTGGGTGCCATAACCGACAACCACCACCTCGTTAAGGTTGGAAGACGTTTGTTGAAGATTAACCTGGATATCCGTCTTACCGGCAACAGAAATTTCCTGTGTCGTATAACCGATATAAGAGATCACCAGCACCTTTGAACTGGCCGGAACGGTGAGGCTAAACTTACCCGAAGCATCCGAGTTTACACCTTTTTCAAAACCCTTTACTTTGATCGTTGCACCGGATAGAGCGTTGCCCTTGTCGTCGAGGATCGTCCCGGTGACGACCTTATCCTGGGCCCGGGCATAACAGAAGGAGAAGACAATAAAAATGCCTGTCAGCATTCTCTTCAGCAATCGTTGAGTCATAAACAGCTGTTTGTTGTGTTAACTAATGGAAGTAATCGAAGACGCCCCAAAGAAATCAACTGAAAGAAGGCAGTGCAACTTATATTCGGTTAGTATAACAAAATGAAGCCTTTTTCACTTTATGAGCAAGCATATCGATTTGATAATCAAACTATTAACAACAAATTAAATAAAATTATATATATTGCCTTTGTGGGGGATTTTCCGCCAGAAATAGTGCGTATATAGTACACGGTAAGGCCTGCCTAAGCCGCCATCGCTGCCGGCATGATCACCATCACAACCGCAATCTGTCATCATCGCGCAGGCGCCATTAAGAACTTCCGCCCTCACCCAGGCGGCCCTAATAACCTCCATCCTAACACGAGCAGCCCTTAATATCCTCCCATCCCCGACACGGGAAGCCCCTACTATCCTCCACCCCGACATGAGTAGTCCTACTATCCTCCCGAGACCCCGACGCGGGCGGCCCCTACTATCCTCCCACCCGACACGGGAAGCCCCTACTATCCTCGCACCCCGACGCGGCATCCCTAATGTTTAAATAATTTATCGATGATCAGATTAAGCACCTCGACGGAGACGAGGACAATGATAATCCATTCGAGGACGGTGCTATTTCGATATTGAAGAAGATCCTTAAAAAGCTCAAGATTATCAGAAATGATCTCTAAACCCTCTTTTATATCCCGAAAACGTTCTTGCAGATCAAATGTCCGCTTCAAACCAACATCGATCCGGTTCAAATTCTCATCTTCCCAGGTCTCAGGCGGCGAATCAAAAATATAAAGATTTTCCGCAATGCGATTTTTCAGATTCAGCGTCTTCCCGATATACATTTTCAGCGCCTTGCCCGAAATGGCCAGTTTACCCCGCAGCTCCAGTTCCTGTGTATGCGAATTCGTTTCTTCCTGAAGCAGGTTGGTCTGTTCCAGGTAATAATCCAGCGAAACCGACTGGCTGACATTTAGCATGATCAGCCGGTATACCTCTATATCGGGCTTGACGATCTCAATCTTATTATATCCGAACTTATTTTCCCGGGCATTGGTCTCGACCTCGAACTCCTCACTTAGCCGCAGTTCAAATACATTCTTACAATAGGGAGCGATCCGCCCCATAAAAAGCTCAGTCGAAGCCTCATCATAATTCATAAAACACACTACGCCGTACTTGAAAACATAGACGAAGGACTCCTCCCCCATCTTATAGAACAGCTCGTCCGCATCATAATGATAGATCCCTTCCCTGAATGCCGCCCTGAAAGCTTTGACATCGATGCTGTCGGCTATCTGGTATGATATAACGTGTAGCATACCCCAAGGTAGCCACAAAAAAAGAATCTAAAAATACTAAATAATTTAGTATTTTTAGATTCTAAAATCACTACATGCAATCCCTTTCTCCCAACATTTTCGTGAACAACATGACTGCGACCATCGAATTCTACACTATTCTGGGGTTCTCTACCACCATGACCGTCCCCGAACAGGGACAAGGCGATCTGGTATGGGCGATGCTCAACCACGGCGCCGTCACCATCATGTTCCAGACCTTTGAAAGCCTTGGCGAAGAACTCCCCGCCATCAGCAGGCAAAACGGCGGTTCCCTGCTGCTTTATATCAATGTCGCCGACATCCAGTCCCTCTTCGACCAGGTAAAAGACAAGGTCACCGTGCTCAAAGGACTCGAAAAGACCTTCTACGGCGCCACCGAATTGTCGATCCTCGACCCCAACAACTACGTGCTGACCTTCGCCCAACACGAAGAGCAGGGATAAACGCTGTCCCGCCCGGTTTCGGCCTGCATCTGCCCCAGCCCCGGCTCCCATAATCGTCGCACCGCCGCCGATCCGCGTAACCCTGCGCAAACCCGCACCACTCGCGAGCAGCTCCCGGCCTTTTTAATCCGATCTTAACATCCGATGCAGACTATTTGCGCTTCATGTGCGTTGTACGATTTTCGCCGGCCATTAACCCGAACTATTGTACAACGCCATGAAGCAATCTGTGAAAGCACTTCGGTTCCTTTTACTGACCCTAACCTCCCTGGGCATTACCTCCTTTGTGCCAACTCCGCACTATCCTTTCGCCCATAGGCTTCACGCGGCTCCATCCGCCGCAGCAGCGGCAGCCCTTCCATCGGCCACATTCACCGCCAGCGCCCCGGTCAAACCAGGACTTCACACGATCATCATCGATCCCGGCCACGGAGGTTTCGACCCCGGCTGTCATGGCCTCTTTTCTAAGGAAAAGAACGTCACACTCGCCATATCGCTCAAACTGGGTAAGGCCATCGAAGAGAATTTCCCCAATGTAAAGATCGTCTATACACGGACAACGGACATCATGCCAGGCAATGCCCCATCCCTGCACGAAGGTCTCCGGGCAAGAGCCGAGATTGCCAACAAATCAAGGGGTGACCTCTTTCTTTGTATCCATGCTAACGCCACCGTCAGACCCGCAGGCACATACGAATCCCGTCATGTCACCGGGTACAAATGGGTGGGTAAAGGCAAAAAGAAAAAGAAAATAGCCATCTACGAATCGCATATGGTGAAGAACACCGTCGTAGGCACATCCAGCTTTATCTGGAAAGCGTCCTGGGGCGACTATAAAAGCTCGATCATCGGCTCCAACTCCGGCGCCGAAGAAGATATGGGCGACAGCCTTGCCGCTGCCCCCGATATGACTTCTCCCGAAGCACAGATGCGCGCCAAACTCTACGAGAAGAAATACTTTGCGAACAGCGCGCTGCTGGCGACCCTGATACAAAAGGAATTTGTCGAAAGCGGCCGCCGCGACGAAGGTATACAGCAGCGCGAAAAAGGGATCTGGGTGCTCGAAGCAACAGGAATGCCCAGCGTACTGGTCGAGACCGGCTACCTCACCAATGAAGAAGAAGAAAAATACCTCAACAGCGATGAAGGCCAGGACGAAGTCGTACAAGACCTGATCAACGCATTGAAAAAATATGCCGCCTCAATCGCCGGCGGCGCGGCCGCCGAGAAACACTCCTCAGACGAGTAGGTCCGCCGTCCGGCCATCTTACCCCTTTGAGCAACTATCGTTGCTCAAAGGGGAACCCCATTTACCTGATGAATCCCCCCGTCTACCTCATTAAAAAAAACAGTTATTTCAAAAGGGGTATATTTATCCCTTATGAAACGGAGGCCAGCACTTCAAATCCTTGTTCACGCGATCGGCTGTGTCGTGTTCCTTTCCATGCCGCTGATCTTTTCGCCGGAATCACTAAGCCTGCACTCCTATCTTACCAATCCCCCGACCCAAAGGGATATCATCGCTTATGTCCTGGTACTCGCCGCCTTTTATAGCAACTACTACTTCCTTATCCCAAAATTTTACTTTCCCCGACGATACCTCCCTTTCTCGTTGGTCAATTTATTGATCTTCGCACTGGTCATCATAATGCCGGTGATCACGATCCACTTCCCGGATCAGCAAGGCTTCGGCCCAGTTCAGGGCTTTCACCCAGGTCAGAGCTTTCAACCCGGTCAAGGCATTCACCAAGGTCAGAGCTTTCAACCCGGTCAGGGCTTCCAGCCCGGTCAATCCTTCTTTCATCCGCCGCACCCCAATGCCTTTGGACGCCGCGCCTTTCTCATGGACATCACCCAGCACCTGCTGCTCTTCCTGCTGGCTCTTTCCCTCGCGCTCCTGCTGAAAGTCAGAGACCGCTGGAAACGAGCGGAAAAAGAAAAACTCGAAGCGGAGCTCTCCTATCTGAAAGCCCAGGTCAATCCTCATTTTCTGTTCAATACATTAAACAGCATCTACGCCCTCACCCTCGAACACTCCGATCGCGCCTCCACCGCCATCGTCAAACTGTCGTCGATGATGCGCTATGTACTGCTCGACGCCGGCCGCGAAAAAGTCGCCCTTGCACAAGAGATCACCTATCTGCAAGACTATATTCAACTTCAACAAACACGTTTTGAAGGTTCGATCGATGTCGACTGCACCGTTACCGGCGTGGCCGACGACAAATATATCGTGCCGCTGCTCCTGATACCCTTTGTCGAGAACGCCTTTAAACACGGCGTTTCTCCCGAAGAGCCCTCCGTCATCCGCATTCATATCCTTATCCTCGAAGAAGAGCTTCAACTCCAGGTCGTCAACAATAAAGTTGCAATCCCGCAGCCCATCCCTATTCCAAGCGGACTGGGGATCAGCAACACCAGACAAAGACTTCAATACCTCTATCCGCGAAAGCATACCCTCTTTATAGAAGATGGAACAACCCAATTCTCTGTTTCCCTAACTTTGAAACTGACATGATAAAAGCGATTGCCATAGACGACGAAGCGCCGGCACTAAAAGTGATTGTCAACTTTTGCAACCAAACACCGGGTATCGAACTGAAAAAGGTATTTCAAAAACCAACCGAAGCGCTGGCCTATCTCGAATCCGATCCCGTGGACCTGCTCTTTCTCGATATACAAATGCCTACCCTGTCAGGACTCGACCTCTATCGCAAAATTGGCCCGGGTACACTGGCTGTTTTCACCACCGCTTTTAGCGAATACGCCGTAGAAGGATTCAACGTCAATGCGATCGACTACCTGCTAAAGCCATTCACTATCCAGCGATTCCAGCAGGCCGTAAGCAAAGCCGCCGAATACCTCAACTTCCGGCAGAACAAAGATCCCCGGTCAGAAGCGCTGCTCATTCGCGCCGACTATAGCCTCATCCGCATACCCGTCTCCGAGATCCTCTTTGTCGAAGGAGCCGATGATTATCTCAAGATCCATCGGGAAAATAAAAATCCGCTCCTGGTTCGTATGACCATGAAAAGCATAATCGAAATGCTTCCGCCTACGGATTTCGTCCGCACGCATCGGTCTTATATCGTTTCGGTCCGCAGGATCGATACCGTCCGTAACAAAACCATTTCCCTTGCAGGACACGAGATACCTATCGGCAACAATTACGAAGCCGCCTTCCGCAAACACTATGGCAAATAAGGCCCCACTGCATCCTTCTACCGCCTGCGCCGCATACCCGCATCTTCCCATCTCCACACCCCGCACGGATCCAACCACATCCACCCGCCCTTGCCGCGCTGCGCCCAACCACTTCTTACCCACCCTCACCCCCGTCGCATGCCCCGCATTCCCGACCAACCCCTCTCCCCTTTTCACAGCACCATTTCTCCCATTCGTCGCATAATTTTCCTCCCTGATCGCAGCACTTCCCCAACCGGCCCTTACAAGGCAACCAAAACCTTTCCTTAGCCGTAATTTTATGGGAACAAACTCAGATAACAAACGATAGACACATATAGGCGGAGCAATAAGAAAGAGTAAGGCCGGCCCGAACGAGCATCACCGGGTCGGCCGCTTTTTCAAAAAAGATCTTGGTTACGCTTTACGAAGGGTGGCAAATGAAGAGCGCCCCCGCCCTTTTATTTTATCGCTTTAACTTTCTCCAATTCCTCAGCATTCATCTTCTCTTTTTCCATCAGATCGATATCCCGGTTGATCATCACCATTTCCCCTCCATTCAAATCCTCCGGAGCATTATCTGTATCCGAATGATATGCTTTCACGACATGCACCTTCCCTTCTAACACATCCACTTCTTCTCCCGCATTTTTCCTAAACGCATCCACCCTGAAAACAGTCCCCAGCACCGTGATTTGCAAATTGCGCGTCAACACTATAAAAGACTGTCCTCCTTCCGGCTTCGCCGTAAATACCGCTACCCCATCCAGCTGCACATTCCTGTTCTTCCCCCCAAACCCCTGATCTAACGACACTTCAGTTCCCGGCAAGAGCAATACTTGGCTTCCATCCGGCAAGCTCACCCGCAGCGATCCGCTTCCGCTGTTTTTAAAACTCTGTCCCGCAGATAAGACCTGCGTTCCCCCCGAATGTCCTTTACAAGCCGCCAATAAAACCATCCCCAATAAAAACGGTAATCCTTTCAAGTTCACTTAATTTTTACAAACGTATACTTTTTCTTTTGCTTCCTACAGCCGAAAAATCTTTCCCAAAAAATTTGTCAAAAAAAATCCATTTTTCTAAGTAGTTTTCTACAACTAAAGTGTGAATGGTTTTCTTCCAACGGAACAACCTCAAATATATAATCTGGTTTAGGAGACGTAGATGAAGATAATGAGGTGAATGATTACCTGATCACCAATAATGGCGACAGAAATAAAGTGCTCGCCACAGTTGCTTCCATTATTGGATTATACACAAACAGGTTTCCCGACCGGTGGGTTATTTTCTCCGGAAATTCAAAAGTCAGAACCCGGCTTTATCGAATGGCTTTAAGCCTGTATTTGAACGAACTATCCCAATTTTATACAATTTTCTGCTTTTCAGACAAAGGAGAATTATGCCTTTCACCCCCAACTTATCAACACAAACTTTTCTCATTAAAAGAAAAATCAATTAACCTAGCACCTATGAAAATCACCAAATATAACAACGAATTGACGGGACAGGAGATAACTCTTACTGTCAAAGAGAAGCTCAACAACATCGATATTCAGAAAGCTGCACCTCAAAAACAAGCCGAAGTAAACGAAATTCTGCGCAAGCTTAAAACACCTCTTCCCAAGTAAATAAAAGACGATTCCCTCAAAGCTGATCACAACAAATGTCGCCCGAAAGACAGGCGACAGGACAGAGTCCCTACTTCCTGCTCCATCACGTCCCAAACCACTAACCAGCCCTGCCCCAGCTACCGAAAACCCCACTCCCCACAAATTCCTGTATCTTTGCCGCATGATCAACGTCGGCCAATACAACAGGCTCCCGGTAAAAAAGGAATTAGAATTTGGCCTCATCCTCGATGACGGCAAAGAAGGCATACTGTTGCCCAAACGCTTTGTGCCCCGCGGAGCTCGTATCGGCGACCAACTCGACGTCTTTATCTACCACGATGGCGAAGACCGGCTGATCGCTACAACCCAACATCCCAAAGGCGTTCTCGGCGATATCGTTCTCCTTCGCGTCGTCGACGTGACGCCGCAAGGCGCCTTCCTCGACTGGGGGCTGATGAAAGATCTGTTTGTCCCCAAAAGCAAACAGCTCAGCGGCATGCGTCTCGGCGGTGACTATCTCGTCTACATTTACCTTGACGAACAAACAGGCAGAATAGCCGCCACCGAAAAATTCCAATACCTCCTCGACAATGAAAACCTGACGGTAAAAGAAAAGGACATCGTCGACCTCACTGTCTACCGCCGAACCGACATCGGCTATGTCGTCATCATCAATAACAAACATACCGGCGTTCTCCATCACAACGAAATATTCCGAAATATCCAGGTCGGCGATAAATTCGAAGGTTTTATCAAGCAAATAACACCAGCCGGGGAGTCCCCCTCCGGTGAAACCCAGATCGACGTAGTTGTCGGCAAACCAGGATACGAACGGACGGAGGACGCCTCCGCCAAAATTCTCCGCCTTCTGCGCGAAAACAAAGGCCACCTTCCCTACCATGACAAATCCGATCCCGACAGGATCGTCGACTTCTTTGGCATGAGCAAGAAAACATTCAAAATGACCCTCGGCCGACTATATAAAGAAAGAAAGATCACCATCTCAGACGAAGGGATTGCGTTGGTCAAATAGCCGAACGGCAGCAACGCCGTCCGCAATCAAAACAACCACCAAATCAGGCGGCGTCACTATCTGTACCGCCATCACCAACCAATACTATCACATCAGCGAATCAGGCGGCGCCATTCTCCGCGCCGCCCCAGCAGCCTAACTAAACAAATACGCTACATCATCCTGCGTCAGCTTCTTCACAAACCCGCCCTCATCGGCAACCAGGTCAGCAGCTAAGGCCTTCTTCCTTTCCTGCAGCTGCAGGATCTTTTCTTCTACCGAATCCTTACAGATCATCCGGTAGGCAAAAACTTTATTCGTTTGACCGATACGGTGACTCCGGTCAATCGCCTGCTGCTCCGCCGCCGGATTCCACCAGGGATCTACCAGGTACACATAATCCGCAGCCGTCAACGTCAACCCTACCCCGCCAGCCTTCAGACTGATCAGGAATACCCGCATATCCGCATCGCTCTGGAACTGCTCCACGCTTCTCCTGCGCTCTTCCGCAGGAATACTCCCATCCAGATAGAGATAGGCGATCCCCCGCGCATCCAGCGCCTCCCGTATCAGCTGCAGCATCGAAGTAAACTGCGAAAACACCAGCGCCTTGTGCCTGCCCGTATTCTCCTCGATCTCCCGTACCAGCTCATCCAGCTTTGCACTCACATTCGGATAACCACCCTTCCGGATGGCAATGCCAGCCAGCCCCGCGTCGTCATCAGGAGAACTGGCAGCATCCCCGCCGGCAAGCGCCTCACCGGCAACCTCATCCCAATCCCTGCCGCCTACCAGCGTCAAACCACCGTCCGCAGAAACTTCGTCCGGCGTCTCTCCGGCCCTCCGGCCCCCGCCCCCCGATTCCCTCAACAACGCCGGACTATCACAGATCTGCCGCAGCTTCGTCAACCCCTCCAAAATATAAATCGCACTCTTCCCAACCCCCTCTTCCGCTATCTTCTCCAACAAACTCTCGCGGTAATATTCCTTAAAACTATTATAGATCTTCCTTTGCTCATCCCCCATCTCACACCACAGGATCATCTCCGTCCGATCCGGAAGATCCTTCGCCACCTGCTCCTTCGTCCGACGCAGGATAAAAGGATAAACCAACCGCCGAAGACGCGCCGCCGCCTCCTTGTCCCCATTCTTATCGATCGGCGTCGCAAACTCGCTCCGGAAAAAATCCGCCCCACCCAGCATACCCGGATTCAGGAAATCCATCTGCGCATACAGATCAAAAGTATTGTTCTGCACCGGCGTCCCACTCAATGCCAGCCGGTTACGCGCCTGCAGCTGCTGTACCGCCTTGCGGACCTGCGAAGCGGGATTCTTGATCGCCTGACTCTCGTCCAGGATCACATACCCAAAGCGAAAGCTGGAAAAATGCTCGATATCATTCCTCACCATCCCATAGCTCGTAATGATCACATGCGCCCTGTCAAACGTCTCCTGATCCAACGCACGATCCGCCCCATAATGAATATGATAATCCAGGTTCGGCAAAAACTTCTTCGCCTCTCCCTCCCAGTTATATAACAGCGAAGTCGGACAAACCACCAGGTGCGTCTCATCAGGATAAGCCTCCACCAGGTGCTGCAAAAAACTCAGGGTCTGCAAGGTCTTGCCCAGCCCCATATCATCCGCCAGACAACCGCCCCACCCCATCTCATCCAATAAACACATCCACTGGAACCCTGCCTGCTGATAATCGCGAAGACTGGCCTTCACCGCAGCAGGCACAGACCAGGTCTTGTCCCGATCGATCCCCATCAGCCGCTTCTTCTTCTCCTCCAACTCCTTTTGCAACGCTTCATCCCCACCGCCGGACTCCTGCAACACCGACCAATGCACCGCCGGCAAACGCATACCCCCCTCTTTCATCTGACCCATCTTCAACAACAGGGAATACTTCTCCAGCCATTCTTTTGGCAACATCCCCAGACTTCCATCCGACAAAAGGATAAAATCCTGCCGGCCAAGAATAGCCTTCCGCAAATCACCTAGCGGCACAACAAGATCCCCATACGTCACCCGGATCGTCAGATCGAACCAGTCTATAGTGCGGCGGGGATTCGCTACCGGAAAATTAGCGGCTCCCGCCGCACCGCTAATATCTGCCCTATCGGACGACGCCTCTTCCAGAGGCCTTGGCCGTCCCGTAGTAATTTCAAAGACAGGCACATTCGTGTTATACTTGAACTTCCGCAGCTTGTTCATCCCAAGCACCGGAATATCCATCTCCTGCATCCGCTGATAAAAATTAAGAAACCAGCTCTTCTCCAGCGCCTCCTTAAAATTGAGATAGAAATAACCGTTGCTTTGACCCGAAAACTTCGGATGCAGCGCTTGCAGCGCATCCAGCAAAGCCTTCTCCGACTCCTTCTGACGCGCCACCACAAAAACCTTCTCTTCCTGCTCAACCCTTGTCTCCGATTCTTCCCCTTCTTCCAACTCTATATCGGAATACAGCCACTTCGGCTTGATCAACAAAAAATTCTCATTCAGTTCGCTGACATATACCCTCGACAAAGGCGAAACCTGAACCCTTTCCACCCGAATAACCGCGTCCATATCCACCGGATAAATCTCCGCCAATGGCCTCACTACTTCAGCCAGCCACCGGGGCAGACCTTCCTCCCTAGCCGAAAACTCCCCTTGTACCAACTGTTCCAGCACTTCCCTGTCCGCCGCCCGTAAAAGAAAAAACTCATTCCCGCTCTTTAAGAAATAAGGGGGCCGCTGAAACTCATCGATCGGAAAAACGCCGTTATTGATCTTCACCGTACAGCTAAGCCAAAGCTCTCCCCAGGCCCTCTCCACCTTGAATTGAAGAGAAGGGGTCGCCGCACTGATGGCAGCCGGTCTGATGTTGGCGCTCAAAAACGGCTCCCCGGCAGGCAGATAAAAAAGATGCGCAATCGCCGGCGCCAGCGGTTTCAACTCCTGTAACACTTCCCCCGTCCACTTACGGAGCAGCACAAAATGTTTCTCATCCAGGTGCTCAAACGGCTTATCGGCATCCTTCAACCACCCATATCCGTTACGAACCAGGTATTCGATCAGCGCCTCATCGGAAAACTTCCGGACCACCGCGGCAATCGGCGCCGGCAGACCAGGCAGATAAGTGCGGTATAACTCCCCCGACATCGGGATACGCTGATAGCTCCGCCCCTCTTTCTTATCCATTACCAGGATCAGCTCTACCGCCATTCCGCCTTTCTTCTCCTGGCCAAAATTCAACAATATGCCCACCTTTACGGCAGAAGCCGCCTTCTTTGCAGTGGCAGCAGTCACAGCCGGCGTGGCAGGTACGATTATGGTTTTCTTCGTCATTTCTTTGCTCGTAAAAGGGCACGAAAATAAGGCTTTGATCGCGGCCGGGAAAGAAGTGGGGCAATATTGTTAATTAAATGTAAACGCCCCCTTCCGCTGCAGCGAAACAATCAACAAAACCCTCTATCTTTTGTACTATTTGAAGAACGTTTTGTCATTACTATATTTGCTGGTAACTACCGATGCGATTCTTGCCAGTGATCATTTGATAAAACTTCTCAAAACTTTTGATTATGAACACTGTTGTGGATAGGAAGACAGATATTGCCAATCGGGTAAAAACAATCCTTCATGAAAAACTGGGCGTAGACACCGCGTCACTGGTAGATACAGCCCGTTTCTCCGACGATCTGGGACTCGATTCTCTCGACGTGCTCGAGACCTTTATGGCAATGGAAAAGGAATTCAATATCAAGATCACAGACGAGGACGCCGAAAAGCTGACCACCGTCGGATCGGTTATCGAATACATCTCCACCCATGCGAGAAAGTAGCTTTTTAAGGGTGTTTCGAAACCATTAACACCCGATTAACATAAATGTCACCGAGGCGGAAGATCATGAGTACAGCAAAAACAATTGGTAACTTTTTCTGGCGGGCTTTTAAAGCCATTTTCGTGCGTAAAAAAGACTGTTGTAAATAAAATATACCCAGGTTCCTTAGCATAGCTTTCCTTTTATCTTGCTAAAACCCCGTTGATCATATTTTAGCCAAAACCTCTTTTGGACTGCAAATATTTGCCTAGACTTATCGTATGAAACAACGCATGAAATCAAGATTCAACTTTGTTGGAACAGCTATGCTGCTTGCGCTTGGCGCTTGTCACAATGAGATAAAACCCCCTCCCCCGCCAGACTTCCTGGCGCAAAATCTGGATACCTCGATCAATCCCGCTGACGACTTCTTTGACTACGCCAATGGCGGCTGGATAAAGAATAATCATATCCCCGACGAAGAAAGCGTCTGGGGCATCGGACAGCTCGTCCAGGAAGACATTTACCTCCGTCTGAAGACCATCAGCGAAAAAGCTGCCGCCGGCCACCTGGACAGCGCAGGCAGCGTAGCCAAAAAAATAGGCGACCTCTGGGCCAGCGGCATGGACTCCATAGCCATCGAGCACGCCGGACTAAGCCCCCTTCAGCCCGACCTGTCCAGCATCGCAGCGATCCATAACCCGGAACAACTGCTGCAGGTCACCGCCAGCCTCCACGACAAAAACGTCAATGCCCTGTTCTCCGACCGGATCGACCAGGATGCGAAGAACAGCAACGAAATGGTCATAGAACTTTGGCAAGGCGGACTGGGCATGCCCAACCGGGATTATTACTTCAACTCCGACCCCAAATCTTCTACCGTCAGAACCGCTTATATAGAATGGCTGAAATTGACTTTCAAGCAACTAGGCAGCAATGACGCCACGGCGGCCAAAAAGGCCAATGGGGTTTTCATGGTCGAAAAACAACTGGCAGGCGCCTCCCGTAAGCTGGCTGAGCTGCGCGACCCGATCAAGAACTACCACCGGCTTTCGCTACCGGCCGTACAGAGCCTGTCCCCTGCTATATCCTGGTCAAAATGGTTCGAACAAACGGGAGTACCCCGGCAGGACAGCGTCGTCGTCGGCCAGCCGGAATTTTTTACGGCCCTGAACAAACTGATCGGATCCACGCCGGTCGACATCTGGAAAGACTATCTTTCTGCCCACCTCGTCCAGTCGGCAGCTCCCTACCTTGACTCGGTAACCTTTAATAACTACTTTGCTTTCCGTCGCGCACTTAGCGGCGCAAAAGCCCCAAGACCCCGCTGGAAGAGGGTCCTGGACGCTGAGGAGCGGGCCATGGGCGAAGCCCTCGGACAACTCTTCGTAAAAGAATACTTTCCCGAAGCCGCCAAGAAACGCTATAGCGACATGGTAGAGAACATCCGTTCCGCCTATCGCGACCGGATACAAAAACTGACCTGGATGAGCGACTCCACCAAACAAAAAGCGCTCACCAAACTGGCTTCCATCACAAAAAAAGTAGGCTACCCCGACCACTGGAAAGACTTCAGCTCGCTGGATATCGACCGCGGTCCCTTTGTCCTCAACATGGAAAAAGCCGCTGCCTGGTGGAGACACTACTATATCAAAAAGCTGGGACATCCCGTCGACCGCACCGAATGGGATATGTCTCCACAAACCTATAACGCTTACTATAACCCAAGCAACAACGAGATCGTTCTGCCCGCCGGAATATTTGCCGTTCCCGGTATGAAAGACCAACAGCTGGACGACGCCTTCGTTTACGGTTATGCAGCCGCCTCGACCATCGGCCACGAGATCACCCATGGCTTCGACGATGAAGGCCGTCAATACGATGAAAAAGGCAACCTCCGCGACTGGTGGCAGCCCGCTGACGAAACACAGTTCAAACGCCGCGCTTCTTATATCATCCGTCAGTTCGATGAGTTCAACCCCGTCGACACCCTGCACGTTAAAGGTGACGCCACCCAGGGCGAAAATATCGCCGACCTTGGCGGCCTGCTGCTGGGCCTCGACGCTTTCAAAAAAACAGACTCCTACGCCAAAGGAGAAAAGATAGGCGGTCTTACCCCGCTGCAACGCTACTTCCTGGGCTATGCCTACGGATGGATGTATACGGAAAGAAAAGAGGCGCTTGCATCCCAGCTGATGACAGACGTTCACGCACCTGCAAAAGAAAGGGTCAATGGCCCCGTAGTCAATATACCTGAATTTTATCAGGCCTTTCAAGTTAAAAGCGGCGATAAAATGTATCGGCCGGACAGTCTTCGTGTCAACATTTGGTAAACCAAAACAAACACAAAAGGCGGCTATCTAGCCGCCCTTTTTTATTATGCACTGCCGAACAAACGCTCAGCCAAATGAATCTTACCAGTAGATCGTATACAGCGTCAACAACAATCCACAAATGATCAGCGACCCGATCGCAAAGGACTTCGACACCTTGAACATACTCGAATCCACTTCCAGCCCCTTCGTCTTGACGCCTCTCTTGTTCTCGACAAAGTTGATGACCGCCATACCCGCAATACAGAACACGAAAACCATGCTCATTCTATCCAGGAAGGGGATCTCGAACTTACCGCCGTTGTCCGGATTGGGCTGATAGAAACCATAAGGAGTCAGCCAGCTCAGGTTTACCCACATCGGCAGGAATTTCAGGATACAAGAGAGAACGAAACCGCCGATCGTTGCAAACAAGGCCGCATTCGACGTCGTCCGCTTCCAGAAGAACCCAAGCAGGAACATCGCAAAGATCCCCGGCGACACAAACCCCGTATACTCCTGTATATAGGTAAAACCCTGCTTGCCTTCACCCATGAGCTTTTCACCGATAGCCAGCGACATCAGGATCGCCAGCAGCATCGATACGACAACCGTGATCTTCCCGGTTACAACCAGCTTCTTCTCATCCGCATTGGGATTGATGGCCTTCTTATAAATGTCAAGCGTAAAAATGGTCGCGATACTATTGGCCTTACCGGCAAGAGAAGCGACGATCGCCGCCGTCAAGGCCGCAAACGCAAGCCCCTTGAAACCTTCCGGCAACAGCGTCATCAGGTTCGGATAAGCCTTGTTCACGTCGACCGCGCCGGCATGGCTGAGCATCGTCGTATGGAACATACCCTTCTGATAAAGTACATAAGCCCCGATGCCAGGCAATACAACGATCACCGGCATCAGCAGCTTTAAGAAAGCGGCATACAACAAACCGCCGCGCGCCGTCGGCAAAGAAGCGCCCAGCGCCCGCTGCGTGATATACTGGTTACAGCCCCAGTAATTCAGGTTGACGATCCACATCCCGCCGATCAACACCGACAAACCAGGCAGACTGACATAGTTCGGTGAATCTTTCTTAAAGATCATATGAAAGTGATCGTTCGCCTCCGTCGTCATGATATTGAACCCCGCCAGCAACCCATGCTGACCAGACTTTTCAGCCACCAGGTGCAGCGCGATCCAGGTCGCTACCAAGCCACCCAGGATCAGGAAGAATACCTGGATAACATCCGTATACCCGATAACCTTCATCCCGCCCAGCGTAATAATGACAGAGAAGCCAGCCAACAGGAAAATACAGGAATAGATGTTCATCCCGGAGATACTGCTCACCGCAAGCGCTCCTAAATAAAGAATCGACATCAGGTTGACCACAATATACAGGGCCAGCCAAAAAATGGCCATGATCATAGCCACCTTGTCATTATACCGCTGACTCAGGAACTGAGGCATGGTATAGATCTTATTCTTCAGATATACAGGTATAAAAAATATCGCCACAATGACCAGGGTCAGGGCAGCCATCCATTCGTAGGTCGAAATCGCCAGCCCCAGCTTAAAACCCGATCCGCTCATACCGATCATCTGCTCCGCAGAAATATTCGACGCGATCAGCGAAGCCCCGATTGCCCACCAGGTCAGCGATCCTTCAGCGAGAAAATAGTCTTTGGAACTGGTTTGGGCTGTTTTTTTGCGGTTGTAGATCCACCAGCCATAAAATGCGACTATGAGAAAGTAAATAAAAAAGACGACGTAGTCCAGGGATTGTAACATTTGCATATGGTAGCGATGGTTGTTTTTAGCCGGCGACCAGCCGAAGGGCTAAAATAAGACAATTGGCCGATTTATCATCGGCCAATTGTCATTTATACAGTTAAAAAAGCACCCTGTCCAACACAGGCTCAGCCCTCGCCGGCGACACGCTTCACCGGGAAACAACCCTCGGCGTCACTCGATACGGACACGCCTCGCCGGGAAAACATCCCGCGCATCATTCAGCGAGGACACACCTCACCAGGCAAACAACTTCCGCCGTCACCCACGCCTAGATAAACCGGTTGATCAGGTTTTCCAGGTACTCCTGGCGCCCGCTGATCACCTTCGGTTCACCATGTGAAGCCGCATAATCCCGCAGCTGCTCCAGACTCAGTTCTCCCTTCTCAAAAGCCGCCCCTTCGCCGCTATCATAAGAAGCATAGCGGTCAGCACGGATCTTTGCATACTCTCCGTTTTGAAGAATAGCATCCGCCACAACCAAAGCGCGGGCAAAGTTATCCACCCCGCCGATATGCGCATGGAACAGATCGGCATCATCGGTCGAATTCCGCCGGCGCTTAGCATCGAAATTAATACCGCCGCCCTGAAAACCACCGCCCTCGAGCACGATCAGCATCGTCTCGACCAACTCATTCAGGTTAGTAGGGAATTGATCGGTATCCCAGCCATTTTGATAATCGCCGCGGTTGGCATCCATCGAACCCAGCATACCCGCATCGACCGCCACCTGCAGCTCATGCGTAAAGGTATGACCAGCCAGCGTAGCATGGTTAACCTCCAGGTTCAGTTTGAAATCCTTCAGCAGATCATACTGACGCAGAAAACCGATAACCGTTGCCGCATCATAATCGTATTGATGTTTGGTTGGCTCACAGGGCTTGGGCTCGATAAAGAAAGTTCCCTTAAACCCTTGCTTGCGGGCATAATCTTTTGCCGTATGTAAGAACCGCGCGAGATGCTCCTGCTCCCTCTTCATATTCGTATTGAGCAGACTCATATACCCTTCTCTTCCACCCCAGAATACATAGTTCTCGCCGCCAAGCGCAATCGTCGCATCAAGAGCCGCCTTAACCTGCGCGCCTGCATGCGCCAACACATGAAAATCGGGATTGGTAGCAGCGCCATTCATATAACGACGATGAGAAAAGAGATTGGCCGTCCCCCACAACAACTTAACACCGCTGCCCTTCTGCTTTTCTTTTGCATACTCCACCAGCGTCTGCAAAAGCTTTTCATTGCCGGCAACATCATTGCTATAATCCACGACGTCTACGTCGTGAAAACAATAATAGGGCAGATCAAGCTTCGTGATAAATTCAAAGGCTGCATCCATCTTATCCTTTGCCCTTCCCGCCGGATCACTTTTCTCATTCCAGGGATACAGGTGCGTAGGCTCGCCAAAAGGATCAGCGCCATTACCGACAAAGGAATGCCAGTAAGCCACCGCAAACCGCAGATGATCTTTCATTGTCTTGCCCGCAACAACCTTGTTCGCATCATACCAGCGATAAGCCAGCGGATTATCCGTCTTTGGACCTTCGTATTTTATCTGCCCTATTCCTTTAAAGAATTCTTTTTGACCTGTGATGACTGCCATAACGTATATGTTTATATTTTATAAGAATTAATCAACGCCCGCCTCGACTAACTCCAACCCAACCCGACTCACCAATTGGCCATCCCCTGCACTTCTACGTAACGCCGTGGCCCCACTCCCATCCGCCGTGCCCTATTTCAGAAACTTGTCCAGCTTCTCCCTCCATTCCTGGTACAACCCTTCATAAACCGTTGCATCCCTCGGCTCCACCAGCTGCAAAGGCTTCAACCCGGCAAACGCCTCCTTTGCACTGGCAAAGGCGCCCGCTCCAATACCAGCCCCAAGCGAAGCGCCAACGCTGCCATCGCTGTTATACAATTCGACAGGGACATTCGTTGCATTGACAAACGCCTCCGTAAAAACGGAACTCAGGAACATGTTGGCCTTACCCGCACGGATAACGGAAGGCTGCATCCCATTCTCGCGCATGATATCCAACCCATAGCGGAAAGAAAAAGCAATCCCTTCCTGCCCCGCCCGATAAATATGCGCCGCCCCAT
This sequence comes from Chitinophagales bacterium, assembly GCA_015654595.1. Classification (GTDB taxonomy): domain Bacteria; phylum Bacteroidota; class Bacteroidia; order Chitinophagales; family Chitinophagaceae; genus Puia. The sequence continues at coordinate 19,376 of JAATGQ010000011.1, read as the reverse complement.
GAACGTTGAGGTCGACATCCAGCAACTGCGCGCCAATAATACGATTGTGAAAAATGCGCTCCGCACCATTGCCAAAAGGCAGTATCTTCAAACCCGCACTCCCCGCAGCAATAGCCGCCGCCGCGGCGTTCAGCCTCGCATAATCCCACCCCCCCGGGCCCCCTGTCAAATCCCTTATCCATCGGTTAAGTATACCCGTTCCATTGATACAAAGCAACACTCCAACCCGCGTACTCTCCGGCGTGTAATTCACGTGCGCAAAACTGTTAACCCTCGACTGGGGATCATAGGTAGCCTTATCGCTCACCACATAGATCACCCCCGAAGTACCAGCCGTCGCAGCCACCTCACCCGGCTCCAGCACATTCAAAGAAAGCGCGTTGTTCGGCTGATCCCCCGCCTTATAACTGACCGGTATGCCAGCCTTAAGCCCAAGAGGCGCAGCCACATCGGTCTTCACCCCGCCATGACGCGAAAACAAAGGCCGGATCTCCGGTATCAATGCTTTGTCAAAACCAAAAAAGTGGAACACATCCTCCGACAAACTATTCGACGCAAAATCCCAAAAGATCCCCTCCGATAAGGCAGAGATATGCGTCGTCGCTTCACCCGTCAACCGCAAAGCGATAAAATCTCCCGGTAACAGGATCTTGTCGATCCGGGCATAAACCGCCGGCTCATTCTCCTTTACCCAGGCCAGCTTTGCCGCGGTAAAATTGCCGGGAGAATTCAGCAGCCGGTCCAGGCTGCGCCGCTGGCCAATCGCCGCGAAAGCCCTATCCCCATAAGGCACCGCCCGACTGTCACACCAGATAATACTATCCCTCAAAACCTTCTGGCCCCTGTCCACCAACACCAGCCCATGCATCTGATAGGCAATACCAATCGCGCCGATATCGGCAGGATCATACGCACCGCTGGCATGCGCACGAAGGATCGCCTGCCGGACATAATCCCACCAGAGGTCCGGGGACTGCTCCGCCCAGCCAGGCTGACGACTTATAATTGTGGCTTCTGTATCGGGAAACTGCGCTGTAGCAAGTACTTTATGCGTAGCAGAATCGGTGACTGCTACTTTTATCGAAGACGTTCCAAGGTCAATGCCTAATAATAACATGATGTTTTGTTTGATCCCGCCGGGACTCGAATCCAAGTCCTGATTTTGCGTTGCCAGACAAGCAGTCCATCCAAACCACCCCGACGGCTTTGCAACCGACGACGCATTCATATGGCGCTATCCGGGGATAAATATAAGATGCTTTTTTGATATTGCAATCGGTTGCAATTGTTTTTTTAAAAGCACATTTTTTAGGTTATCCAAAGACAATTGACGACTTTAGAATCATGACGGACAAAAAGGAAATCACCATATACGATATTGCAGAAGTTCTGGGGCTGTCCCCCGCCACGGTTAGTAGAGGACTAAAAGATCACCCGGCTATCAACATAAAGACCCGCCAACGGATAAACGACACCGCCCGGGAAATGGGCTACCGCTCCAACAGCTTCGCCAGCAACCTGCGCAAACAAAAGACCAATACCATCGGCATCATCGTCCATGAACTGAAAAGCCAGTTCATCAGCAGCGTCCTCGCCGGTATTGAAAAAGTAGCCACCGAAGCCGGCTACCATCTCATCATCGCCCACTCCTCCGAAACCTATCGCAAGGAAGCGGCCAACGTACACAACCTCTTCCACCAGCGCGTAGACGGCCTCATCGCCTCCCTCGCCTTCGACACCACCGACATGGGACACTTCGAACCCTTTGTACAAAAAGGGATTCCCGTCGTCTTCTTTGACCGCGTCGAAGACTTCGCCTACGGCACACAAGTGATCATCGACAACGTCAAAGCGGGATTCGAAGCAACCGCACACCTGGCCGCACAAGGCTGCCGCCGGATCGCCCATATAACAGCAAGCCTCAGCCGCAACGTCTACGCCGGACGCCTCAAAGGCTATAAACAAGCCCTGCACGACTATGGCCTTCACTATGACGCAAACCTGCTCTTTGTCAATGACCTGAGCGAAGCAGCCGCGCTGAAGACCGCCAGGGATATCCTGTCCATGCCCACGAAACCGGATGGGGTGTTTATTACAAATGATTTCTTTGCCGCAGTCTTCCAGCAAGCCATAAAAGACGGCGGACTCCGCGTTCCGGAAGACATTGCCATCGTCAGCTTCAACAACGACGCCATCTCCAAAATAGTTCAACCCAAACTGACCACCATCGACTACCCCGGAGAAGAAATGGGCGAAAAAGCAGCCCAAAGCCTCATCGCCCAACTGGAAAAAAAACCCGCTGCAACCACCATGGACACCATCATCGTCCGCAGCGAGCTCATCATCCGCGACTCCTCCATCCACCGCAAGGTCTAAGCAAACTTGCCCGATACTCCGCTCAGTCCTAACGCCGACAACGATACTGCGCGATCCGCCGTGCGCAGCGGCGGCACATCATATTAAAATATACAATATTTGATAATTTTCCGGTAACATTAGCAGCACCCTTCCTTGCTCAAACGCCTGCTTTCGACCCTAATGCCCTGGTCCAAAAAGCCGGAAAACACATTTCCCCTCCTATTTACCCCCTAATCCAATAGACTAATAGAGAAGAATTACACCCCAAAAAGTGCTTGGTTATCATGAAAAATAAAGCTACAAACAGGTTAAAACCAATCATTTAAGAACCTCCCATTCCTATTTGGCATAATAAAAACCTGTAAAACTGGGTTTGCAACAGCCTGAAATCAAACCTAAATTTGTGTAACAATTCAGATGATAGCGACCACTTCTGAAAATCACTACTCAAGTCGCACCGCTTGCTCCGCCATACGAACAATACAGTAAAATAAATAATTATATAAAGTTATGAACACCAAATTTGTAAAAACACTCGCAGTTGTAATCGCTACCGTTGTAGTATTTGTTAGCAACCCTACTTCTACCCTCGCTAATGGCGGCGGCGTAGACACAAAGAAATCAACCCTGACCGAAGAACAAGTTTCTGTAAAGTACCAGGGCACTTCCGAAACAAGCATCCGTTTCAAAGTGGAATTCGAAAACCCTACTTCTGAAAAGTTCAACCTGATCATCAAGAACGACAACGGTGACGTGATCTTTAACCAACAGTTCTCCGAAGCTCACTTCTCTAAATCTGTTCTGTTCCAGAACACGGATACGGAATTCCGCCCTACTTTCATCATCCGCAGCGCAAACGGTGAAATCGTTCGCACCTTCGAAGTAAGCAAGACCCTGACCGAAAACACAGTTGTAACTCGCCTCTAAGCGATACGCAATATATCTTAAACGAAAAGGCCGCGGTTTTCAACCGCGGCCTTTTCGTTTCTCTTTGCCGCCCCACCAGGACGGCCTTTACCTAAAACTGATATCCCAACTTCAACAATACGATCCCGCCATCCGAACCCCTCGCATAGTTAGCGCTAAACACAAACTTGGACAGCGGACTGATCCACAACCCACCGCCATAACCGTCATGCCACTCGTCACTGGACTGGCCCTTCTGCCAGACACGCCCCACGTCATTGAATAAGGTCAGGCCAAGAGAACCCGGGAAGAAATAAGTCTGAAACTGCGCCAGCTTTATCCGAAGATCAATATTGTGGAATGCGGCCTCGTCGCCCGCAAAGCGGTATTTACGATACCCCCTCAGATTCTCCGTCCCCCCCAGGAACTGCGCCTGGTAGAACTCATAATTTCCAAACGTTCTACCCCATCCAACCCTGTTGGCGATCACAACATTCTGACGGGAGTTGAAACTCAGGAAGAACGAGAACTCTGAATTTAACTGGGAATAGTGATGACTGTTATCATTCAAACCGCCCAGATTACTATACTGCGTTTCCCAGAAGATACCCCGGCCAGGCATGATCTTGTTATTACGGCTGTCGACAATAGCCGTCGCCCTTCCACCTGCATAAGTACGGTGATCATAAAGCGTGGCCTTGTCTAAGCCATTAATAGCCGTCTGATTGATGAACCGATCCTTGTTGTCGGCGCTGTCCATCGAGAAATATTGAAAGACGGGACCGGCAGCAAGCGAGAAGACTGTCCCAAAACGTTTCCGCAATTGCATATCCGCATCATAGCTGTTAAAACGGGCCCGATAATAACGCACCCCTTCTTTCGTATCCTTCAGATAAACGCTTTCATTTCCGAATCCAAAGAAATTGATCGTGTTTTCCGGAGCACGAACACTGGCATGAATAAGATAATCCAGTGACCCGATCACATGCGTCGCATCGAACAAATACTTAAAAGCATAAGCCTTTGTCGCCAACGCATGTTCTGCCGTCAGATTGTGCATCAACTTATACGGGTCCTTATGAAAGCCCTGCGCTACATAACGGAATCCAAGACCAAGCAACACCCCGTCATCCGGGTTATAGCCCACGTCAACCATCGGCGTCAGCACATTGTACTTGAACCCAAGCTTATTCACCGCATTGACCGAAGGATCTTTGGAAAGAAATTCCCTGTAATGTCCATCGCCTTCGAATGTATTCTTTTCAGTACTCAGATCATAGATCTTTGTCTTCCCTGCCCCCGAAGTTGCCTCATTCTTATAATCGTCATTGCCCGGTCCGCCGATGATCCGCACCACGACCGAACCGCCTCCATCACCATGTACATGGAACTTATCGTCACCACCCTGGCCATATAATCTGACCTCCTTCGTCTCACCCGATAGGAATACTCTATGATACAATACCCGACCTACGTCCCCATCCTTCCCGATCTTCGACATCGTCACCGTTACAGAATCCCCTTTTCGATCCACATCAAACAACTCTTCCTTGTCGCTGCCATAAATACTCACCTGCCGCGCCAGGAAACGATAATATTCCATCATATCCGACAGGTAGTACTTCTTTCTTTCCCTCAGCTTGGCGATAATGGAATTCATCGCATAAGGCCTCAGCGGCCGAGGCTGCAAATAAAGCGCACTGTCGATCAGCGGGCCCGTCATCTTTGACAATACATATTCCGCGTCTGTACGCCATTGCTGCGCCGTCAACTCGTTCAGGTAATTGTGATCGAAGTTGCGCGCATTGAAATTAAACGTCCTGATATTACGCGCCTTTGGTTTAAAACCCTGCAGCTGCGGAGCAGCCCAGGCGCTGCCGACGATATAGGGAATGACACCCGAATTGATAAAAAAGGGCTGGTCACGATCACGCGGGACAGGCGACAGGTACTTCGTCTTCCCCGTCTCATCCAGTTCCCAGCGCCACTGGTCTTCATGGCGATCGAAGTCCATTACTAACATATCCAGCAGACGGGCACGCAAAGCCTTTGCCTGATCGATCGTATAGTCGTTGTCCTTCTTAAGCTTTACTTCCAGATCGTCCATATTATAGGTCTTCTTCCCATTACCCGGCTCGCGCTCCTCGATAAAAGCAAACAAATTGCCATAGTCTGCCCTGAACCTGCCCAGCCTCGGATCATCCGGTATATAAACCAGCGACGGATTAGCATGCGGTACATCCAAAGCCGTGGCCAGCGGCGGTACCGACAACGCGGCATAAGGATAAGAAGCCGAAACGCCATCCGTCACCAGGTCCATTACCAACTGGTCGCCCTGTATCGCGACAGGCAGCGCATTCTCAGTCACATACTTTTTAACGCCCCGGATTACCCATTCCTTTCCATCAGGGCCGCGCATCCGCAGAGAACGCGTCTGGTTGCCGCCGCCACGCTGCAAAGGCGTCCAGCCCGTCAGATCAAAAACCTTTGCCCTGACAGGGATCGACCATTCCTTTCTGTAATTCTTTCCCAACAGCCATTTCTTAAAACCGCTGGCCAGGAACTCGCTGTCAGCCGCAGCCGTTACCGAATCGGGAAAATTAGCGACGATAGCACCTGTGTCCACGTGCGAGATCAGCTGCGGTACCGCCGCCACATAAAAAGCCTGATCGATATCTTTTGCATCAACCGTATAGAACTTGATTTCTGACCTGCCGCTGGCATGCATCTCCACCACCGCAAACCCCTTCGCCTCTTTGGCCATCAGCGAATATTTCCCCATCTTTACCCGCGTCTCCTTTGACCCGGCGCCGCTGACTACATAATACACGCTGTCATGCTGCAACAGCTGTAACGTATGCTCGTGCCCCGCCACATGCACCACATTGGAATGCCCGGCAATAACGCTTTGGATCTGCTCCCGCAGGTCTTTGTAGCGGGGGTTTGGCAAGTCCTGGACATTTCCGAAAACGCTGCGCCCGATAGGATAGATCGACCCGATCAGCGGCAAGGGAACCCAAAGACCCGACTTCAGATCGGTCAAAGGAAATATATGCTGCTTGATCGTATAATATCCGCCATGCTCCCCATGTGAATACATCGGATGGTGCATCGCGATAAGGATCAACTTATCGGGATAAGTACTAATGATATCCTTCAAACCATTGATGATCGCTTTGGGATCCTTACAGTCACAGGCAGACTCCACCCCCGGTCTTTCACCGGGATTTTCCAGCCACCATTCGCTGTCCATACCAACAAGAACGATCTTCTCCCCCACCTGCACCGATATCGGTCCGGGACAACCGCCCCCGGGAAGCATGGTGACATTGGGCAGGTTGAGCGAAGCGAGATACGCTTCCTCGTTCAGCTCCTGCTGCAGACCGCCGACCCTGCCTTCCCTCCAGTCATGATTTCCCGGCACAAAAAAAGCCCGCGCATTCTTCCCGGCAACGACTGAGACCTGGTAGTCCATTATCTTTTGAGCTTCGGCTTTACCCGGCTTACCATCGGAAGGCATACCCATCGGATAAATATTGTCTCCAAGGTAAACCAGCACATTGCTGCTGTCGTTCCAATCCACATGCTGCTTCAGCCAGTCACAGACAGGATGATGACCATCGTGCAGCTCTCCGGCATCCCCTACCAGGAACACCCGCTGAGTGACTGGATCAGTCTGACCATTGACGGCCGGAAGCCAGGCAATGGCGATAAAGATCAGGCTAATGATTCGTAGTCCTCTTCTCATAAGTATGTGTGATATTGTTATTGCTTATATGGAAACAACAGCACGTTGGCATTGCCGCCGTGCCCCTCATTCGATACGTACATATTGCCGGCCCGGTCGAACGCCAATCCCTCCGGCTGCTTGAACAAAATGGGGTCGAGAGAATAAAAGCCCTTCACCTTCCACTTGTCGTCACAGATCACCAGCACCTTGTTGACCGAAGAAATGATATACCATTCATGGGTCAAGGGATGACGGGCCAGACAGGATGGATGGAATTTGTCCCTGTGCTTCTGCTGCTTACGCAGCGGTTGGGGGACATCGATGAGAAAATGATCGGCTATGGCAAGATCGCCCCCACCCTGATGCTTCAGCGTATAAGCCGATACCTCGTCGCGCTGGTCATCTATCGGGCAATCCTTACACAAAGCGATCAGCTTCCCGCTGTCATCTCCATAAAGCCCCTCGTATTCCCCCTTCGGAAGAATATGCTCATAGATCTTTACGATGCTGTCATGCCCTTCCTTGCCGCGCGGGTCCGTGCTCGTAGGAAAAGCATACAGGCTGCCGTCGCTCCTCAAAACCACAAACTCGTTCCCATTGAGGATAGTGACGTCCTCATAATCTCCACTCCTTCCAAATCGCCAATAAGGATACTTGTTGTCGCCCAGGTGGAAATAAAAGAGCTTGCCCGCCTCATCCTCTATCGCATACATCGAATCCGGATTCCCTTTCAGAAAGACGATCCCCGAAATTTCATGCAGTACCTCGCTGACCACAAACTTTGTGGGACTGGCAAGGTCATACCCCGGCGGAGAGATCACCGGCGGCGCATGATAGCAGCCGGACAGGGCCGCCATCCCCAGGAGGACAAGAACAAGACGCTTTATCATCGTGAAATTTGAAGAATTACCATTTAACCGCGACGCGCAAAGCCCGTAAGCCGCTCACCCCCTGCAACTCCTCGAGTTCGAGATGCTCCACTTCCGAGTGCAGCATACCCTGCTCCTGCAGGTACTTGATATACCCCGCATACTCCTCCGCCTCCCTGTCATTAAAATAAATGATGGCGATCATACCGGGCTGCGTCAGCCGCTCATTGGTTTCGAGCACATGGACCTTATCGATCCGCTTCTTTACGACCTGGTAACGGATATTGTACCCACCCTCGACATCGAATCGCCTCTCATCCTTGCGGAAGCTGATATCGATAGCCGCCGAATGAACAAAGATAAGCTGGGTGGTCTGCAGGTGTTCGGGCATTTGCGGTAATAACGCATGCGTAAGACGGGCGATGGTTGCCATCGAATGCAACTGCCAAAGCCGGAGGTTGCGCAAATACAACAGATCGAAAGGATGATCCGGCGCTATTGCCTGCCCGATATAAATATCATACTCAACCCCGTCCGTTCTGAACTTTTCGAAATAAGACGGGTAAGACTTTTGTATCTCTTCCGCCCCCTTGTCCAGGTGACGGCTGATCGTTTTATTAATAAGCTGGATGGACTCTTCCAATTCCCGGCGATGCCTGAAGGCGATCCCATCCTGTTCATCGATAGCTTCCAGATAAGGCCGGATCAGATACGCTACATCTGGCCGGCTCTCCTTAAAATGATTAAAGAATACACCCGCCTTGTCTTTCAGGAAAAAAGAAAGATTCATCTCATCGGCGGTCGTCAAGGCCCCGGCAATACCCCGCTCCCACTTCCGGGACTGGTAAAGCAACTCTTCCAGCAGCGGCAGACTGACCGCTTCTTTCAGCGATTCCAGCGTAGCCGTCAGCACCGAGAACTGCACTTGAAGATCCTTCCGCAACGCGCTATTCCTCTCGATAGTGGAATTTCGGATATCGATAGCCCCATACAACGGATAGACGTCTTTAAAGTAGATCGTTTCCATCAATGGCGTCGGCTCTCCCAACTGCAGCTTGCGCTCATAATGCCAGGCTGCTTCATTGAACTTCCATTCTACCGCTGGCTGGATCGAGGTAAAATTCTCTTTAACTATTGCGTTGATCCGTTCGTCAAACCTATCGATGGTCTGCACCAGTAACTGAGCCAGCAAGGGCAACACCCCCTCCAGTCTCGACAACAGATCGCTGTCTACCAGTCCTTCCTTATGCGAAGAAACCTCCAGTACGCCAGCCAGCTCGTTGTTGTTATAGACAGGCACAAGACCATAAGCATGTATATCGTCATGCCGCAACGCCTCAAGAAATGCAGGTTCGCCTTGCAGCTTTGTGGGAACGGACTCATAGACGACCAGCTTGGGGTCGGCAAAGTAATTTTCTACCAGGGCCAGATAAGTCTCCTGTGTTCTCGACTCATCCTCCACGGCTGCAGCCATTACGCTATGATGACAGATCTCAGAAGAAAAAACAGGCTTATCGTTGACCTTCAGAAAAGGCAGCAGCCCAAAATTGATATCGTTGCTTCCACCCAGGATCTTCAGATAGTGAATGACCTCCTCCTGGTGGCTGCCCATTTCACAATCCGTAACAGGACTCAGAATAATATTCTTGATGCTTTCGACAACATAATCTACCGTCACATCCACCATCGTCAACGCGGTGATCCCTTCGAACCGGAAGCTCGTCAACGGCACATGCACCTTCAGCCATTCGACGATCTCGTTCGCACTAAGATGCGAATTGAACAACTGGGGATCGATATCCGGTAAAGGTCCCTTTGGCAGCACCTCCACAAACCGCGTATCGATAATGAGTTTATAAAAACTCGAAAGCCCCGTCGCCTCATTGACCCAGCTGCGGATAATGCTTGGGCCGGAAGGAAATTCAATATTGTAAAGCGCCTTCAGGATGATGGAATAGACGTGCTGATAATTCAGCTTTTTGCGGACATGCCGATGCTCCATCATACAAGCCTTGCTGGCCTTGCTGATAGGATCACGGAGCAGGTTGTAAAGCGCCTCCGTCCCATAAATGAATACAGGCGACACCGGCACCGAAAGAGCCCACAGCTTCTTTTTCTCATCGGCGAGCACCGGAAACACACAGGTATAGATCAACTCCATCAGATCCGTATACTGCGACATTTCGTCCAGCTCAAACGTTTCCTTCCCCTGTAGCCGCTGCTCGAACGTATGAATAACAAATTCAAGAAAACGGGACTTCATCGTCTTCTCATAAGGCAGTCTCTCCTTTAGAAAGTTGACAAATCCCTTAAACGACAAACAGCTTTCCAGCTGCTCAGCGCCCTCAAGTTCTTTTATAATATGAATAACCGAATTCTGCATCGATAAAGCTAAGCGTTTCATTTAGGAGTATAGACAAGGGCCGCGATCACAAAGGCAATAACAGAAGCGATCAGCCCATACATGAACACATTATAGGACAACCGCAGCCAGCGGTATTTCTTTCCAAGCGCGATGCCCTGATAATAAACATCCCGGATAAGACTGCCATACAAAAAATCCTTATCGTCCATCATGATCAGCATCCCTCCCGCATATTCTTCCAGGGTCATACGATAGAAGTTACCAAAAAACAACAGATTGACCTTTTTGTTGTCAAGATCCTCCTTATTGAAGGTCCCCTCAGGGATATGCGGTCTTGTAGCCAGGATAGAAAAGATAATAGTCACCAGGTTGACCGAAAGCAGGATGATCGCCGGGATCTCCAGGTTGGTGTGATCCTCGATCTTCCGGAGCAGCAAACTCAACAATACCGAAATAATGATGGAGTTGACCTGGATCAGGATATGAGCCTTGCTGTCAGCCTGCGAGCTGAGTTTCTGATTATTATTGGAGGTGATACGAAAGACCGTGTCGATACCCCTTCCCGGATCTTTTTTCTTCTTTTCCTTTGCCGTCAACTGCTGCTTTTCCGGCGTCAGATCACCCATACCATGCTCGCGCAGCAGATCTTCGATAGGATTGCCGTCCGGTTCCGGCTCCTTCGCCTTTAGCTTCATCAGGTTCTCATGCTGTTTCTCACCCAGCAACACCCTGCAGTAATCCGTATAATACTGGTGACTTTCCAGCAGACGGATCGTGCCGCGTCTCCATTCGTCCTTGGAGATCTTTTTGTGACTCATCGCCTCCGCCTCTTTACGCATCAGCTTGTTGCGTTCGCTAAAGTCGTCCGTCCCCAGGTGAAACAGGTCCGCATCACAGACGATCTGCTCGACCAGGCCAACCGCCCGCTGTGGCAGCTGCGTGGCAACGATACAGCGGCTGACCGATTCTATGACCCGCTTATCAACCCCAACCCCTTCCAAAAAGGATTGAGCCATTCTGGCCCCCCTTTCTTCATGGTTCTGGGCTTCACCGGTGAGATAACCGATATCGTGAAACCAGGCGGCGACGTTGACGATAAAAAAGTCGACATCACTCAGCTGATAATGCTGGCCGATACGGGCAGCAGCATCCACCACCATTTCGGTATGCTTTGCGTTGTGATAGATCAACTTATCGTCGACATGTGCCTCATAAAAAGACCGGACGTAATGCTGCGCCTGTTCTAAAATACTACTGTAATCCATGGACGGTTTTTTGCAAAGGAACCTAGTTCCTTACCGCGTCCAAGTTACCAAATAATTGCGCTTTTTGGCGGAATTCTGTAGAAAACGACAACAATATATAAGCTATATACATATAATAAACCAAGAAACTGCGTATTACCGCCCCGCCTCCCGCTTATTCACCCCTTCGCCAACGTCTCCGTCCCTGCCTCTACGGACCGGGAAGCCTTCTTTTGCGCGGCCGCACTCCTGTACTTGCTCAGGTTGATCAGCAGCACACTGACCAGGATGACGCCAAGCCCCAGCAGCTGAAGCAGCGACAAATGCTCCCCGGCAAACAACACGCCCAGCAATACCGCCACAACCGGATTCACATAGGCATATGTGCTAACCTGGGTGGCCGGCCGGTTCTGCATCAGCCAGGCAAAAGAACTATAGCCGGCCAGCGAACCAAAGGTGACGAGATAAGCGACGCCCATCCAGGCAGCCGGTGTCGTATCGCTGAGATGAAAATGCCGGAACTCGCCCCTGGCCGCACTGGCCGGTATAAAAACCATCCCGGCGGCAAACATCTGCCATCCCGCATTCACCCAGGTCGAAGGCGCCGTTGACTTGTATTTAGAGTAAAGCGCGCCCGCTACCCAGCATACGGAAGACAACAACAAAACGCCCATCGCCACAAGCACCATGTGTCCCGATGCAGTACCCGCACCATTCACGGCCTCCTGCAAAGCCGACCCCGCATGCCCTGCTGCGACAGCCCCCGCAACACTATCCGCAACTCCTCCCGCGCCAGCCAGCGCCTGCTGTCCCTGCACTGCCGCCGTCATGTGGTCAGCCGCCGGGACACCCTTACCAAAAAGCCCTTCTCCGAAAAGCAGGAACATCCCGCCAAAACCAACCAGCAGACCGATCAAAGTTTCCTTACTGCGCAAATTCTCCGACCATTTAGAATAGTCCAACACCACATACCAGAGCGGCGAACCCGCAACGACGATAGCAGCCAGACTGCTTGGCAGATACTGCTCACCCCACATCACACCGCCATTGCCAATAAACAAGACAAAAAAGCCACTGATGGCAGCGGGCTTGATATACTTCCAGGAAAAGATCTTTTCCTTTTTCCATGCGCACCATGTCAGCATCATCGCACCGGCGATAATGAAGCGGATAGAGCCGACAATCAACGGCGGGATATGCCCGACCGCCACGCGTATGGCAAAATAAGTCGAACCCCATACAATGTACAGGACGGCGAAGGCTACAACTACCTGAGTGGCAGATGCAGACCTGCTTGAAGGTGTCATATGATTATTTTTTAAAAGTGGGAATCTGGATCTTCTGTTCTTCTTTTACGGTTTCAAGTACGATGGTCGTTTTTGTAGACTGAACACCAGGGATCTTTCCAAATTCATTTCGCATCAACGCGATAAGGGCAGCGGAATCGGTCGTGCGTACCTTCACCAGAAAACAATCTTCTCCTGCAATACTATGCACTTCCTGCACTTCAGGGATCTTTGCAAGAGCCGGCCCAGAGACGCTGCAACCCATTGGTTCATTGGTCCGGATAAAAATAAAGGCCAGCAGCTTCTGATCCACATGGACTGGATCAATACTGGCCGAGTACCCGCGGATAACTTTCTTGTTCTCCAACTTCTTCACCCGTTCGAGTACCGCAGAAGGCGCCATTTCCAACTGCTTGGCCATATCGACATTCGAGATACGGGCATTTGCCTGCATGAGTTCGAGAATGCGAAGGTCAATATTATCCAGCGTGACTTCCATTGCGATTAGTTTACACTAAAGATAGGCATATTCAGAATTAAATTCCAAATAAATCATCAAACAAGAATTAAATTCTGAACATAAACCCTCTCCCCGAATATTCCCCTGCCCGCCGCCTGCAGCAGCGCAGCCCAAGGCTCAACTCCGCACTCGACCCCCCATCATCCCACCCCCAGCCGCAGCAGCGCAGCACCAAGGCTCAACTCCGCACTCGACACCCATCATCCCACCTCCGGCCGCAGCAGAGTAGCACCAAGGCTCAACTCCGCGCTAGACACCTGTCTTCCCACCTCCGGGCGCAGCAGCCCCCCGCTCTCCGCAGCCACCCGGACACATCCGTTGACCCGCCCCCAGCAGGTACCCGCGTTCCACATTTTGCGGTCGATAACTTTGCGGCAGCAATAAACCTCCAAAATGAAGGCCTTCTCCAGCCAATAAGCGGATAAACGCAAAGACCCATCAAAAATAATCATGAAAGATCGTAGTCGCCCAAATAAGACAATCCGATCAGGGATTACGTGTCGGAATAAGGAGCTCCCGGATATCTACATCGAGAGCAAGCGCGATCTCACGCAGGAGTTTTAAAGTCGGCTGGAATTCGTTGTTGCAGATTCGTGTAACGCTGTTGGGCGCAATACCCACTCTGATCGCCAGTTCTTTATGCGATATATCTTTTTCTGCTAAGACAGCTTTGATGCGATTTATTTTAATCTTGTTTTCCATTTTTCTTCCAGCGGTTTGAGGGGCAAGACAATTTAGGCTATTTCTTTTATAACTGGTGCATCAAATTGAATATAAACTTCTATAAATCAATCTCTTCCAAGTTTTTCAGATACGCCATTGATATTTTTTATTCAGTATAATGTATCATAAAATAATTTTTACGTATCTTACGCTCGACAGTAAATTTTTGGTTATGGCTCTGGCATTTTATAAAAACTAATATATCGGGGGAAACAAATGTATTCCCCTGATTTTCTTAAAGACAGCAAGAATTTTTCCAGTCCAAACGCTATTTTTCCTTTTCCTGGTTTATCAAATCAAATACCGTTTCGGTAACTAATCACCCATTCACTGCAGGCTTTTTACCATTATCGGTCAACAAATCTACCGGACCCCGCTATACATGGAAGATGAAGGAATGCCCCAGGCAGGCATAACTATCAGCGACGAAAGACAGATTCGTCCCTAATGGTCATTATTTATTGTATCGTGTGGAAATACCTCCCGATGGGGCGTTTCCGCCAGAGGCTTTTCGACCCGGCAGCAAGCCCGCCCGCATCCTTCCATATCGCACAGCCCGCCGCACAACCAGCATGCAACCTGTGGCCCGCACATCCGCAACGCGCGCTCCAGGTACTCCGCGCCTCCACCCCATCGCACAACCGGCGGCCCCGTGCAACCAAACGCCAACATCAGCCCACACACCACATCAACTCAAACGCAAATACCCTGCATCCATCCCGGGACACCCCCGTACCGCCCCGTGTCCCCCGCAACGAGCAGCCCGCCGCACAACCAGCATGCAACCGATGGGCCCGCGCCCACCGCAACGCGTGCTCCAGCTATTCTGCACCTCCCCAGTCCGCGCAATCAGCCGGCCGCCATGCCCCGGCGTCCTCCTTCAACACTTCACATTCCCCGGCCCCGCCATGCCCGTCCTCCCGCAACGCGCGCTCCAGCTATTCCGCACCCCCACGCCCCCGTCCTCGCGCGCCTTCCCGGATAAACCCTCCCCCGCGCTGGACGAATAAAGCCAGCAGCACCTCCGATATTTTTTTTCCGCATACAAAAAAATAAATGTTATTTTGACATTCATTCCGCCCCGATCAAAAAGGCGGTATCACGCAAAGCGCAACAGCGCATCAGCTATATGAAAAAAGAAAGCTTTGTCATCGGAGTGGACTACGGTACCGACTCGGTCCGGTCCCTCCTCGTCAACGCTGCCGACGGCAGCGAACTCGCATCCGCAGTATACTATTATCCCCGTTGGAAGGAAGGCCGCTATTGCAACCCTGCCGGTAATCAATTTCGTCAGCATCCCCTCGACTATGTCGAAGGACTCGAATACACCATCCGCACCTGCCTCCAAAAAGCAGGCGCAGACGTTGCCGCCAATGTAAAAGCGATCTCCATCGACACGACAGGCTCCACACCCATCGCAGTCGACGAATCAGGAACGCCCCTCAGCCTCCTGCCCGGCTTCGAAGAAAATCCAAACGCGATGTTCGTCCTGTGGAAAGACCACACCGGAACAAAAGAGGCGGCACAGATCAACGCACACGCAGCAACCTTCGACACCAACTACCTGCAGTTCGTCGGCGGTATCTATTCCTCGGAATGGTTCTGGTCAAAGCTGCTCCATACACTTCGCGTAGACGAATCGGTTAGAAAGGCCTGCTACTCCTGGGTCGAACACTGCGACTGGATCCCCTTCCTGCTCACCGGCGGCAAACACGTCTCTGAAATGAAACGAAGCGTCTGCGCCGCAGGTCACAAGGCCCTCTGGGCCGAAGAATTCGGCGGACTTCCCCCCGATGACTTCTGGACCTCGCTCGATCCCCTGCTGCAGGGATTCACCAAAAGGCTTTTCGAAAAGACCTATACTTCAGACACCTCCGCAGGAACGCTCTCTGCCGAATGGGCCGACCGGCTCGGTCTGCCCAAAGACACCCACGTCGGAGTGGGTGCTTTCGACGCCCATATGGGCGCCGTCGGCGGCCAGATCGAACCCTACCACCTCTCCAAGGTGATGGGCACTTCGACCTGCGACATGCTCGTCGCCCCGCTGGATGAAGTAAAAGGCATCCTCGTAAAAGGCATCTGCGGCCAGGTCCCCGGCTCGGTAATCCCCGGTATGATGGGCATGGAAGCAGGCCAGTCCGCCTTTGGCGACGCCTACGCCTGGTTCCGTAACATACTTGCATGGCCGCTCAAACAACCCGCCTCCGGACTCACACCCGATCAGGCCAATGCCATCATAGATAATATCATCCCGGAACTCAGTAAACAAGCCGCAGCGCTTCCCATCGACAATAATTCGGAACTGGCGCTCGACTGGTTCAACGGCCGCCGCACACCCGACGCCAACCAGCTGCTCAAAGGCGCAATCGCCGGCCTCAACCTCGGCAGCGACGCCCCCCGCATCTTCAGAGCCGTCGTCGAAGCCACCTGCTTTGGCGCAAAAGCCATCGTAGACCGCTTCAACCGGGAAGGAGTAACCGTAAAAGGACTCATCGGCCTTGGCGGCGTAGCAAAAAAAGCGCCCTTCATCATGCAGATGATGGCCGATATCATGAACATGCCCATCCGCATCCATAGCTCGGAACAAACCTGCGCACTCGGCGCGGCCATGTTCGCCGCCACCGCCGCAGGCCTCTACCCAAAGGTAGAAGACGCGATGAACGCCATCGGACAAGGCTTCGACGCAACCTATACACCTGACCCTGCAAGGGCTCCGGTCTATGCAGAACGATTTAAGAAATATGCCGCACTCGGAGAATACATCGTATCAACAACCCAGGATCACTAATCCCCTATCATGAGTAAATACACCCACATCCAGGAGGCAGCATACGAAGCCAACAAACAGCTGCCCAAACTAGGCCTCGTCCTCTTTACCTTCGGTAACGTCAGCGCCGTCGACCGCGACCTGGCCGTCTTTGCGATCAAACCCAGCTGCGTTCCTTACGAAGACCTGTCACCGGAAAAGATGGTGATCGTCGACTACGAAGGCGTAACGGTAAAAGGAAAACTCCGTCCCTCCTCCGACACGCTTACCCATGCGGTATTATATAAGCATTGGGAAAAGATCGGCGGTATCGCTCATACGCATTCCACCTACGCCACCGCATGGGCCCAGGCACAGCGCGACATCCCGATCTTCGGGACAACGCACGCCGACCACAACACCGTAGACATCCCCTGCGCACCGCCAATGAGCGACGAAATGATCGAAGGCGACTATGAGTTCCAGACCGGCTTCCAGATCATGAACGCCTTCAGAGACAAAGGTCTCAGCTACGAAGAAGTCGAAATGATACTGGTCGGCAATCACGCCCCCTTCACCTGGGGCAAGACACCCGAAAAAGCAGTCTACAACAGCGCCGTACTGGAAAGCATAGCACAAATGGCACTGCTCACCGAACAGATCCGCAACGACGCGCCCCGGTTAAAAGATTCGCTGATCAAAAAACACTACCTGCGTAAACACGGCCCGAATTCGTATTACGGACAGTAATCCGTAGCAGCTGACGGGACAAACAACCCCACAGCGCCGCATCGAACGCAGATAATTCATTCATAACGGCAGAGGCTCGCCTCCGCTCAACCCAAAAGCATCTCACAAATGGATTTAAAAAAGCTCGAGGTATGGTTTGTCACCGGCAGCCAACACCTCTACGGAGAAGAAACGCTGAAACAAGTCGCCGAACACTCTCAAACGATTGCCAAAGCGCTTAACGAAGCAAAACAGATCCCCGTCACCGTCGTCTTCAAGCCCACTGTAAAGAGCTCCGAAGAGATCTACCAGACCTGCCAGGAAGCCAATACAAAACCCAACTGCATCGGCATCATCGCATGGATGCACACCTTCTCCCCCGCCAAAATGTGGATCGGCGGTCTGCGCATCCTTCAAAAACCATTGCTTCACCTGCACACACAGTTCAACCGCGATATTCCATGGAGCAGCATCGACATGGACTTCATGAACCTTAACCAAAGCGCCCACGGCGACCGGGAATTTGGCTTCATGGTCAGCCGCATGCGCCTCAACCGCAAGGTCGTCACGGGCCACTGGCAGGATCCCAATGTTCTTGAACGCATTAACGCATGGACACGCGCTGCCGCCGGCTGGCACGACTGGCAGGGCGCAAAATTCGCCCGCTTTGGCGACAACATGCGCTACGTCGCCGTTACCGAAGGCGACAAGGTGGAAGCAGAACTGAAGTTTGGCTACTCCGTCAATACCTATGGCATCGGTGACCTCGTAGACGTCGTCAAGAGCGTCTCGGATGCCGAAGTCGACACCCTGGTAAAGGAATACGGCGAGAAATATAACCTGGCCGAAAACCTGAAGAAAGGCAGCGCCCAGCACAATTCGCTTCGCGATGCAGCCCGCATCGAACTGGGTCTGCGCCACTTCCTCGAAGCCGGCAGCTTCAAAGGCTTTACCGATACCTTCGAAGATCTCCACGGCATGGTCCAGCTGCCCGGCATCGCCGCCCAACGCCTGATGGGCAGCGGCTACGGCTTCGCTGGCGAAGGCGACTGGAAAACATCCGCCCTCGTCCGCGCAATGAAAGTAATGGGCAGCGGCCTCCCCGGCGGCAACTCGTTTATGGAAGACTACACTTACCATTTCGAACCCAATAATAACCTGGTCCTCGGATCTCATATGCTCGAGATCTGTGAATCCATCGCAGATGGAACAGCGAATTGCGAGATCCATCCGCTGGGTATCGGCGGCAAGGCCGACCCCGTTCGCCTGGTCTTCAACTCCGCGGCAGGCCCCGCCATTAATGCGTCTATCGTCGACATGGGCAACCGCTTCAGAATGCTCGTCAACGAAGTAGTGGCGGTAAAGCCAAAGGAAAGCCTTCCCAAACTGCCCGTTGCCCGCGTATTGTGGAAACCCTACCCGGATATGGCGACAGGCTGCTCTGCCTGGATCTATGCCGGCGGCGCCCACCACACCGGCTACAGCCAGAACCTGACCTCCGAGCACATGCGCGACTTCGCAGACATGGCCGGTATCGAGTTCGCACTGATCGGAAAGAACACAGACATCCACCAGTTCCGCAACGAACTCCGTTGGAATGAAGCCTATTATCAGCTAAACAAATAAGGTTTTTCGGCAAAGCGGTCCGCGTCTCTGCGGACCGCAGCCGATAAAACGCAAAACGGTTGCTTATGAACAAAAATCTCGTCTTCGCCGACTACGTCGTCTTCTTCATCTATTTCGTTATCGTCGCCTCCTACGGCTTCTGGATCTACCGCCGCAAAAAGAAAGACGTCACAGACACAAAAGACTTTTTCCTTGCTGAAGGCTCGCTCACCTGGTGGGCCATCGGCGCCTCGCTGATCGCCTCCAATATCTCCGCCGAACAATTCGTCGGGAT
>JAATGQ010000132.1 GCA_015654595.1 Chitinophagales bacterium | reverse complement strand
GTGATCTCCAAGTATATCGGGGAGACGGAAAAGAACCTCGAGAAAGTATTTACCAAAGCGGAGCACAAGAACTGGGTGCTGTTCTTCGACGAAGCGGATGCGCTTTTTGGAAAGCGCACGGGTATCTCCGACGCCCACGACAAATATGCCAACCAGGAGATCGCCTATCTGTTGCAGCGGCTGGAAGACTACAACGGGCTGGTGATCCTTTCTTCGAATATGCGAAACAACCTGGACGATGCCTTTACGAGAAGGCTTCAGTCTATTATTCACTTCCCTGTTCCGAAGTCTCCCGAGAGGCTTCGGCTCTGGAAACAATCCTTCAGCAGTCATAGCCGGTTGTCTTCGGATGCGGATCTTACCCGCATCGCGGAGAAATTCGAGCTGGCGGGGGGCTCGATCATCAATGTCGCAAAGTACGCATCCCTGCTGGCTTTGGACAGAGGCGAGCCCATCATTCAATCGACAGACCTGCTGGAAGGCATTAAGAAAGAACTGAGAAAAGAAGGCAAAACAATTTAGACAGTTATGCATCAATCTTCTACCATATCACGCAAATGCCAGACGGGCGAAGGCAATACCAATGCTGCGGGCAAAACCGATGGAGCGGCTCCGGGGCATACAGCTGCCGCAGCCATACAGCCAAAGCTAACGGTCGGACAGCCGGATGATCCTTATGAGCACGAGGCGGATTCGATGGCTGACAAGATCATGCGTATGCCTGCGGCGGATAGCGGGCTGGCACAGGAAGGAGCCCCAGGAGCCGGCGCCTTTGACGGCGGCAGCAAAAACTTCACCCCCTCAAACTCCACAAGCTTTGTGCAGCGCAAGTGTCAGCATTGCGAGGAAGAAGAGTCGCGTTTACATAAAAATAAGATACAGGATCCTTTTGTACAGCGGAGCATCGAGGTAACCGACGATCCGGCGCAGGGCGAACCCTTGAATGACCCGGCGCGGTCGATCCCTTTCGCAGCCAAGCTGGCGCATATGACTTCCGTCATTCAAGGGCTATGCCCCTCCTTTACCGTCGATCCTTCTACCCACCTGGTCGTCCCTGCGAGTACGCCCGCTCCTACCGCCGCAGCCCTTGCGGGCGGCCCTCATCCCGTTGGCTGCTGCGGTCTGGAAATATTGACCGAACCGGGATCCAGCCCCTGGCGGATCCACACCAGCCAGCTGGTAGGGCCGCATACGGAATCGGGAGGAGGCGCCAATGAATTTGTATTACCGCCCGCAGGTTCTGATATCCGATTTGGGAACTTCACGAGTTCCAATACCCGTACGGTTCTAAATGATGTGGTCATCGCCGGTCACGAGATCATAGGTCACGGCGCACAGATAGAACTGGGAATACATAACCAGGGGGCAGAAGACAGGGAAAGCCAGAACCATCATGATCCGACCATCCGAATACAGAATATCATCCAGCACGAACAAGGTCTTCCTGCCAGCCAGGACCGGGGGCTCGCGGCAAGTGGATCTCACCGCGGAGAATCTTTTGCCGTCGTTGAAATCGATCATTTTCCTTTTAATGTAGCCGCGGTCTCGTCCCTTCCCGCGGCCGAACGGGACAAGATCAGCCAGATCGCGGAATTCATCAAGACCAACGATTCGTGGGTTGACGTTATAGGACATAGCGATCCCGTTGGTTCGCCTGCGGCCAAACAGCAGGTCAGCGATGACAGAGCCAGTGCCGTCCAGCAGCAATTATTCAGACTAGGGGTATCGCCGGTATTGACGAAGGTCGAGCCCGCGTATAAGTATATCAAAAGACCAAGGTTCACCAAAGTGGCGGGCGTAAGCGATACGCAGCCGCCTGCAGTAGGAGCAAACGTCGACGAGAACTGGCGGCGGGTGGAGATCTTTGTTCCCAACCATCCGGCCGGAACAGAAATCCCTCCGGCAGACATACCGGCTGTCACGCCTGCGACACCAGGCCCTACGCTGGCTACAGAGCAGGCTTCTGCCAATCCCTGTCATAGCCTGATAGCCAACAGCGCTTTCCCAACGCCGGCGGCATCGACAGCGGTTCCTGCGCCAGGGACCCCAACGGCAGTTCCCGCGCCAGCAGCTCCAACAGCCGCCCCGGCAGGACCGGCCACAGCTCCGGCGGCTCCTGCGCCAGCGTCACCCGCCCCGACAGTGGCGCCATTCCTGCAACGCAAATGTGCGGAGTGCGAGCAGGATGAAAAAGTACAGCGCAAATCAAATGGAACGACTACCAATACGGTATCGGATTCGGCAAGCCAGGCAATAGCCTCGTCGAAAGGCAACGGTTCCAAAATGGACAGCCAGACGGAGAACTTTATGTCAAGCCGGTTTGGCGTGGATCTCAGCGGCGTCAATATCCACACCAACGAAGAATCAGCGGGACTGAACAGGGAACTGGGCGCCAGGGCCTTTACCACCGGCAGTGATATTTATTTCAATAAAGGGCAGTATCAGCCGGGTACGGAAAGCGGAAAATACCTGCTGGCGCATGAGCTCACGCATGTGATCCAGCAACAGTCTGCGGGTCCTGCTATTCAACGGGAAGGGGGAAATCAAACCAACGGAACGCAGGGTAATATCAAAACGCTGCTGTTGGAAGAAACGATCGACGAGGAGGGCAAACGAAAGATACTCTTCCATATCCTGCTGGATACGAATAAACAAACTGTTTATTATATCGAATGGGATAACACAAAGCAGCACCTGGATGAAGTAGCCGATCCTAATAAGAGCTATACGATCTCGATCGATAGTATGTCGGAATACCTGATCACCTGCAACGAGGAAAATTTAAGCTTCGGCCTCGTACTGGTCGTGTATGACACGGATGGCAAAACATATAAAAGCATCGATCCCGATGGGCCGATCGACAAAGCATCTCCTGAAGCCCAGGACCCCATCATCGTTATGCGTCGGCTGACTGCCTTATTGAAACAGCAAACAATGCCGGTCTTCCTTAATATCACAGACGCGAACAATCCAACCGACGACAAGGACGACAAGAAAAACGATAAACAACAGCCTCCCGCTCCTGTCAAACCAAAGCTGAACTTTAACATACCTGCTTGGTTTGCCATATTGAAGGAACTGGTGCTTACACGCCTCGACGCGGCAAAGAAGGAGAACAAAGACAATCCTTATCTCCCCGATAAGATATTTTTCTATGGTAGCGACCTGGTGCAGAAACAACCTGGGCGGGCCAATGACTGGACGATACAGGTCAACAAACCAGGCGGCCAGGCTTACTATAGCATCAATGAATCAAAATGGCCCACTTCCGGCGACAAGGAGCAGGGCGAATTTGCGGATGGCGTTGTTAAAATATTGTTTGAAAAGGTCCAGCTGATACTGACCAGTCCTCCGAAAGACGACAAACCCATCTATGCGATAGATGGTACCGGGCACGAAAAGGCTCAAAACACCTTCCAGGACGATGGGGAAAAAGCCCTGCCCAATCCTTTCAAAGGACTTAGTAAACAAGATGCGGACAAGCTGCGCGATGTTTTGAAACAACTGGCCGGCGACACCAGTACAGATGATAAAAAGGAGCTGCCCAGAAAACAGTTGTCCTCCAACGAAGTAAAGGCCCTCCTTGACCTGGCCAACGATCCGGATAAGGACAAAATCATCGAGACGCTAAAACAAAAGACAGGCGGCGGCGTCACTCAGTTCCATTCACTGGAAGAATTGATCGCCATAGCCAAAGTAAAAGACGCCCAAAAGGAATTTAATATCAAGCCGGATGAGGACTATCAACGGGTTCCCCCGGTCGTTAACCGGCCCGTCCATGGAAATATCGTGCAGCACGACGCATTGATCATCGCAAAGAAACCGGTCTCCTTCTCCTTTGAAGTAAAAGACGATGTCGATGCCCTCCGGGTTCCCTATGTGGGCGTTCGCTTTTACGCCAACTCGGACCCGCAATCACAGGCGCCTAAAAACTGGAGTGATGACAAAAACCTTCACTATTTCCCATTGGACGACGATGGCTGGAGAAACCGAAAACACTGGGATGTTGAATTCCCCGCCGAAGGCATCTATAATATCGTCGCGATCGTAGACCATAATTTCTTCCTTCCAAATGTCTTCCGTACTTCCGTAAAGGTGCAGGACGAGACCAAGGTACTGAAAGACAAGGAAGTTGCCGTATACAAAGGGGTTTTCGATCCTGGTACGACCTCTGATGTCGACTTTGATCTTTGGAAATATTCGGGAGGTACCGTCACCCGCGGAAAAATGGCGTCGACCTTCAAAGGCGCCAACGCCGACGCACAGGTAGCCGGGATCGACGCGGAGATCAAACGTATACAGACAGTCGTAGACAGCTATAAGAAGAGCGACACCCCCGATGGCATAGCCATGGTGGAATGGGGTGAGAAATACCTGGAAAAACTGAAAGACGGCCGCAAGAAACTGACCGAAACCAGGGATGAGACAGATTCGGCTGGTAATAAAACACAACACATCCTGGCTTGTAAAGGAACTTATGTCAGCAGAAGCAAGGGGGTCCGTTCCGGCGATCTCAAGCTCACCTGCTTTATTAAGAAGGACTCTATACTGATACCCGGCCCGGACGACGCCCCAGCCACTACCGTCGATGGATATCGCGTTACACTGCTCGACAATACACAGCTTTACGAAAACGAGGTGTATAAGTTTGACGAATTTGGCGAAACCAGCGAAGAAGCGATGAAAGCGCTCTTTGTAAAAGTTTCGAAGGACTACCCGGACGGTCATATCTCGATCGCCTTCCAGAAATGGAACGACACAACGGACACGGTAACCGACGAATATGTCAAGTATGAAAGGGTTACGGATTCGCTTGGCAAGGATATCAAATCGGTCGTGTTCAGTACGCCGGTCAGCATTGCCGTCAATGTCGTCAGCGCCGTACTGACGGTTTTTCCACTGACAACCGGGGTAGGCATCGCCTTAGGAGTATTGTACAACGGCGCAAATACGATCGTCGAACTGCAGGATGAAGCGGAAAAGGGTACGCTGACTGGTACGAAAGCCGCCACCAGCATAGGCTCGATGGTCCTTGATGTTCTTCCCATTCTGGGCACGGCAGGGAAAGCCGTCAAGATCGTACAACTGGGGAAGAAGGCCTATTATCTCTTCGAAGGCGCGCAGCTGGCAGGTCAGGCATTCCTGATGTACGAGAACGGCAAGGAAGAGATCGAAAAACTGCGTGAAGATTATTTCCTCAAGATCGCCGCGCTGGATGACCAGATTGCGGAACTTGAAAGCACCAATCCTTCTGACCCACAGCTCGACAAACTAAAAACGGAAAGACAGAAGCTGATAGACGAAGGCAGAGATGCAGGTATGAAGGTGTATGCGAAAATGGTAGCGCAACAGGGGGTCTTCTTTATTGGCGCCAAGGCGCTTCATGGCGTGCATGAACACTATGCAACCTCCAATAAAATAGCCGCAAGAGAACAAATTTCAAATGGGCTGACCAGCATTGGAAACGAAAACGAGCGGTTAGTCCTTGCAGACAGGATCTACGAAGCCGATATCGAGGTAACACGAGGTAAAGAAACAAAGTGGATCGACGAAGGCGGCACGAAGAAGCTGCAGGTAGCTGAAGATGCCACCGGTGAACAGATCAAGGCCTTGCTGGATAATCCGCCCGCAGAGATCGCGGACAGGTTTACGCCGGAAGGAAGCAAGAGCGCCAAAGTAGAGGAAGAGATAAACAAAGAAGAGGAAAAAGAACAGGCTGGCGGAGAAGAAGATAAAGGCGCTAAAGATAAAAAGGCTGTGGAGAAAGGCACTCCTGCCGAGGAAGCAACCAAATCTCCCGTCGAGGATCAGGGCGTGACAGAACCCACGGCCCTGGGTGAAAAACATGAATACCGTATCCACAAAGACGGCAGCATTACCCGCTGCAGCGATCACTGTACGCTCTTCGCGTCCAATTCCAAAGGCCGGGCCAAGGAGATCAACAACGTGCTTGGTAAGGATCACGCCAGTTCGAAGAAGGCTAACGAGATCAGGGACAAGGCCGCCAAACTGGCGAAAGACGCAAAAAAAGCTGCAAAGATCGAAGAGCCCGTTGCCCGGAAAGCGGAAGAGGATCGGCTCATCGGAGAAGCCAAACAGCTGGAGCTGGATATGGCCGTCCTCGAAAAAGGCATGATCACGGAAGTAGACCAGCGGGTCACGAAAAGGCTTGATGACATTAAGAATTTTGCGAACAATAATCCGGAACACAAGGCCCAGTTCGAGAACAGGATGAAGATCCGCGACGAGTCTATGAAGGATGTCAGGAAGAAGCTGAACGATCCCGATCCTAAGATCAGGGCGGAAGCCTGGGAGGCGCTGAAGCGGGAACAGCGGCTGGCAAAAGAGTTGGCGAGGGATATGCAGAGCTTTGTGAAAAATTTGTCCAAGCCCGATATCAGCAGCCGGTTCTACTATGAAGAATATCGTACCAAGAGCGGTCATTACGGCAAGCAGGCAAAGGGCGAACTGGGGATACCCGGTGAGGTAAGAAAGCATCGAAGCGAAACCGAACAGGGTAAGGTAAGCGCCCTGACAGGCGACGACGCTGGTCACCTGATCGCCAATATGTTTGGCGCCGAAGGCGGGGAAAGGAATCTGGGCCGGCAAAACTATATCGCCAATGAATATGGCACCTGGCGGCAGCTTGAGATCTATTGGGCGGAAAAGCTGGCATCCGGCAGCAGGGTCTTTGTCGATATCCGTGAGATCTCCAAGGTCAAAGGCGAGCGTCCCTTTATGCGTACTGCCATCTGGGAGGAAATGGCTCCCGATGGAAAGGTCACCAAACATCAACTCGACTTCGGCAACTTCGAGACGGCAAAGAGCAGAGAGGCCGCCGGCGCCGCGCCAACAGCGGGAGTGCCGGAAGGCGGGGGGGTAGTGATGATCCTGAGCGAGGGACAGACAGCTGCGCCCGTCTACTCGGATCAGGAAAAGGCGAATATCTTCAGCAACCTTCACGACGAACACGAACTGGAAGCCGGCGTACCTATCCCCGAAGATGAAAACGATTAACCATGAAGCAGTGTTTTATGAATAGTGAAGAACAACCTTTGGTATCCTGCGTAATGCCTACTTATAACAGACGGCCCTTTATCGCGCATGCGATACGTTACTTTCTCAGACAGGATTACCAGCGTAAGGAACTGATCATCCTCGACGACGGACAGGACTCGATCCGGGATCTTGTTCCGGAATCGGATATGATCCGGTATTACCGGCTGGAAGAGCGGGTCAACCTGGGCGCAAAGCTCAATATCGCCTGTCAGTATGCAAAGGGGGATGTCATTGCGCACTGGGATGACGACGATTGGTATGCGGAGCGCCGGCTTCAATACCAGGTGGACCAATTGCTGACAGGCAAGGTCGAAGTGTGCGGCATCAATCGTCTGTTGTATTATGATCTGCGCAATCATTGCGCCTACCGTTATGTTTACCCTGCGGACCAGCGTGCGTGGTTACTGGGCAGTTCGCTTTGCTATACCAGGGAAACATGGAGCAGGAATCGATTCTCCGAGATCGATGTGGGCATGGATGCGCTTTTTGTCAGCCGGGTCGCTCCCGGTCGTGTCAAGGCTTTGGCCGATGAGACGATCAGTGTTCATATCATCCACGACCAGAATATAAGCCCTAAGCGGACAGCGGATGCGTGGTGGCAGCCCTACCCGGTGAGCGAGATACAGCGGATCGTGGATAATGACTGGGAAGTTTATGGAGGAGCGGAATCGCCGGCAACAGATAGGACCGCGGATGCTTCGGCAAGACGGGCGCTTACGACGAATACCGTGAAGGAGGGCAGGCCGTTCAGGAACGTGTTTGCATGTCTTGTCCACGAAAATACCAGCTGTATCATCGACCTGGTGCGCAACCTCCATTACCATGACCCCGCCTCGGTTATCCTGTTGTATAATGGGAGCCGTGATCCGGGGCTGCTGGAGGACTGCGAGGCGCTGGAAAAATTCGGGGTGGTGGTGCATCCGGATGCAGTGGCGGTGGAGCATGGATATCTTCACCCCTTTGCGCTTCGTTGCATGGAATATTCTCTGGCTCATCTTTCTTTTGACACGATGACCATTGTCGACTCGGATCAGCTTTGCGTACAGTCGAGGTATACCGAATGCCTGGAACGTTTCTTTTCCGTGTCTCCGAACGTAGGACTTTTGTCCAACAGGCCTCAGCGTGTGAGGGCAGAAGAGAACGAGGTGCATACCGCTATCCAGGCCTTTAAAGAGTATGAACTTTGGAAGCCATTCCTGAAGCGGTTCCCGGGCGGGGAAGACAAATTTGTCCATTGGACATTCTGGCCTTCTACGGTTTTTTCTGCGGCGGCCTGCCGGGATCTGACCCGTCTTTTTCGGGAAGATACTCAGCTGCAGGAGATAATGTGCAAAACGCAGATCTGGGCCACCGAAGAGATCATTTTACCTACCCTGGTCAGTCTGCTGGGTTATGCCATTGCGGACACGCCTTTCCGATATGACTTTGTAAAGTACAGGGTTGCCTTCACGATAGGCGATATGGATCAGGCGGTGTCAAAACAGGATGTGTTTTGGGTGCATCCTGTTCCCCGGAGGTATGAGGAACCGCTGCGGCAGCACATCAGAAATACGTTTGGGCAGTATGTGCGGGCAGCTGCTGCACCGACAGTCCTGGGTACACCGGCAACGCAGCCAATGCACGGGACATCCGCCGTCGTACAGACCAGGGCAGCCGGCCAGGTGCACTGTCCTTCGGAGACGGCCTCCGGGTTTTTCCGGCCGCTGGCGCTGATCGAGAGTCTGCGTGAGATTGAGGGATGGCTGGAAAACCAGGAAGCGGATCTGTTGATGGCGGCAGTTATAAAAGTATGCAGCAACGCGGGGAAAGCTCACGAGCAGGCGGCAAGCAGCACGGGGAAGGCTGGCGGGCAGGAATCGAGCGGTGAGGCGGGTGAACAGGCGGACGGCGCTGAGGCTGGCCGCATGTCCAACATTCCCTGCAATATCGTGGAGGTCGGAAGCTATCATGGCAAAGCAACCATATTGATGGGTTCGACGGCGCGCGCATTTTTTCCGGACGCCGTCATCACGGCCATTGACCCGCACGACGGACTTTTGGGAGCGGTGGACCGTGGGATTACGCGGCACCTCCCCTCTTATGAGAAGTTCAGACAGAATATCGAAAAGGCCAGGCTTACGGAAATGGTTAGGATCATCCGGGACAGGTCTGGCAATGTAAAATGGCAGGGGCCGATAAGCCTGCTGCTGATCGACGGGCTCCATGATTATCCGAATGTGGCGGCTGACTTCTGGCGCTTTGCAGCGTCGGTAACGCCGGGCGGCTACGTCTGTTTCCATGACTATGCGGAGTATTATCCTGGCGTTACCGCTTTTGTCGATGAGCTGGTCGCCGGCGATCAATTCTGTATGGCAGGGCTCGCAGGCTCCCTGGCAGTCCTTCAAAAGAAGTAAATCAATAATCAATTATATGCATCAAGGCGCTTTTAACTTTATTCAATGGGCCATCGACCGGCTGCCGGCCAGGCAGCGTGTGTGCGAGCTTGGCAGCAGGACCGTGATATGGGACAACAATGCCTTCGCCCATAATGGCCTGGTCCGCCCCCTGTTTACCGCTGCAAGCCGGTATGTCGGCGTAGATGTCCGGGAAGGAATGAATGTCGACGTGGTGGGCGACGCCGGAACCTGGAGGCCCGATCCAATCGAGCTATTCGATACTGTCGTCTGCTGCGAGACACTGGAGCATACCGACGAAGGCGCGGAGATCTGTATGACCGCCCTCGAGATCCTCGAGCCGGGCGGGATCTTTCTGATAACGGCTGCCGGCCCTGGCAGAGCCACCCATTCCTGTGTAGACGGAGGTCCGGAGTTATATCCCGGAGAGTACTATCATAATGTCTATCCGGAGATGCTTGCTGAATGGCTGGAGCCATGGGAGTTCAGTATCATAGACGTTCTCACCAACCCCAAAGATATATATGCCCTTGCCGTCAAACGAAAATAGCGTTGGGGTATCCATCATTCTGATACCGCATAATAACCAGGAACGGCTTACCACCAGGCTCACAAGGGATGTGCTGCCGACGATTGCAGCACATCCTGACTGGAAGTTCCAGCTGATCGTCGTAGACAACAGCGATCCGGATAAAAGACCCGCCTATGATCTCGACGGTTATGACATCCTGCATTGTCGGCTGGAGCCCGGATCCAATATCATGTATGGACCGGCGATGAATATGGCCCTCCGATCCTGCGCCTATCCGTTTGTCGTGTATATATGCTCCAACCATGGCCACATGTATGACCCAAGCTGGATCGATGATCTGTTGTCACCGCTTGCCGACAACCCAAAAGCGGCAATGACCGGAACGGCTTATCCGAGCTGCCCGCCTGGCGACATGGGCTTTCCGCAGCACCTGCCTCATTATCACATACAGGGAGGAGTGTTTGCCGCCCGCACAACGGCCATGCTGGATCATCCCTATACCGACCACGAGCGCTGGAAACACTGGGGTTCCGATGTCTATCAATCTTTTCTCTTGCTTCAGGCTGGTTTTGAACTGATCGATGTCCCTTCCGTCAGATCGGTATGGAGGCAATGCGTAGAGGCGCCCGAACGCTGGAAGTTCGTTCACGATTATTCGGAGGGCTAGGCTCTTGCCGGATATACTCGCAATCCAGAGAGGCCTGGCTTATCTCAACATTTATTTTACCTTTTTATATTTGAACTGACCTTTGACCTTTGTGTTGAGAAATGTGCCTTTGGAGCCCGAAGATATCATCTCCTTGTAAACAGACTCGGGTACATCCAGGTAGTCATAGACATAACCCGAGACATAGACGATTCTCAGACGGCGGTGCTCCGCGTCATAGCTGATATTTTGGACAACCGAGGACGGCATATGACCACCATAGAAAAAATCATACCGGCCGAGAGCAGCCGGGACTGTCGTCGCGGCAGCAGGGCGGCGGCTTTATTGCCTGACGTGGCCGGCAGTCTAAAATTTAACGTCCAGCTTTTTGGAAACCAGCTTATTGTCTTTATAGTATTCGAAAAACCAATCGCTGCCCTTTTTAAAGACGATGCCGTTGGCTGACCCGTTTCCGGCTATGAAGTAGTCGGGAACGGAGGTCTTAAGCAGGGTCAGGACCTTTTTGGGAGAGAGATCGATCAGTTGGTAGCCATTGGGGATGGCCTGTGCATACAACGTGCCTGTGATCTCGACGGGCGTGTCGGATACTACCGCAGCGGTTGGAGCAGAGGACGCGGGATTGGCGGATACATTGCCTTGGGCGGCAGGAGCAACGGCGACATTCCCGGAGGGTGCTCCTGCAGGAGCAACGGCTGTACTATCGTAGTGATAAGGGTATTCCTGCAGCGAGGAGAAGGCATTTATCAATGCCTCCTGGTAAGCCGGGCCAAAATCCTTTTCCCGGCTCTTGCCTTCTTTGCCCTTGAACAGGATATCACCCTGGCAGTTCTTCAGCACCAGGGTCAGATTGGTCACAAACAGATTCTTTTTCTGGGTCACTTCGGCCTTGAGCGCAATACACTTGTTGGCAGCCAGCTCCAGCGGCATGGATTCGTTTTCGAGATAGGCAATAAACCCTTTTTGCTGGAGGAATTGTTTGGCCGCAGTATTCAACCCATATTCATTCTGCTCATGGGAGAAAGGGAACTGCATTGGAACAATCACATATTTGTAGTTATTCAGGGTCGTCTGGGAATAGCCAGCTATCGTAAGCAAAAGAAGAAGCGAGGTCGCGAATGATTTCATATATACCGTTGTGGCAACGAATTTATGGAAAAAATCGGCACCGGGAGCGCCTATACTATTCTGCCCAACCGCGCGGTAGCAGCCCGTTATCGTAAACATGACAGTCAAGGACGGCTTATTTGCCAATAGTGGTTAAACTTGTAAGATGAAAGCACTGTTTTACGCAAGCGTATTCCTTCTGGCATTGAATGGGATTGCTGTCTGTCAGCAACCCACAGGACTGGACGACATCCAGGGACGTTTTACCACCATCTCCGACACTGTACAAACCAGCATTTACTGGTATTGGATCAATGGGCATATTTCAAAGGAAGGGGTTGTCAAGGATCTCGAGGCGATGAAGAAAGTGGGTATAAACAGGGCTTTTATCGGGAATATCGGCTTGGACGGTGATCCTTATGGATCGGTAAAGCTCTTTTCCGGGGAATGGTGGGACATTCTGCATACCACCTTAAAAACCGCGGCCCGCCTGGATATCCAGATCGGGATCTTTAATGGTCCGGGGTGGAGTCAGTCCGGCGGCCCATGGATAAAACCGCAGGAGTCGATGCGCTATCTGACGGCTTCACAGTTGATGGTCAAAGGGCCCTCTGTTTTCAATAAAAAACTGGTAAAGCCGCAGTCCTTTTTTCAGGATGTAAAAGTTTTAGCCTATCCGGTAGCTGCTGGCTATGATGCAGACATAAGTGCATTAAAGCCGGCTTTGTCATCGGAGCCGGAGGTCGATTCTCTGGGCAAGGTGATGGACAAGGATCTTTCGACGGGTATTCCGCTGGTCGGGGGAAAGAAGTTTGTGTTGAATATAGACAGCAGGAAACCCTATACGGTAAGGGGGGTAATTCTTACGACAACAAAACAGGAAGTTCGATTGGAGGGGGATGTAGAGGCGGAGGTCAATAACCAGTTTGTCACACTCCGGCATTTTGTGATCGACAGGACTAACGGGGCGCTGAACGTAGGCTTTACGCCTTGGGGCGCCGCAGGCCTTTCCGTCCCGGCGACAACTTCCGGCCGCTTCCGCATCGTTTTCACCAGCGTTTCTTCCAATTCGGGTCTTGCGGAAGTAAAGTTATCTTCAACGCCCGTGGTCGAGAATTTTACGGAAAAAACGCTGGCAAAAATGTGGCCTACTCCTCACCCCTTCTGGGATGCTTACCAGTGGGCGCCGCAGCCGGTAGAGACATCCTATATCGTCGATCCCTCCTCGGTTGTCGATGTGTCGAAATTCATGGATACCTCGGGTGTGCTGCATTGGAAAGTCCCCCCAGGCAACTGGATCATCGAACGCACGGGGATGACCTCTACTAATGTCAGCAATTCCCCTGCTCCGCCCGAAGGCCGCGGACTGGAAGTGGACAAAATGAATGAAACGCATGTGGCCGATCATTTCAACGCTTTTATCGGCGAGATCTTAAGGCGTATCCCTGCTGAAGATCGCCGCACTTTTAAAGTGGTTGTCGAAGACAGCTACGAGACCGGGGGACAGAACTGGACAGACAACCTGATCACAGAATTTAAGGAAGCGTATCATTATGACCCGACGCCCTATCTGCCTGTCATGCAGGGAAAGGTCGTCGGCAGCGAGGATAAGTCCGATCGCTTTCTTTGGGATCTGCGGCGGCTGATCGCCAATGACGTCTCCTTTAAGTATGTGGGAGGACTGCGGAAGATCAGTCATCAATACGGTCTGTCGACCTGGCTTGAGAACTATGGTCATTGGGGCTATCCCGGCGAATTTCTTCAGTATGGCGGCCAGTCTGATGAGATCGGCGGTGAATTTTGGAGCGAAGGAGATCTGGGCGATATAGAAAACCGCGCCGCGTCTTCTTCGGCGCATATCTATGGGAAGACAAAGGTTTCGGCAGAATCCTTTACGGCTGCAGGCAATGCTTTTGCCCGCTATCCGGCTTTGTTTAAACAACGGGGCGACCGGTTTTTTACCGAAGGTATAAACAACACACTGCTGCATGTATATATCCAGCAGCCGCAGGATTCGATCCTTCCAGGCATGACCGCCTTTTTTGGCGTCGAATTCAACCGGCTCAATACCTGGTTCTTCGATATGGATATTTTGCTGCAATACCTGAAGCGTTGTAACATGCTTTTGCAGCAGGGGCATTATGTAGCCGATGCGGCTTATTTTATCGGTGAAGACGCTCCCAAGATGACCGGCACGACCGATCCCGCTCTGCCAAAGGGCTATTCTTTTGACTATATCAATGCCGATGTCATCAAAGAAAGACTTACGGTAAGCCATGGTAAACTCGTATTGCCAAATGGCACCAGCTATAGCATCCTGGTTTTACCAAAGCTGAAAACGATGCGCCCCGAATTATTGGCCCGTCTGAAAGAGCTGGTGCAACAGGGCGCCGTGATCCTTGGTCCGGCGCCGGATCGTTCTCCAAGTCTGGCCGCCTACCCGGAAGCTGATCGCCAGGTAAAAGCCCTTGCTGGTGAACTATGGAAAAATCCCAACGGCGTGACCAGAGTGGGAAAGGGACTTGTCCTTTCCGGCATGTCTATACAGGAAGCATTTGATTTGATAAAGGCCAGCCCCGATCTGAAAGTTAAGGGCAGCGATTCGATCCTCTTTATCCATCGTCAGACGGAGGATGGATCTTTCTATTTTGTTTCCAACCAAAAAAAGACCGCAGCTACCTTCGTCAGCACTTTTAGTGTGACGGGCAAGAATCCGGAATTATGGAACCCCATCGATGGCAGCATCCGCGATCTGCCTTCCTTTGAAGACAATGGAGAAACGACGGCTGTGCCGATGCAATTGGCGGCATTGGAAAGCGCGTTCATCGTCTTTCGTAAAACAGCCGGAAAGGGCGACAGGACAAAGTCGAATTATCCTGTTGTGGATCGTACTATTCCCATCAGTCAATCCTGGACCGTGCAGTTTGATCCTTCGATGCGCGGGCCTGTTAAACCGGTGGTGTTTGACAGTCTGGCCGATTGGTCCAATAATGCCAATGACAGCATAAGGTTTTATTCGGGTACCGCATATTATCGGAATACATTTACTATCGGGGCGATTAAAGAGGGCAGTCATTATGTGCTCGACCTTGGAGAGGCAAGGGCAATAGCCAAGGCAACAGTCAACGGGGTTGAGGTGGGAGGAGTATGGACGTCCCCCTACCAGATAGATATTACCAAGGCAGTAAGGGCTGGCGTGAACCAGCTGACCGTTAAGGTAGTCAACACCTGGGTGAACCGCCTTATCGGGGATAGTAAGCTGCCCGCGGGACAACGGCCGACAGCCGTAATATATGGCCCCGATCCCCGTGGTCCGCTGGAAAGTTCCGGTCTGCTCGGACCGGTATCGATAAAAGAAGAAACGTATTAACCGCTAGCGAATAAAAGACAAAAATGTCTTTTATTTTCCGTTCCCGCCAAATTAAAATCTTCTTAAGCTGTGCGGAATGGCATCTCTACATTGGATTTTAAAGGGGGAATCGGTAATTTTATCTTACAATTCTTTTTATATGCGAGCTCTGCTGGCCATCGTGGCGATATTAACCTGCAATTACACCATCGCGCAGACACATCTGCCTGTTCCGGTGTCCCCTTATGCGGCCTGGCAGCCTTTCGGACAACTATCTCCCCTGGCGTTCAACCCGGCAGCAGCCAGTTTCAACAGCGCAAAACGGCAATGGCAGGTCGTTCCCTATGCCAGTGCCATGGCGGGCTATATTTTCTATAACGGCGGCATCTCTTATCTGTCGGCCCCGATGGGCGTAATGCTGATCCGCCCGCTAACCAACAACATCGCGGTTTTTGGAAATGCATCGATAGCTCCAACAGTTTTTAATATCAACCGCCTGTATACCGGTCCTTCCTCGCTAAACGTCAATCCCGGCGCTTATGGCGCGGGCGGCAGCGGCAGGATCGAAGCCGGTCTGATGTATACCAACGACGACAAGACTTTTTCTATCTCGGGAAGCGTCGGCGTTGAAAGAGGATACTATCCCGCCTACCAACAAACAAGAAGCAACGGCTCCGCCCAGAAAAGCGGCCGCTAAAGCCCAGCCCTGCGGACGAAAAGGTGGTGCGGCGGCGGCCTTTAGCCCTCGACTTAACGATTAAATCTCACCATCATGGAAAATAACACGCTTCATTATTCAACAGTGCACCACCCGGGTGCGGCAGGTAAATGTCCATTTATCGGAGGACAGCTGAAACAAGTTGCAGGTGGCGGAACAAGAAACCGCGACTGGTGGCCCAGTCTATTAAATCTTGGCATTCTGCGGCAACACTCTTCTCTATCCGATCCGATGGATAAGGATTTCAATTATGCTGAAGAATTTAAGAAACTGGATCTGAACGAAGTCAAACAGGAGATCATCAAGGTGCTGACCACTTCACAGGACTGGTGGCCGGCGGATTTTGGCCATTACGGCCCCTTTATGATCCGTATGTCCTGGCACAGTGCGGGCACCTACCGGATTGAAGATGGGCGTGGCGGAGCGAGTAGAGGCATGCAGCGCTTTGCGCCGCTGAACAGTTGGCCGGACAACGCCAACCTGGACAAGGCGCGTCGTTTGTTGTGGCCTGTGAAGCAAAAGTATGGCAAGAAATTGTCCTGGGCCGATCTGATCGTGCTGACGGGAAATTGCGCGCTGGAGTCGATGGGCTTCAAGACCTTTGGCTTTGGCGGCGGCCGCGCAGACGTATGGGAGGCGGCGGAAGACACTTACTGGGGTTCGGAAACGGAGTGGCTGGGCAACAAACGCTATGAGGCCGACCGCAAGCTTGAAAACCCGCTGGCTGCGGTCCAGATGGGACTGATCTATGTAAACCCGGAAGGTCCTGATGGCAATCCCGACCCGCTGGCTGCGGCTCGCGATATCCGTGAGACCTTTGGCCGGATGGCGATGAACGACGAAGAGACGGTTGCGCTGATCGCCGGCGGACATACGTTTGGAAAGACACATGGTGCGGCAGACGCTGGTAAGTATACGGGTAAAGAACCTGCCGCCGCTGCGATAGAGGAGCAGGGACTCGGCTGGAACAATACCTTTGGCAGCGGAAACGCGGGTCATACCATCACCAGCGGTCTGGAAGGGATCTGGACGACCACCCCAACAAAATGGAGCAATAATTTCTTCGAGAACCTTTTTGGTTTTGAATGGGAACTGACAAAGAGTCCCGGCGGCGCCTTCCAATGGATTCCAAAAGACGGCGCGGGAAAAGACATGGTACCGGATGCACATGACCCTGCAAAACGGCATACGCCAACCATGCTGACGACGGACCTCGCCTTGAAGGCTGATCCCGCCTACGAAAAGATCTCCCGGCATTTTTATGAGAACCCGGATCAATTTGCCGACGCCTTTGCCCGCGCCTGGTTTAAGCTGACGCATCGGGATATGGGCCCCCGCGTTCGCTACCTGGGATCGGAAGTGCCGGCAGAAGAGCTGATCTGGCAAGACCCCATTCCTGCGGTTACGCATCCGCTGATCGACGAGCAGGATATCGCTGCACTAAAAGAACAGCTGTTGGGTTCAGGTTTGTCTGTATCGCAGCTGGTTTCTACGGCCTGGGCTTCGGCTTCTACCTTCCGTGGTTCAGACAGACGCGGCGGTGCTAATGGCGCACGTATCCGGCTGGCTCCGCAGAAAGACTGGGAAGTCAATAACCCGGCACAGCTGGCCAAAGTACTGGAGACGCTTACCCGGATCCAAAAGAGCTTTAATGATTCTGCGGCAGACGGCAAAGCCGTCTCGCTGGCGGATCTGATCGTACTCGGCGGAAGCGCCGGCATCGAGCAGGCCGCAAAGGATGCAGGCATGACAATAACGGTTCCGTTTACGCCGGGACGTGGTGATGCGCTGCAGGAGCAGACAGACGTGGAATCTTTTGACGCGCTTGAATATCCAGCCGACGGATTCCGCAACTATACGCAGGCGCGTTATGCAGGAAAAGCAGAATTGTTCCTGATCGACAAGGCTAATCTGCTAACGCTGACAGCGCCGGAAATGACGGTACTCCTCGGCGGTATGCGGGTGTTGAATACAAACTATGATCATTCGCAGAACGGTGTGTTTACGCATACACCGGAAACGCTGACCAATGATTTCTTTGTCAACCTGCTCGATATGAACACTAAGTGGCATCCCACTTCGGAAGCCGATGATCTCTTTGAAGGACGCGACCGTAAAACCGGCGCATTCAAATGGACCGCCACCCGCGCCGATCTTATCTTTGGTTCTAATTCGGAACTGCGCGCGCTGGCAGAAGTTTATGCC
>JAATGQ010000150.1 GCA_015654595.1 Chitinophagales bacterium | reverse complement strand
GGGCTGGAAGAAGGTCGTGAAGAAGGCCGTGAAGAAGGTCGCGAAGAAGGTCGTGAAAAAGGTCGCGAAGAAGGCATGGAAAAAGCTACTTCCGCAATTGTCGCAAATCTCTTGAAAAATTTCGAATTCAGCGTAGAAGCGATCGCCTCCATGGCCAACGTTAGCGTTGACTTTGTAAGAAAGGTCCAAGGCCAATTGAATGGGACCCTCCGGTAGCCCATTATAACCTGATTATATACACCGTTGGCAGACGCCAGCGGTTTTTTATGCCCGGCACGTCCGATAACGAGCCGGGATTTGGTTTCTGCCGTCTTGCCCGGCATCCGGCCAGCGGTAGGTCTTTTACTTGGTTGTCTGCGAGGAGATAAGCTGAAAAAAAATTATTCTTTTTTGCTCCTTTTTTGCGCGGCGAATAAATCTTTTCCTATATTTGCACCCCCGAACGAAAAGAAACTGCACCACAGTAACTTAAAAACGGGGAAATGCCCAGGTGGCGAAATTGGTAGACGCACTGTGTTCAGGTCGCAGCGTGGGAAACCATGTGCTGGTTCGAATCCAGTCCTGGGCACGAAGGCCCTCCGGTAATAATCGGAGGGTTTTGCTTTTGGGAACTCCGTAAGCTCGCTTGCAAGGAGTGGACAAATGCAAAAATCTAAGCGCCGCAGGCGCTGTGGGACCATTGAGTAAGAGCACCTATAAGAGATCAGCCCAGCTATCTCATTAAGCTCGCAAATCATTGCAAATCAGTTTGTTGCAAGATTTTTTTTATTCCCATTTACTCCTATCCGCGAAAATTTTGTATCTGCTTTGGAACATTTTCTCTCACCAATCATCAGGTATATTTTCTAATTTGAAAACAAGTCTTAATCTAACAAGCATGTTATCAAAAAATGACTTTACAAGCAGACTTCATGAATTAAGCCAAATTTTAGCTACATTTATATTTACCGCTGTTTTATGGTAACTTTTTCCTCACATCAACAGATGTAATAGTAAAACCATGAACCTATACCTGGCTCTTTCAAAAAAAAACGCTAATGGCATTCTTTTCTTCTTGTCTTTCATTGTCAGTTTCCTATTACTGAACTTCAAAAAGCCAGGAACATTTACTCACCCCCAATTTTGGGCAGAAGATGGCGCAGTGTTTTTTCAAAGCAGTTACAACCTGGGAGTTAGAAGTTTTTTTGTTTCCTATAACGGCTATCTTCACCTAATACCAAGGACAGTTGCCTGGCTGACCTTACTGACCCAG
This sequence comes from Chitinophagales bacterium, assembly GCA_015654595.1. Lineage (GTDB taxonomy): Bacteria > Bacteroidota > Bacteroidia > Chitinophagales > Chitinophagaceae > Puia. Next base: position 4,209 of record JAATGQ010000150.1, on the reverse strand, counting down.
AACTATACATTGACGCCGCTCTTTTACAATCTCGCCAGCCTTATTGGATTCATGCTTGTTTTTTTGTATATCTGGACGAGAACAAGCTTTGACCGCTACGTCAAATTTTTTATGTCGCTGTCGCTGGCTCTTTTACCTGTTCATAATGGCATCGTACTAAACCTAACCGACCTTCAGTTCTATACGTCGTTGCTGATCATTCTAATCTTTATGACAAACCAGGAAAGGCGGTACGCCCTTTTGGACAATATTACAATAGTCTTTGTCGGGCTAACGGAACCTTTTTCGATCATATTCCTGCCAGCCATACTCGTTCTTTACTACCTTAATGTCATTAGGAATAAAATCCAGAACATCCGAAAATCCACTCTAATTGTATACCTCCTGACGGCAGCCCTGCAGTCGTTTACGTTAATCACTTCCGATCCAGGAGCGGCCGGCGGTGGAAAAATTTCGGAAAAACTGGCCGCATTTCCACACGTTGTTTATATGCAATTATTGAATCTGATCAGCATACCCAGACTATACATAACCGGTGTCAACTACCTTATATTTTCTTTGCTTCTTGTCGCCTTAGCATTTTGGTTCATTCTCTGCTATAAAGAGTACAAATTGACAAAGAATGCCACCCTGATTTTTCTTCTGCTCTCATCCTTGTGTGCTATGGCCTCGACGGCATATCGGGTGAATGCTACCACGGTATCCTTTACTCCTCTCAACGCTGGCAGGTATTTCTTTCTCTCTACTACCCTCTTTTTGTGGTCTTTCATTATTTACAAGGAGCAGACAACAAAAAAGGTCCTTCTATTTACTTTGTTGTACTCCTGGTATACGTTTGTTGACATAAGATGGATAGGCCCCTGGCGTATGGAAGACAAGAAATGGAGTATGGAAGCAAAAAAAATAGATGCCTTCAAAGAGGGCAGCCTGACTATCCCGATCAATCCGACACCTTGGGTGATTACGCTCCGTCGGTAAGAGGAGATTTCGCGGGAAGGTGAGTTTATATCTTCAAAAAGCGATCAATATAGCGTGGTGGTTTATGAAGGAAATAAGCATGCGTTAGTGCCAGACTGTATTCGATAACGAGCTGGGTGGGAACTCATGATACAAGTGTTTCGAAATACCTGACGTTGGTAATGTCTGTAGGAGCAAGCCAGTTTTGACTTTTCCAGTATTGATGATGGATTAGGAGTAAAGCCTGTAAAAAGCCCAGAGGACAGTCTGATTGTTTTTGGATCTCATGATATAAGGTCTCCCACTTTGGTCTAAAATAAAGCGACCGTCTTTGGGCGGCGGCTATCCGGGCTGCGGCGGACGTCGGATCTGCTGGCAGGTCTCAACATCATCGGCGGCACGGAAACTGGCCGGGCTTCAAGACGGTCGCGTATACAATTAAACAGCTACGTTGAAATCTCTCAACGCGTCGTTAAGACTGGTCTTAAGGTCAGTACTCGGTTTGCGCTGTCCGATGATCAGCGCGCAGCTGACATTGTATTCGCCGGCCGGGAATTTCTTCAGGTAGCTGCCGGGGATAACTACGCTGCGTGCGGGGACGCGTCCCTTGTATTCTACGGGTTCAGCGCCGCTGACGTCGATGATCTTGGTGGACTGGGTCAGTACCACATTGGCGCCGAGAACGGCTTCTTTTTCGACGATAACGCCTTCTACGACGATGCTGCGGCTGCCCAGAAAAGCGCCGTCTTCGATGATAACGGGAGAAGCCTGCAGGGGCTCGAGCACGCCGCCGATACCGACGCCTCCGCTAAGGTGTACGCCTTTTCCGATCTGTGCGCAGGAGCCAACGGTTGCCCAGGTGTCTACCATCGTACCTTCGTCTACATAAGCGCCGATATTCACATAGCTTGGCATCAGGACAACGTTCTTGGCGAGATAGGCTCCATAGCGGGCTACAGCATGCGGAACGGCACGGACGCCGAGGTCCTTATAGTTCTTCTTCAGCAGCATCTTATCATAGAATTCGAAAGGAGGCATTTCCCAGGTCTGCATGGTCTGGATACCGAAATACATCAGGATAGCCTGTTTCACCCATTCGTTAACCTGCCATCCGGATTCAGCAGGAGAAGCTGTACGCAGCCGGCCTTTGTCCACCTCTTCGATCACCGCGCGAACGGCTTCGGAATAACGGTTGTCTTTTAACAATTCCCGGTTTCCCCAGGCTTCCGCAATCAATTGTTGCAATTCCATCGACTATTTTTCGGCAAACTTACTACATGCAATCCATTTGGGGCGCGTATCTTTGCCCCCTCCATGGAATTTGAAAAAGATATTGCCCCCGCGCTGGCCGTGCTGCAAGCCGGCGGGCTGATCCTGTATCCCACAGACACGATATGGGGAATAGGCTGCGATGCGACCAATGCGGATGCCGTCGCCAGAGTATATGATCTGAAACAGCGCGCCGCCGCCAAGAGTATGATCGTGCTGATGGCGGACAAACGCGATATACTGCGCTACACGAGTCAGCCGGACCTGCGCATCTTCGACTACCTGGAAACGGTAAAAAAACCTACAACCATCATCTATGATGGAGCAATGGGGCTGGCGGCCAACATGATCAGCGAAGACGGCAGCGTCGGGATCCGGCTCGTCAACGAACCCTTCTGCCGGCACCTGATAAAACGGCTTCGTAAACCACTCGTATCTACATCCGCCAATATCTCCGGCCAGCCTTCCCCGGCTTTTTTTAAGGAGATCGGCGAGGAGATTAAAGCAGGAGTGGATTATATCGTGGAATATCGCCAGCAGGATGACACGCCCCGCGAACCCTCGGCCATCCTGAAATGGAACGCCGACGGCGAACCTACGGTGATACGCTCCTAAAATTGTAGATTTGCCCTGTGCAGAAAATCCTGGTTATACAGACGGCTTTTATAGGCGACGTGGTACTGGCCACCGCTCTTATAGAAAAATTGCATGGCTTTTATCCCAACGCATCGATCGATTTCCTGGTCCGGAAAGGAAATGAAGGGTTGTTGAAAGATCATCCCTATCTCCATGCAGTGCTGGTGTGGGATAAGAAGCAGAGTAAACTGCCCAATCTATGGCGCATGGGACGCCATATCCGCGCTCAACACTACGACATGGTGGTGAACGTGCAGCGATTTGCGGCAACGGGTTTGCTGACTGCCTTTTCAGGAGCAAAGGAACGGATCGGTTTTGACAAGAACCCCCTCAGCATGTTTTTCACGCGGGTTATTCCGCATGTAGTGAGCAATCCTGCGGGTCCTCCCTTTCACGAGATCGACAGGAATCAATGGTTGATCCGGGAATGGACAGATGATCAGCCCGCAAAGCCTCGTCTGTATCCTTCGGCTGCGGATGAAGCAGCTGTTCAGCACTATAAGCAGGGGCGGTTTATAACCGTTTCGCCTGCGTCCGTATGGTTTACGAAACAGTACCCCCGGGAAAAATGGGCCGATTTTATCCGGCAGATACCGGTCGGAAATACGGTTTATATATTGGGGGCTCCTTCAGATAAGGAGCTGGGAGATTGGATAAAGACGGCGGCCGAAACGCCAGGGGCGCAGAACGCTCCAACAGGCACCGGCAAACCGCAGCCGGAGCCAGCGGCAGCCGCAGGCTGGCAACCACAATCCGAGCCGGCAACAGGCACCGGCAAACCGCAGTCGAAGCCAGCGGCAGCCACAGGCTGGCAACCACAATCCGAGCCGGCAACAGTCGCCAGCAGCACCGGCGGCCCCTCCATCGTAAACCTCTGCGGCCAGCTGTCCTTCCTCCAATCCGCGGCGCTGATGAAGGGCGCAGCCATGAACTACGTCAACGACTCCGCGCCGATGCACTTCGCGTCGGCGGTGAACGCGCCCGTAACGGCGGTATATTGTTCGACGATTCCGGCCTTTGGTTTCGGCCCCTTGTCGGACGACCGGCATATCGTCGAGATCGAAGAACCATTGGATTGCCGCCCCTGCGGTCTGCACGGATACAAGGTCTGCCCGAGAGGGCACTTTAATTGCGCTCACAAGATCCAGGACCGGCAACTTTTACAAACTTTAATAAATTCGCGCACGACAGCCTTCTGAGGATGTACCACCCAAAATGGGACGGGCTCCCGATGGCGACGGCTTATAAACAGCTCAAATGGATATCCAGGCCTCGGAAAAAGAACGATTTATATTTCAGAAGGTGGCTGCTGCCGCTGCTGCTCTGCAACAGGCGGCCTGGCTTATC
>JAATGQ010000143.1 GCA_015654595.1 Chitinophagales bacterium | reverse complement strand
TGGGGGTCAGCTCATCGCTTTTCGGGAACTTCCATGGTTCCGAGCCGTTGGCGATATAGCCGTCGCTCAGCAGGATGACGGGGGTCATATGTTGAGTAGCGATGCGTACCGCTTCGTAGACGGCGTCAAAGCAGTCGCTGGGGGTAGAGGCGGAGATGACGGGCATCGGGCATTCGCCGTTGCGGCCATAGTATGCTTGCAGGAGATCCGATTGTTCCGTCTTTGTCGGGAGACCCGTGGAAGGACCGCCGCGTTGGATATCGACGATCAGCAGTGGTATTTCAAGCATGACGGCCAGGCCCATCGCTTCCGATTTCAGCGCCATACCGGGCCCCGAGGTCGTGGTTACGCCCAGTGATCCGCCATAGGATGCGCCGATGGCAGAAGTGATACCGGCGATCTCGTCTTCGGCCTGGAAGGTGCGGATGCCAAAAGACTTGTATTTGCTCAGCTCGTGCAGGATATCCGAGGCGGGTGTGATCGGATAGGTGCCGAGGAAAAGGGATAGACCGCTTTTCTGCGAGGCGGCTACGAGTCCAAGCGCCAGGGCCTGGTTACCCATGATTGACCGGTATACGCCGGGCTCCATCTTCGCCTTTTCCACGCGATAGGTGGTGGTAAAGGTTTCGGTGGTATCGCCAAAGTGATAACCTGCCTGTAAGGCCTTTATGTTGCTATCCAGGATCTCTGGTTTTTTGCCGAACTTATCTTTCAGGAACTGGATGGTGTGATCCATATCCCGGTTATACATCCAGTAGAGGAATCCGAGCACAAACATATTCTTTGCCCGATCTTTTTCCTTGGTACCCATCGTGATCTCTTTGAGCGCTTCCCGGGTCATTTTGGTGACATCCATCCGGATGACCGAATAGTTATCGAGGGAGTGGTCTTCGAGGGGGTTTATGCCATCGGGGTAGTTGGCCAGCCGCAGGTTTTTGGAGTCGAAGCCTTCTGTATTGGCGATGATCTTGCCGCCTTTTTTCAGGCTTTTCAGGTTGACTTTGAGGTCGGCGGCGTTCATGGCTACCAGCACGTCGCACTCGTCTCCGGGGGTGTATACTTTGTCGCTGGAAAAACGAAGTTGGAAACCGCTCACGCCGGGCAGGGTTCCCTGGGGGGCGCGGATCTCGGCCGGAAAGTCGGGAAAGGTTGCCAGGTCAAGGCCCAGGAGCGCGGTATTCGTTGTAAACTGGCTTCAGGTAAGCTGCATCCCATCCCCGGAGTCGCCTGCAAATTTTATGACGACGTCCTGGAGGATCTCTTCATGTCTGTTCATGGGCGCAAAGGTAGTTCATTCCCCCCTTTTTCCCGATTACGACATCGGGAAAAAGGGGGCGGTTGGCGGCGGGGCTCCGGAGAACCGGCTTATTCGTAGCGCAGGGCCTCGATGGGGTCGAGCCGGGAAGCCTTCTGCGCAGGGTAATACCCAAAGAAGACACCGGTTATAAAGCAAACCAGGAAGGATAGCAGGATGGAGTATTCCGTGACAAGGGTGGGCCAGGAAAGGAAGACGGTCACTAGTTTGGCGGAGGTGATCCCCAGAATAACACCGATTATTCCGCCGGTAATACTGATCAGGATGGCTTCCGTCAGGAATTGCAGCAGGATATCGATGCCCCGGGCGCCGATCGACATGCGCAGGCCGATCTCCTTGGTTCTTTCCGTAACCGACACATACATGATATTCATAATGCCTATGCCGCCGACCAGGAGAGAGATCCCCGAAATAACTGCGAGAAGGACGGTCAGGAGCTGGCTGGTGGAGCTGAACGTGTTGATGAGTTCCTGCATCGTTCTGACGGCGAAGTCGTCTTCGTCTGTCGGTTTCAGCCGGTGACTGGTTCTCAGGATCTGCGAGATCTCGTCGGTTGCCGCGGTCGTTGAATTCTCGTCGATGGCGGAGGCGTAAATGTTTTGCAGGTAGATGGTCGAAAGGATACGACGTTGAACGGTGGTGAACGGCGATAAGATCACATCATCCTGGTCCTGGCCAAAGGCGCTTTCCCCTTTTGCCGTCAGCGTGCCGATGACCAGCAGTGGAACTTTTCCAAAGCGGATATATTTACCGACGGGGTTTTCTCCGTTGGGGAAGAGATTCGTTATGACCGTCTGGCCGAGCAGGCAGACCTTATTCTGGGACTGGACGTCGCGGTCTGTAAATTCGATCCCATCCTGAAGCGGCCATTGACGGATGGAGTCGAGGTATTCCGGGTTTACTCCTTGTATCGTCGTGGGCCAGTTGTTGTTGCCATAGATGGCCTGTCCTTTTGCGCTGGCCAGCGGAGTAACGGCGGAGAGGTGAGCGGCTTGTTTTTGTAAGGCTTTTACGTCGTCGAGGGTCAGCGTTTGCACCGAGGTCGCATCCAGCCGGGCGCCCGCAGAGATATTGCTGTTGGGCCGGATGATGATCATGTTGGAACCCATACCCGACAGCTGCTGCTGGATGCTTTGTTTGGAACCCTGACCGATGGCGACCATCGCGATGACGGAGGCCACCCCGATGATAATGCCCAGCATCGTGAGAAAGGCCCTTAGCTTGTTACGCTGCAGGGCGCGGAGGGCTATTCGTAAAAGGTTAAAGAAGTTCATAGTCTGATCAATAATCTTCTGTTTGTGGTAATGCGGCCAGCACTTCCTTTGCGGATTTTCTGTTCTCGTTGGCGCTGTCTTTCATCACCCTTCCATCTCTCAACATGATCGTCCGGCTGCTGAAGGAGGCGATATCCGGTTCATGCGTGACGAATACGATCGTTTTTCCTTTGGCATTCAATTCCTGAAACAGCGCCATGATGCTATAGGAGCTTCTTGAGTCGAGGTTGCCCGTGGCTTCGTCGGCAAGGATCATCACCGGTTCGTTGACCAGTGCTCTTGCGATGGCGACCCGCTGCTGTTGCCCGCCCGAAAGCTGATTGGGCGTATGGTCCAGCCTGTCGCCGAGGTTGACGGCTTCCAGTGCGGCTACCGCTCTGTCTTTTCTTTCTTTTGCGCTGATCGTCTGGTTGTATAGCAGCGGGAGCTCGACATTTTCGAGGGCTGAAGTTCTGGGCAGGAGATTATAAGCCTGGAATACAAAGCCGATCTTATGATTGCGGAGCCTGGCCAGCTCATTGCGTCCCAGTTTGCGGACGTCTACCCCGTCGAGCAGATAGGTCCCTTCTGTCGGTTTGTCCAGACAGCCAAGCGTGTTGAGCAGTGTCGTCTTTCCCGAGCCGCTGCTTCCCATGATGGTGATGAATTCGCCGGCTGCCACATCAAAGGTAACGCCCTTCAATGCGCGGACGATTTCCGAACCCATCCGGAATTCCCGTTTGATGTCTTTTAGCTCAAGTATTTTTTGATTGCTCATGAGTGTTGTTTTTCAGCGCGATCCGCCGTTGCCTCCACCTGCCGGGCGCGATCCGCCTCCACCACCGCTGCCGCTGCTTCCGGAACGCGAGCCGCCTCCGCCTCCGCCGCCACGCCGGGCCGGCATAAAGGGGCTTCTCACCTGACCGCCTTTCGACGTTTCCTTTGATTCCACTTCTATACCGGTAATGACTTCGTCCGACATCGACAATCCGCTGAGTATCTGGACCTGGGTATCGTTATTGAGTCCGGTGGTGACTTTTCGTTCGATCAGGCTGTCTCCTGATCTTATCCATACAAAAGCGGGTGTGCCGGTGGCCGGCGCCGAATCAACCTGTCTGGTGCTGGAGTCCCGGCGATGATGCGGTGCGCTCATCGGTCCTGCGCTGGCTCTACGTGCTTCTCTTCTTACCTCTTTTTCCGCATTGGTGTCGGCGACGATCTTAAACTGTTTTGCCATGCTTGCATCCGGCGTGAATTTTATCGCTTTTGCGGAGATCAGCATCGCGCTGTCGATCTCTTTTGTAAAAATGAAGATATTGGCCGTCATGCCGGGCTTTAGCTTCATGTCTTCGTTGGGGGCTGTGATGAGTGTCGAGTAAGTGACCACATTGGCGGATACGACGGGCTCCAGTCTGATCTGGTTGACTGTTCCCGTAAAGGAGATATCCGGGTAGGCATCTACGGTAAAGGTTGCCCGCAATCCCGATTTTACGTCCCCGATGTCCGCTTCCGATACGGCGGCCTGTACCTGCATTTTGCTGATGTCTTTGGCGATGACGAACAAGGTAGGCGTATTAAAGCTGGCGGCTACCGTCTGACCGACGCTGACATTACGCGTCATCACCACTCCGTCGACCGGCGAATAGATGCTGGCGTAAGAAAGATTCTTGATAGAGGCATCCAGCTGCGCCTGGTTGCTGGCTACAGTTGCCTTTGCCTGCAGATATTGATTTTGCGCATTCTCGAAATCGGCCTTGCTGATCGCGCCCGTATTATAAAGCAGCGTCTGCCGGTCAAAAGTGCTCTTTTGGTAGACCAGTGCGGCCTTTGCTACTTCCAGGTTGGCCCTGTACTGGTTGACCTGAGCTTCGAAAAGCGACTTGTCGAGCTCGGCGATCAGCTGTCCCTTCCTGACCCGGGCATTAAAATCCGTATAAATATTTTTTATGGTCCCCGAGACCTGCGAGCCGACGGTGACCGTATCGACGGGCTGAACGGTGCCTGTGGCCGTCACGCTCTTCGAGATATAGCCGATGCGCGGGCGCTCCGTCTGAAGGACGACAGGCTTTTCTTCTTTCTTAAAAAAGAAGAACCAGACGGCTACCCCCACCAGTACGATCGCTACCACGATAAAAATGATTCTGAATTTTTTCATAAGCCGTATTTATAATTTAACCGCTATTCCCATATAAAAATCATAGATCCTGACGCTCAGAGCCGCGTTGTATTTCGCCTGTATGTATAGCTGGAAGGCCTGTGTATACAAGGTCTTTTGCTGCAGGTAATCCACGATATTGGCTGCGCCTACCTTTAACTCTTCTCCGGCGATCCGGTAGGCTTCCTGGCTGGCTCTCAGCCCTTCGACGGCGGCGTCATACTGGCCCTGGGCGTTCAACACATTGATATAGGCCTGCTCGATGGTCGACATCAGCGTCGTTCGGATGCCTTTCAGTGTAAGCTTTGATTGTTCGATCTCGATCTTTGCGTTTTCTACCTGTGTCTTTACCGTTGTCGGTTGAAGATCGGGATGGAAAGAGATATGCCTGCCTGCTGGAAGAAGTTGTTATCCAGTTGTGAGATATAGTCGTCCTTTGAATTATTCGAATACCCCGTATTAAGCGTTCCAAAAGCCGTCAGAACGGGCAGATATCCCGCCTTAGCCTTTGCGAGATCATACCTCGAGATATCGATCCCAACCTGTCCATTCCTGATCTCCGGTCTGTTCTGCAGCGCTATCGACTCTACCGAATCCAGTGTGGGAAAGCTTTCCTTTGCGACGATGGTATCAGGGTCGACGATATCAAAGCTGTCCTGGTAGGACAACTGGAGGATCTGTTTTAGCGTGAGCTTGTTTTGCCTGACACTATTGGTTGCCGTTACAAGCGTGTATTTGTCAGTGGCCAGCTGCGCCTGTAACTCTATATAAGCGTTGCGGGCAATACTGCCGGCTTCGTACTCTTTCTTGCCCTGATCGACCTGGGCGGCGGTGGTGCTTACCAGATCCTGAACGTATACGACGTTCTCCTTTGCCAGCAGGATATTCAGGTAGGCTTGTACGATCTGGAGCGTAATGTCGTTGGCATTCTCCAGTATATTAAGATTGGCGGATTCGATCTCGAGGTTCTTCTGCCGGATATCGTTGTTTATATAGCCGCCGTTGTAAAGCGTTACGCTGGAAGTCAGTTCAAAGCTGTTGGAGAAAGAGGACTGCGTCTGAAAGCCGCCTACCACCGGGTTTGCGTTTTTACTGTGGGTATAGGTCAGGCCTGCGCTGCCGGTAAGATTGGGTTGTCTTGCGGCTTTCGACAACAGGTAATTCTGTTGGGCTGTGGCCATCGTAAGGCGCAGGCTGTTCAGCGTGATGTTATTCTTTATGGCATAATCCAGGCAGGTCTGTAAATCCCAGCGCGATGGCAGCGGATGGCCGGAGCTGTCCTGTGCATGAAGAGGTGCAGCAAAAATGCTGCAACAGATGATTAACACCGATAGTCGTAGGACCATATGCTTGGTGGTTTAGGTTACCTATGCAGGACAGGTGTTACAAAGGGCAGGCCATAATCCCTTTCATTCATCCGTTCATATAAATGTAGGAAATCCGATCGGGTTTTAAGGGCCGTCAGCGGTCATCCCATGGTATTGTTTTTGAGACAGCTAACATCAAAAATTACATTCGTTCAAACTTAAAAAACTGATATATGGCAACGCTTACAGGAAAAAAGGTAGCTATTCTCACAGAGAATGGTTTTGAGGAAGTTGAGTTGACCAGCCCTAAGAAAGCGCTGGAAGAAGCGGGCGCGGAAGTGAAGATCGTATCTCCCCGTCAGGGTAAGGTAAAAGCCTGGGATAAGGATCACTGGTCTATCGAATTACCGGTAGACGTCAACCTGGAAACGGCGCAGCCGGAAGATTTCGATGCGCTGGTGCTGCCAGGCGGCGTTTTGAACCCGGATCAGCTGCGATTGAATAAAAAAGC
>JAATGQ010000140.1 GCA_015654595.1 Chitinophagales bacterium | reverse complement strand
TGTCGTGCGGAGTGGAGGGGGAGGCCGGCCTCAGATCGGGATTGGTTGTAAAGATGCCGCCCTGGAGTAATGCGTCAGAGAACACAAAGGTCATAGCCGGTTTAGCGAAGAAGTACAATTGTCGTCGACGGTGTCCTTTTGTCGTGCGTCCGCGGCTGGTATACTGGCTGAAGAAGCCGTTGTAATAGGAGTCCATTATTCCGAAGCGCAGCATCGGGTAAAAGGTCAGCGAATTTCGCATCGTGCCCGCAGAAGCCTGAGAGCCTGCGGAAAGTTCAAGCCATTTGCCGGCCTGGTATAGTTGTTTTTCGATCGTAAAATTATAATTGAGCAGCAGTGCATTTGGATATTGATGTTCCCATCCTGCCGGTTTCAGATAATGAATAATGTGATGTACCAGCGTTTGTGTCTGTCGAGCGAGGGATGCGGGTCCCATAACGCCAACGGCTAATTCAGAGAGAAAGTCGTATTTTTTATCGGGATTATAGGAGTAAAGGGTATGGGTGGCGAGCAGTCCGCCGGACCAGGGATAATCCGTGGGCTGGTAGGCCGGGTTATCGATATCATCGGGGGTATACATGAGTTGCTCGACACCCCATCCATAAGTGTTGTTGCTGCTGTCGCCTGCCCTCGGAAATAATTTGTTCAGAAATGACCGTGGCTTGCCGTGTACCTGGTAGAAATAATCGAGACGGGTGCCATTGGTATAGGCGTTGTCAGACCCATCGCCCCACAGATTTATAAAATCGTCATCTTCGTAGATCCGAAAGAGATGATCGGGGGTGGAAGATTGCGCGTATAGTTTTCCCGTTGTCCCGATTAAAACTATTAGAAATAACCTACGTAGCAATCGAACCATATTCCTGTCTGTTTAGCTTTGTTTCTGCGGATTCTTCTTTTCTTCAGGCCCAAACAAATAGGATAGGCAATTGTTGGGCGGGGTGTTATATTTGGAATGACTGTAAAAAACAAATATACATGTTTATAATTGATGCTCATCTTGACCTAAGCATGAATGCAATGGAGTGGAACCGGGATCTCCGGCTTTCTGCAGCGGCGATCCGGCAAAGGGAACAGGGGTTGACGGATAAGCCTGACAGGGGAAAGGGAACGGTTTCTTTTCCCGAGCTGCGCCGGTGGAAGGTGGGATTGGTCGTGGCGACGCAGATCGCAAGGTTTGTGGCCGAAAACAATCCGCTGCCGGGATGGCATTCTCCCCAGCAGGCCTGGGCGCAAACCCAGGGACAGCTGGCCTGGTACAAGGCGATGGAAGAGGCGGGGGAGATGGTAATGATCAGGGATGTAGATTCGCTGCGGCGGCATGTGGCGTTATGGAAGGACCAGGCGCCCCGCGGAGAAGGAGATGGCGCGAACGGGAACCATTCGAAGGCAGGCGACGGCAGAATAGAAGGGGAGGACCGGCGTCCGATCGGGTATATCTTATCGCTGGAGGGAGCAGATTCGATCGTAAGGCCTGATCATCTGGAGCGCGCCTGGAAGTATGGGTTGAGGGCGATCGGCCCCGCGCATTATGGTCCGGGACGTTATGCCAACGGGACGGACAGTACGGGCCGGCTTACTACAGAAGGAAAGGCCTTGCTGACAGAGATGCAGCGCCTGGGTTTTATCCTGGATGCAACACATTTATGCGACGATGCTTTTTGGGATGCCATGGAGCTGTACGATGGTCCGGTCTGGGCGAGTCACAACAACTGCCGCGCATTGGTCAATCATAACAGACAATTCAGCGACGATATGATAAAAGCGCTGGCAGCAAAAGGAGCCGTCATTGGCGGGGCGCTGGATGCCTGGATGATGGTTCCGGGCTGGGTGAGGGGACAGTCGACGCCCGAGGCGATGGGCTGCAGCCTGGAGAAGCTGGTCGACCACATGGATCATATCTGTCAGTTGACCGGAACTACCGGGCATATCGGCCTGGGGACGGATCTGGATGGAGCTTTTGGCAAGGAACAGTGTCCCTATGATCTCGAGACCATTGCCGATCTGCAAAAACTGCAGGATCTGCTCAGCCGCCGGGGGTACAGCACCCTTGATATCGAGAATATACTACATACTAACTGGATACGCTTTCTGGAACGTGCCTGGGGATAAACGCTGGCATATATATCTTCATACGTCAACCCCTGGCCTGGATATGAAGCGGGCTTTCTTCGGGCTTGCAAACGCCTAATCGATGGTGGCCATTTTGAGACAAACCGGTGCAGGCAGCTCGACGATCGTACCGGCGGGCGTCAGCAGTCCTGTCTCCTGATCGATACGGAACTGGATGATGTTCTTGCTGTATTGATTGGCGACGAGTACCCAGTGACCCGAGGGATCGATCATAAAATTGCGCGGGCCCTTACCTGTGTTCTGAAAGCCTTTCAATTGCAGCTTGCCGCTGACGGGATCGATGGCATAGATGGCAAGGTTGTTGGCGTCGCCGCGGTTGGAGGCATAAAGAAATCTGCCGTTTGGCGTGATATGGATATCAGCGCTGCCGATGCCGCCGGAAAATCCTTCAGGAACGGTAGATATGCGTTGGATCTCCTTTGCTTTTCCATCAGCAAAATGATAGGCGTTAACCGTTCCGCTCAATTCACTGATGACATAAACAAACGGTTTCTCCGGTGCGAAGACAACGTGCCGGGGACCGGAGCCTGGTTCCAGGGCAATGATCGAGTCGGGGACAGCGGCAAAGGGGCGTTTGAGTGACGCGGGGTTGAAGCGCAGAACAGATACCCGATCCATCCCGAGGTCGCATACAAAGAGATATTTCTCGTCGGGTGACAGGATCGTAGAATGAACATGCGCTTTTTCCTGGCGGTCTTTATCGGGACCATTGCCGGTATGCTGATCGAACTGAACGGAAGGCGCGAGCGTACCATCCAGTTTGATCGGAAATGCAGACCAGCTGCCGCCGCTATAGTTGGCAACGGTAAGCCATCTGCGATGTTCATCCACCGATACGTAACAGGGATCATCGCCGCCGCTGGGCTGGGTGTTGAGCAGCTTTAGCTGTCCCGTATGTTTGTTAAAAGCAAACGCACTTACTGTGCCTGGTTTGTTGCCATCCGTCTCGCCAACCGCATACAAAAATCTTCCTCCGGGCGCTACGGCAAGATAGGAAGGATTGTCAGTAGCGATCGAACTCATGGGGGTGAGGTCGCCGTTGGAACCGTTCCATTTGTACACATAGATCCCTTTGCTGGTGCCGTTGTAAAAGGGGCCTTCGGTATAGGTGCCTACGAACAGGTAATACTGTTGACTGAATCCGGAAAGAGAAGTTGAAAGCATGGCGGCAATGATGAGTAAGAATCGCATAAGCAAAATCAATTCCCTGCAATATAGGAAAATAAAAAACGACTGGTCCTTCCTTCGGAAAATACGCCCTGCTCCAGGGGAATTACTAAGAATATAACGTGTTCTTTCTGAATGGATTTGGGGCTATTCCGGTGGGTAAGAGTTTCTCGCTACGGCAGGGATAAGAATACCACAAAAGTAATCAATTGTTCATGCGAAAAATTTGATTTGTGCCTTGCATAACGGAACTTTGGAGGGTGAATGAATTTAATCCGTATCCATGAGACTAGCCAGACTGTAGCTCGAATCCATACCTGTTGAAAGCAAGTGTCCAATGTCCTGTCCTGTTTAGGGCTCTGCTGTAAGAAACGTCCAGATCTTACGGTAAATTGATTCCCCCGTCTGTTTTACAGACGGGGTTTTTTTGTGTTGTCAGCAGGCGGCATCTTTTTTTTCCTTAAATAGCCTACTTTTATCTCCTAAAATAAATTTCCAACCCATGCGTAAGATCTATTTTCTGCCCGCAGCCTTATTGATAGGAATGACCGCCTGTAACAATGCAGGGGATAAAGCCGCTACAACGGATACCAGTGCTGCCAAACCTGCCGATACAATGGCAATGCCGATGGCTAAGCCCGATTCTTCGGTTGCGGCATTACCGCCTGTTCCTGCCGGAGCAAAAGTATTTTTCAAGAACCTGAAAGACGGACAGACCGTATCGTCCCCGGTGAAAGTGGAAATGGGAGTAGAAGGATTGAAGCTGGATACAGCCGGCGCTATTGTTGCCGGTACAGGACATCATCATCTGCTGATCGACGCCGGGGATTCTATTCCTGCAGGCACTGTTGTTCCAAAGGATGCGACTCATTTACACTTTGGAAAGGCTCAGTCCACCGCCGACGTACCTTTAACGCCTGGCAAGCACGTGCTTACGCTTCAGTTTGCGGATGGCATCCATCGCTCTTATGGCGGCCAACTGGCGGCTACGATCTCTGTCACGGTAAAATAACGAAACAGATTTTTCAGCGCTTATTCTCTGAACCCCGGAGAATAAGCGTTTTTTTATTTTACGACCCGCCGGGAGACAACCCGCGCAACGAAAAAGACGTAAGTGTTGTCATGGAGAAGAATCTGGTCAAAACGGATTCCTGGTTAAAAACGCCTAGAAAAATGAAGCGAATCACTACACAATCTATTTTTTGGATGATGGGCACCGCGATGCTGCTTGCTATGGTTTCCGGATGTTCCAAGGCCTCAGTCAAACCCAGCATTGCTACCAATCTATCTGTGATGAATCTTGCGCCTTCCGTGCCTGCCACCACCATCTATCTGAACGATACGCTCGCTACTGCCGATACGGGAATTGCGACCGGACAGTTTTCCACCGCATATGCGCCGTTGGGGCCCCGCAGCTATGACATCAAGTTCAAAGATCCGAAAACGGATAGCCTGATCTATGATCTGGCATCATCGGATTATGCTGCGGGAAGCTATTATACGATTATCCTGTATAACAATCCGGGAAGTACGGCAGCACAGGCGACAAAGATCCTGGACGACTTCTCCACAGCCTCTGCTTCCTGGGCCAACTACCGGTTTTTCAATATGTGCCCGGGTTATCCGCATGTCGATTTCTACATGAATGGCGTAAATGTGCAGAGCAACAGGGGGACCGCGGACAATGTCACCAACACCACCTATAATTCCTTTCAGAACATGACTCCGACCGATTATAACCTGGAGGTTAAGGTGGCGGGGACAGACAGCCTCATTGCCTCTTCCACGGGCGTAAATCTGGCTGCGGGCGGCGTATATACGATCTTCTTTAGCGGGCAAAAAGGCAGCGGCAGCAACCCTCTGACGATCACAGCTTTAGCCGCAAAGACAACGAACCAGTAAAAGTTGAGGCCAGGGGCATCCCAGGACCGACAGCGGCAGGCGAAGCCGCAGCTGCTAGGCCGGGTTAAGCCGGTTATGCGTATGTTTCAGCGAACCAGGCAGGATGTTGTGGTACTTTTTAAACATGCTGATAAAGGCGCTGACCTTCTCATAACCGAGGGAATAGGCAGTCTCGGATACGCTGATCTTTTTTTCCTGGAGCAGCCATTTGGCGAGCTCCATTTTCTTTTCCAGGTAATAGTCGTACATGGTCTTGCCGTAGACGGCCTTGAAGTGGCGTTTGAGGGTGGATTCGCTAAGCGCGAATTCCTTGGCCAGTTGCTTTTGAGAGGGAAGCATGTCTTCCAGGCTTTGAACCAGCCTTTGTTCGACCAGTCGCATCGTCTGCACATGCCAGTTGCGGCGGATGGCTGGCTGCGCGGCGGGCTCCTTGGGCCAGCGGCTGGTAGTATTGGAGAGGAGCAGCAAAATCCTGGCCCGAAGGGTCAGCAAAGGCAGCTGCGGCTGCTGAAGTTCGGTTTCTATTTCGCGTAACAAACCTTCGTCTGCGGTACCGGTATTTTCAGATAACACCTGAATGGGATGTTCTGCCATCAGCGCGTCTTCTATGGCCTTTACCTTTTCCTCCATGCCTTTGAGGTGTGTGCTGAGCCATTCCCTGGTGAACAACAGTTCGAGGGTATTGGAGAACACGCCTGCAGGGATCATAACGGATATCCGGGTATCATTGCGGGTCAGAAATAGATTGGAAGGGGAGGCAGATGGGAGTACAGACTGTGTATAAGGCTTAACCAGCCGGAGCGATCCCGGGGTAAGCAAAAAGGTGCAGTTGAAGATACGCAGCTGTCCGGGCGGACTGGCGAGCCTTATGATCTCGGTATCTTCGTTGTAACATATACGGGAATAACGGAGATACAGCCCTTCTTCCAGCTGAATGCCACGTATCATGCCCGTTCCCCGGTCAAGAGGAAGCAGCAGGGTATTTTCGGCAATGGGCGTCTGGAGCTGTCTGGATAACGATATAAGACCGGATTCGAGGGTGTCGTCCCTTAGGATAAAACTTACCATGGGTATTTACGGAATGGTTAAGAGAATAAGATTGTACGCAGCTTATTCTAAGGGGATTACCTAGCTACGAAAAAAAGGTGTGGTTGGATTTGTCCGGGGAAGGAATTTCCGTTAAACGGCTGTAGCAGGGTGAGCGGGTAAGGGTAAGGATATTGACTCTTTGGGCGTAATTTTACTGCAATCTGTATCTTTCACTATAAAGCGTAACAACGCGCCCCTCTAAAACATACCTTTACGTAAACAATAAACTCAATCAATAAAAAACCGGGCACAACCCGGTTTTTTATTTTCTATTGAACGGCCAATGTAAATTGGTACCAGTTGTCATCTTCTTTTGGAAGGGATTCTCCGCCTCCTCCGCTGCCGCCTGATCTGCGGAGCCCCATATTTCCACCCCGCATGCCCATTCCGTGCATTCCGCCGCCAACTCCGCCTCCATGAGAATGGCCGCCATTGCCGGCATAGGGCGAAGGTGCGTTGAGGGATATGCCTACGCTGATAGATTTTTTGGCGGCTTTAGCCTGCCAGTTGTCCCCCAGCACATTCTTTATCGGTACGACCAATTCATAGACGAGCATGCTGTCGTTGTTGTTCAATTTCATCGCCAGGTGCAGCGGCGCCTTGGTGTCGGCGACGGCGAACTGCCCATTGTCGATCTGGAGGAATCCGGCTGTACCGTAATAATCTGATTGACGCAGCAGTTC
The DNA here is from genome assembly GCA_015654595.1 of Chitinophagales bacterium. Classification (GTDB taxonomy): domain Bacteria; phylum Bacteroidota; class Bacteroidia; order Chitinophagales; family Chitinophagaceae; genus Puia. Next base: position 34,283 of record JAATGQ010000140.1, on the reverse strand, counting down.
TTCCCGCCAGATGCCGTTGTCGGCGCCGGAGGCCGTTGTCGGGTTATTCCGGCTGCGGAAGTCAGCCGGATCAGGCTGTTTGCGTTGCGGGTAATAAAGGCTGATATCTTTATTTTTTGCTCCTTTAGGGTCGAACCAGATGGTCATGCCCGCTCTGAGAACGCGAAGCTGTGTAGTTACGTCCCTTGCGATGACGCAGATATAAAAATTGCTATTGTCGTTGGTCACATTGTATTGAAGGGTATAGCTCTCATTGGTAAAGCGAAGGGGCAGCTTCCAGTCCGATGGGTCGCCGTCCGCTGCGACAGGTGTGTTCTGGTAGTGGCCGGAGGGGGCAAGTTTATGGGAACATCCTGCCAGGAACAGAAAGGCAGCAGCTGTACGGGATATGAGGCGTCGTATAGGCATAGGAAATTTTTGCTGTTAAATTAAGTCTACGCAAGACAAAGAAAGGGATAAAATCGGTGAATTGGCGTCATTAACATTTAAATAAGAAGGGCCCCCACATCGGTGGGGGCACTTCTTATTTAGGATCTTATCTTAGTTCGCAACCGACTCTTCTGCATAGGAGCTTACCGGCTCGCAGGTACAGATGAGGTTACGATCACCGTAGGTATTGTTGACACGGGCAACGCTTGGCCAGAATTTGCTTTCCTTTACATAGGGCAGCGGGAAGGCTGCTTCTGTACGGGAATAGCCGTGCTTCCACTCGACAGCAGTGATGACATGCTGGGTATGGGGTGCATTTTTCAGCGCGTTGTCGGTTTTATCGGACCTGCCTTCTTCGATAGCGCGGATCTCATTGTGGATGCCGATCAGCGCATCGCAGAAACGATCCAGCTCAGCCTTGTCTTCGCTTTCCGTAGGCTCGATCATGATCGTGCCGGGGACGGGGAAGCTGAGAGTAGGAGCGTGGAAGCCATAGTCCATCAGTCTTTTCGCAACGTCTTCTGCTTCGACTCCGGCGCTGGTCTTAAAGGGGCGAAGGTCGACGATGAATTCGTGTGCGCAGGTCCCGTTGGAGCCGCTATAGAGGATACTATAATTCTTCTCCAGGCGCGCCTTCATATAGTTGGCGTTGAGGATGGCATAGCGGGTTGCTTTTGTCAGGCCTTCAGCGCCAAGCATCTTGATGTAAGCATAGCTGATCAACAGGATGCTGGCAGAACCATAAGGCGCTGCAGATACGGCGTGTACGTGTGTTGCTGCAGATGACTGTCCGTTCTGGCCGGCGTGCAGAGGCACATCGTAGACGTGGCTGGGCAGATAAGGCTTCAGCTTTTCGTTGACGCAGATGGGACCCATCCCGGGACCGCCGCCGCCATGAGGGATAGCGAAGGTCTTGTGGAGGTTGAGGTGGCAGACATCGGCTCCGATAAAACCAGGGCTTGTCAAACCAACCTGGGCATTCATATTGGCGCCGTCCATATATACCAATCCGCCGTTGTCATGGATGGTCTGGCAGATATCTTTTATGCTTTCTTCGAATACGCCGTGCGTAGAAGGATAGGTGACCATCAGGCCGGCCAGCTGCTCCTTGTATTGAACAGCTTTGGCTTTCAGATCAACTACATCGATATGACCGTCTTCGTCACTCTTGACGACGACGACCTTCATCCCTGCCATAACTGCGCTGGCGGGGTTGGTGCCGTGTGCGGAAATGGGGATCAGCATTACATTGCGGTGTGCGCCGTTGTTGGCGGCGTGATAAGCGCGGATGGTCAGCAGACCGGCATATTCTCCCTGGGCGCCGCTGTTTGGCTGCAGGGATGTGGCTGCGAAGCCTGTGATCTCGCTCAGCCAGTCTTCCAGTTCAGTAAGGATCTGTTGGTAACCCTTCCATTGGCTGGAAGGCGCGAAGGGATGGATACCGCCGAATTCCGGCCAGCTGACGGGGATGAGTTCGGTCGCTGCATTGAGTTTCATCGTACAGGAACCAAGCGAGATCATCGAAGTATTCAGAGAAAGGTCCTTTACTTCGAGGCTTCTCAGATAACGCATCATCTTTGTTTAGCTGTGATGGCTGTTGAAAACCGGGTGTGTCAGGAAGTCCGAAGTGCGGGTAACCGACGACGGGATATTAGAAAGCGTATCATCGCTGTCGAAGGTGGCTGTCACCAGGTCTGTTCCGGCGGCATGGCCGAATACAGTGAGGATATTCATGATATCTTCCTGTGAAGTCGTTTCGTCAAGGGTGATGCCGATCTCGTTGTTCCCGGTATAGAAGAAATTAATGCCGCGCGCTTCTGCGTGCGAGCGGATGGCTTCGGCATCTCTTACTGTTACGCGGATCGTATCGAAATAGCTTTCGTTCTGGTTGGTGAAGCCCATTGCCTGCAGCTCGGCAGACAGTGTACGGGTCAGCAGGCTGACGCGTTTGGCGATATTCTTCAGTCCCTCGGGGCCGTGGTAGACGGCGTACATGGCGGCCATGTTGGCCAGCAATGCCTGGGCGGTACAGATATTCGAAGTAGCTTTCTCGCGTTTGATGTGCTGTTCGCGGGTCTGCAGTGCCATACGAAGTGCGCGATTGCCTTGTGCGTCGATGCTGACACCGATGATGCGGCCAGGTATCGAGCGGCGGAAGTCATCCTTGGCGGTAAAGAATGCGGCATGCGGTCCTCCAAAGCCCATTGGAACGCCAAAACGTTGAGCGGAACCGATGGCTACGTCTGCGCCCAGCTCGCCGGGAGGCGTCAGCAGGGTCAGTGACAGCAGGTCGGTGGCCATGACGACATAGGCGTTTACTGCATGTACCTGTTGAATAAATGCGCGGTAGTCGTTGACAGAACCTTTGCTATCCGGGTACTGTACGATCGCTCCGAAGAAGGAGTCGTCGATCGTCGTCTTGCGGTAGTCGCCGATGACCAGTTCTATACCAACAGGAACGCTGCGGGTAAGGAGAAGGTCTTTGGTTTGGACGAAGATATTTTCGTCTACAAAGAATTTTGGAGAGGCGATATTGTCATGATCCCTGTTCTTTGTGCTAAAGAACATCGTCATTGCTTCCGACGCAGCGGTTCCTTCATCGAGAAGAGACGCGTTGGCCAGCGGCAGACCGGTGAGATCGGACACCATCGTCTGGAAATTCAGCAGGCTTTCGAGACGTCCCTGGGAGATCTAGGCCTGATAGGGGGTATATTGGGTATACCAGCCTGGGTTTTCGAAAATATTGCGTAAGATGACGCTGGGGACGATGATGTCATAATATCCCTGCCCGATGTAGGACTTGAACACCTTGTTTTGAGCCGCGATCTGACGAAGGGACGTCAGAAACTGGAACTCGCTGAGCGGTCCGGGGACATTCAGCTTTTTGGGGTTGCGGATGGTGGCCGGGATAGTTTTGTCGATCAGCTCGTCAAGGGTACGCACCCCGATGGTTTTCAACATCGCTGCGGTTTCCTTTTCATTGGGGCCGATGTGGCGCCCTGCAAATTCATTCGCCTGTTGTTCGAATAGATTCATATTCAAAAGAGGTTGATCTTTTTTAAAGAAAAAGATGCGCAAAGGTACGAGGATGTAGTGAGAAAACAGTCCGGCAGGCGACAAAATCCGGGATGGGGCGGCTAAAACAGGCTGACGGCAGTTTTAGCCGGCGGTGTGGAGCGGAATGACACGGGGTGGGAAGGTATAAAAATGAAACGTGGCCGTCCCCACTTTGAAAATCGGAACTGGCTACCCCGGCCGTTGGCAACGACCCTATAGACATAAAATGATTTTGGGCCATTCCCACTTTAGACAAAACGGGAATTGGCCCAAAATCGTTAAAAACCCCTAAACCCTAAAAATTGAATGCTAAACTATTCGTGCATGAGCATGAATGAATTGCACAACAAAAGTAGCCGCTTATTCAGGAAAAACGGGGCTAATTATATTAAAAGCATATTAAAATTGGGGGTCTGCTGCAAACGCATTGCTCTCGGAGGGGGCTTCTGCCGCTTCCGCTTCGCGCATCTGTTCACTGGTTTGACGGCTGCCGTCATGGCTCCATCCGGGAGGACCGAATATGTATTGCCATTTTTCTCTCCAGCCGATATCCTTGCGGCTGACGTCCTGCGAGATCGCCTGCCACTCGTGAAAAACGACATCGACGGGGCCCGTCTTGTCCGAAGGTTTTGTCAGGCCATAGCGGGTTGGCTGGTACTCTTCGGGTGACAGTTCGGGTTGGAAGGTCCCGAACAGCTGATCCCAGATGATCAGGAACATTCCCATATTCTTATCGAGATAGCGTGGGTTGGAAGCGTGATGTACGCGGTGATGCGAAGGCGTCACCAGGATGTATTCCAGCCAGCCCATCTTTCCGATGAGTTCGGTATGGACAAAGATGCCCCAGATCTGGGTGGCAGAATACATAAAGATGATGTCCAGCGGTTTGAATCCACAAAGGGCCAGCGGGATAAAATAAACAAAGCGGTAGAGGGGCTGAAAGACCGAGGAACGGAAGCCCGTTGTAAAATTGAAATGTTCGGAAGAATGGTGCGTGACGTGGACGGCCCAGAAGAAGCGGATCTCATGATCCCAGCGATGCAGCCAGTAATAAAGAAAATCTTCGGCCAACAGCAGCAGGAACCAATAGGAAAAGACGTTGGTGATAGACATCCAGTGATGCTGATAACAGAAAGTAAGGATGACCAGGTACACCGAACGGAAGAGAAGATCTATGCTGCCGTTGAGTAACATCAGGTAGATATTAGTCAGCGTATCTTTGACTGTATAAAGCTTGCGGTGATGGTAATTGCTGAGCAGCAGCTCGATACCAATAATGATCAGATAGAGGGGCGAGCTTATTAATAGAAGTATTTGTTCTCTGAGGTTTTCCACGCCATAAAAATAAGCGAAAAACCTCATCTTTGCAGCAGGGGCTTGTTAATCACCTATTAATGAGGGTTTTTCCTCATGACCATGGACCGTAAAAGCCGAAGAAGTCTTTATATATGAGTGATTTATTGCATAACTGGGAGAGGAAATCAGCGCTTCGGCAAAAAGAATACAAACGCTTCTTGCAGAAGGCCGAAAGACCGGCAGAGCGGAACAAGGTTTTGGACCGGCTGCCGGAGCTGCACGAGGAAGCCTTTGAGAAGGTCGATTGTCTGCAGTGCGCCAATTGCTGTAAGAACTATTCGCCCCGGTTTAAAACCCCGGATATAAAGCGGATCTCCCGGCATCTGAAAATGAAGGAGAGCGAGTTTATCGAACAGTATTTACGATTGGATTCCGACGGGGACTATGTGACAAAGTCATCGCCCTGTCCTTTTCTGGGCGCCGACAATTACTGCGGTATCTATGAGGTGCGCCCGTCGGATTGCGAGCGGTTTCCGTACACCGACGAAGATGTATTGGTGAGAAGACCCGCATTGACGCAGAAGAATTCGACGTTTTGTCCGATCGTATATTTTGTTCTCGAAAAACTGATCGGGAAAGGGTGATAAAAGCCCGATCGCAGCAAAGACTGTGATCGGGCGGGGAGATTTAATATTCCATTTTCCTTAAGCTGGGCGCGGCAAACCAGGTGGTGACAGCCGTTGCGATCGTCATACAGCCGCCGAAGACGACAGAGGGTACGACACCCATCAGCCGGGCTACCAGTCCGCTTTCAAATTGTCCCAATTCATTGCTGGAATTGATGAACATCGAGTTGACAGCCGAGACGCGCCCGCGCATTGCGTCGGGTGTCTTCAACTGTACGATGGTGCCGCGGATCACGACACTGATGCCGTCGAGCAGTCCGGTGCAGAGCAGGGCCAGCCAGGACAGTATATAGATTTTTGAAAGGCCGAATACGATGATCCCGAGTCCAAATCCTGCCACGACATAAAGGAGTATGAGTCCCTGTTTACGGCGGAGCGGCCATATCGTCAGCGCGATCATCATACACATCGAGCCGATGTCGTCTGCCGCATTCAGCCATCCGAATCCGATAGGGCCTGCTTTCAGGATATCTCTGGCGTAGACGGGAACCATGGCGACGGCGCCTCCAAACAGCACGGCGAAGAGGTCGAGGGAGATGGCGCCCAGTACTTCCCTGGTCCGGAATACGAAGGTGAGTCCTTCGCGAATACTTTCCCAGGTCCGCTTTTCACCGCTGGCGACCATGATCTGTTTGGGGGCGATAGTGTAGAAGAACAACCAGGCCAGCACCACAAATACGCCAACCACGCTGAAGATGACCAGGTAAGACGTATGAGCGATCAGAAAGCCTGCCGTGGCATGTCCCAGCACGGAGGCAGAAAGGAAAGCGCTGGTATTCAGGGTAACGGCGCTGGGCAGCTTTTCCCTGGGAACGATCTGAGCGATGATGGCGTTGAGGGCCGGCCCCGCAAAGGCACGGATCACGCCGGTAACAAAGACGATCGTATAGGTAAGCCACTGGATCCAGTGATTTTTTAAGGAGTTGACGACGGAGCTAAAAGTCAGGGTCAGCAGGCCTGCGACGCAGAGAAGATAAAAGACGGTGGTACGCAGCAGCAGCAGCCGTTTGTCGCTTTTGTCTATAACATGTCCTGCATAGAGGGCCAGTACAAAGGCAGGAATAAACTCAGACAGGCCGATGATACCGATGGCCAGCGGGTCATGTGTGATCTCGTAGATGCGCCATCCGAGAGTGGTGGTGACCATTCGCAGCGCGATGATGTAAAAGAAACGCCCTGTAACAAAATTTCTGTATTCTTTGATCTTTAATACCTCCCAGGCGGTAGGCCTTCGTTCTTCAGTCATAATATTATCCTTTAAGGAAGCGTGTAATAATTTTGTCCGGAGCCGAGGGGTTCTTCGAGCGCGTCGAGAATAACTTTCAGGTGGGCGGAATTGCCCAGAAAGTCGGCGTTGCTTACATCGATGAAAAGGGTCCGGATATTGTATTCGCGAATGTAATTCATATACGTTTCCTGGATGTTAAAAAGATAACCGTCAGGGATCGCCTGTTCATAGGGGCGATTCCGTTTGCGGATATTCGCCTGGAGTTTGGGGATGGGCGCATGCAGATAGATGAGCAGGTCCGGCTGGATAAGCTGGGTATGGATGATATCGAACAGCTTTTGATAAAGCCGGTATTCCTCTGCCGGCAGATTTACCTTTGCGAAAAGCAGGCATTTGGTAAAGAGATAGTCGGAAATGGTGATCGACTGGAACAGGTCGTTGGTATGGACAAGCTCCTTCAGCTGCTTATACCGCTCGGCCATAAAGAAAAGCTCCAGCGGGAAAGCGTATTGGGCCGGATTTTCGTAAAACTTTGGCAGGAACGGGTTGTCTGCAAACTGCTCCAGGATCAGCCGGGCGTTAAAATGTTTGGCCAGCAAATGGGAGAGGGTAGTTTTTCCTGCTCCGATATTACCTTCTATGGTTATAAAGTGATAATTCATGTCGTTAATTTTTTCACGGCTAACGGATCAGGGCATTGCGCCAAAAGTTGTTGGATGGTCAGGTGCAGCACCGGATGTACGAGGTCCGGGGCGATCTCGGAAAGAGGGGTCAGCACAAAGCGCCGGTTTTGCAGTTCGGGGTGCGGAAGGATAAGGGTGGGCGTATCGAGGATCGCATCGTTAAAAAAAAGCATATCGAGGTCGATTACCCTGGGGCCGTATTTTTCCTGTCGCCGGCGTCCCATTCCGGCTTCGATGTCCAGCAAGGCCTTCATCAGCGGGATCGGCTCCATTGGGGTTGAAATCTTCAAGGCCTGGTTCAGAAAGTCGGGTTGATCCGTTTTGCCCCAGGCGGCTGTCTGATAAAGGGCTGAGGCCTGCACGATCTCACCGGTTGATGCGCCGATCATTTTCCTTGCAATCGCCAACTGCGTTATCGGGTCTCCTTCGTTGCCACCTATCAATAAATAGGATATGTTCATAGATTCCGTACTTTCGGGGGCCCAAATATCTTTATTTTTGGCATTAGCCCAAGAGCTAATCACCGATAATCGTTAAACATGCGAGGTTTTTTTAAATCATTTTTTGCAGCACTGCTGGCTTTGGTCGTATTTGGCGCCATCGTTACTATCCTCCTGGTGGGTATGATCGGGGGCCTGTTGTAGCCTTCAAAGCCTGACATAGGCGGGAAAGCCGTACTGGTTATAGACCTGGCCCAGTCTTTCAAGGAACAGTCGCAGGATAATCCCCTGTCCGATATCGGATCGGAGGATCAATATGACGTGCCTGGATTATATGATGTTATCCGGCTGCTGCGGCATGCGGGCGAGGACAGCGCGATCAAAGGCATTTATTTGAAATGCAATGGCGACCCCAATGGCTTTGCTACCAATGAAGAATTGCGGCACGCATTGCAGGACTTTAAAAAGACCGGCAAATTCGTGTATGCCTATGGGGATGGGATCACGCAAAAAGCATATTATGTTGCGGCAGTAGCCGACAAGATCTATTGCAATCCAAAGGGAGACCTGGAATGGAAAGGGTTTTCAACAGAAATGCTTTATCTGAAAGGCGCTTTGCAGAAGCTGGAGATCGAGCCGCAGATCTTTTATGCGGGCAAGTTTAAAAGCGCAACGGAGCCGCTCAGAGAGGAGAAGATGACCGATGCGAACCGGCTCCAGCTGACCGAATTACTCAATGATTTCTTTAACCGGCTTTTGGATAGTACGGCTGCTGTTCGCGGACTGGATACCGGCGTATTGCGCAAATGTGCCAATGAAAGCCTGGTCCGTCATGCGTCGGATGCATTGAACTACCGGCTGGTGGATGGTTTGAAATATGATGACGAAGTCAAAGATGAGATGCGCAGGAAGCTGGGCCTGGACAAACATGGCTGGATCAATTTTATTTCCCTTGGAAAATATGCAAAGGGGGTGGATTGGAAGACGACGCCGGGGAAGGATAAGATCTGTCTTATTTATGCCGAGGGCGATGTGGTGGATGGGAAAGGCGAAAAAGATGATATCGGTTCCGAAACATATCGTTACCTGATCCGGAAGGCGAGATTCGACAAGGAGGTCAAGGCGATCGTGCTGCGCGTAAATTCCGGGGGCGGCAGTTCGCTGGCCAGCGAGAATATATGGAGGGAGCTTTCCCTGGCGCGGAAGGAAAAGCCGGTCATTGTAAGTTTTGGCGATGTTGCTGCATCGGGCGCCTATTATCTGTCCTGTAATGCAGACAGTATCTTCGCGCTTCCGGGTACCATTACAGGCAGTATCGGCGTCTTTACCATCATCCCGAACTTTCAGTCTTTTTTCAAAAATAAGCTTGGCGTAACCTTCGACGGGGTCAAGACGGCGCCGGAGGCGGATCTGCTGAATTCCACGCGTCCGCTGACTGCAGCAGAGCGCGTTTACGTACAAAACGAGATCGATACGATCTATCATGACTTCAAGTCCCGGGTATCAGAAGGCCGTGGACGGTCGATGGAATATATCGACAGCATTGCACAGGGCCGTGTATGGTCTGGTACGATGGGGCTTTCGCTGGGGCTGGTGGACAGAATGGGAACGCTGCAGGATGCGATCGATTGTGCGGCAAGGATGGCGAAGACAAATGACTACCGGTTGGTGGAGTATCCGGAGCCAAAAGGTTTTCTCGAACGGATAATCGGCAGTTACAAACATTCGGCAGGGATGAAGGCCATGCAGGAAGAATTAGGCGAAGAGGGGATGCGGACCTTCCTCACGCTGAAGAAGGCGAAGGCCATGGTAGGGAAGATGGAAACACGTCTGCCGTTCGACCTGGATATTCAATAGTATTTGTTTGTTCTCAACGCGTATATGTCACAAAAGTATAATCAGTTCCGGGCTATGCTGGCCATCACAAAGGCCAGTCTGCGAGCGATGTTCAAGAGCCCGTCTGCGGTAGGATTTAGTTTTGGTTTTCCTCTGATCTTTATTTTGGTCTTTGGCGCGATTGGCGGCGGCGGTCCTTCTGCGGACATTGCGCTGCCCAATCCGGCAGATTCGACAAAAGCGGTGATCCGGGATCTGTTGAAGTCTTCGCTGGTTAGACTGGTAGCCGAAAACGACAGTTCGTCTATCCGAAAGGATCTCGAAAAGGGCAGGATTGCAGCGGCGATCACAGTCGATACGGCGCATACAGCGAGCGGCCTGACGCAGTCGATCCTGCATATGCAGACCTCGTCTGCCAGCGCGGATAAGTATGGTATTCTGAAGCTGGCGCTTGCGCAGGTGGTGGAAGGAACCATCGAAAAAAATATGGCGAAGCAGGACAGGCCGGTCGTAATCGATGATCTGGCATTGATCCCCGGCCGAACCTATACGACAATCGATTTCATCCTGCCCGGTATGCTTGGCTTTTCGCTGCTGACGGCTGCGGTGTTTGGCGTAGCCTTCCTCTTCTTCAACCTCAGACAGCAGCTGGTATTAAAGCGCTTTTTTGCGACGCCTGTCAGCAAGGGGCATATTGTATTTGGCGAATGTCTGGCGCGGGTGATCTTTCAGCTGATGACTGCGGTGGTCATCATCCTGGTAGGAAAGTATGCGTTTCATTTTACACTGGTGCATGGCTGGCTGACGTTTGCCGAAATGCTGTTCCTGAGCTTTTTTGGGCTGATCGTTTGTATGGGGGCAGGGTTCGTGGTCAGCAGTTTGGCTAAGACAGAAAGTGTCATTCCGTTATTCGCCAATATTCTTACGCTGCCACAGCTGTTGCTAAGCGGTACGTTCTTTCGCATCGACGTATTTCCCGGCTGGCTGCAGAAGGTTTGCAAGGTATTGCCGCTGACACAGCTCAATGATGCGATGCGCGATGTTGCCTTCGAAGGAGCGCATCTCACTGATTGCTGGATGCAGCTAGGTATCCTGACGGTATGGGGAATCGTGATCTATGCGGTTGCAGTAAAGGTTTTTAAATGGGAATAATCTGTCTGAGGCATCAAATTTACGGCTTGAGCCGTCGTATAAAATAATTTCGACATGCGATTGATTAAATTCGCTTTTCTTAGTTTACTGACCTTATTCCTGGTGCTGAGCGGAATTTCGCTGCTGCTGCCGGCCGATCTCCAGGTTGCCAGGAATGTAGCCGTGAGCAGAATGATTCCACAGGAAAAGGTGCTGGCGGCAGTATCCGATCTCAAAGCCTGGGAGCACTGGAATACATTCGTCCGCAACAGCGGCCTGACGAATCTCCGGTTCTCTTCCCCATCTTCCGGGGTGGGAGCAAAGCTGAGCTCGGATCAGTTTAACGTTACCGAGACGGCGCTCGACAGCAGCAGCGTCTCGCTATTGTGGGATCTTCGGGGCGGCAGACAGGTAGAAGGGGGAATACAGCTCTATAAGATGAGTCCCGATAGTCTCACCATCCAGTGGGGGTTCCGGCTGCATTTCAAATGGTATCCCTGGCAGCGGATGCAGGCATTTGTATACGACAAGAAGCTGGGCCCCCAGATCGAAGAGTCTTTGGAAGAGCTGAAGCGGTTTGTGGAAAACTCGCGTTAACTTTAATCATAGTTGATTGTTGCGTGAGGGAAGTTTGTCACTCAAAAAAACCACCCATATGCGTATTGCTATTCTTTCATTGTTTGCTATGTTGCTGACAGCAACCGTTTCACATGCACAGCAGATGGAGCGTAAGAGCCCTCATGACACGCTGAGTACAAAGTACATTACGGTAACTTATGGCCGTCCCTACAAAAAGGGAAGAGAGATCTTTGGTAAGCTGGAACCTTATGGAAAGGTTTATCGTGTCGGCGCTGACGAGGCAACGACGATCACTTTTGCAAAGGACGCCACTTTTGGCGGCAAACCGGTCAAGGCTGGTACCTATACGCTGTTTGCTATTCCAAATGAAACAAGCTGGACGATCATCCTGAATTCACAGCTGGGTCAATGGGGCGCTTTCAAGTACGACCAGTTCAAGGACAAGGACGTTCTGCAGGTCGATGTTCCTGTCAAAAAGCTGAGCACGCCAATGGAGCAGCTGACCATTGCGCTTGAAGACAAGAATCTGACGATCGCCTGGGATCGGGTAAAGGTCGCAGTGCCCGTTAAATTTTAATGAAGTCATTTACAAATGAGCAGGGGCTGGCTTTAGGGCCGGCCCTTTTCTTTGCCAGCCGGGGCGGGGCTCGCCGAAGGACAGAAATAACCGATATTTGCGGGAAGCGGGGAAATACCGGGCATCCGGAATTGCCTGGATGCAACGTTACCTGAAATTTAATTGTCAATATTGCCAATAGCGAACGAATGGATGATCACCAGCTGGTAAAAGACTGTCTGAGGCGGGATGCGGCTGCTCAAAAGCAGCTGTATGAGCATTTTGCAGCGGCCATGCTGGGGGTCTGTTACCGCTATACAAAATCCATGGTCGATGCGGAGGATGTGTTACAGGAAGGATTTATAATGGTTTTCAAGAACTTACATCAGTTCACTTTTTCAGGTGAATTGGGGGGATGGATACGGAGGATTATGGTCAATACCGCGATCAATTATCTGAAAAAGCATAGCCGTTATCAGACAGAGCTGGTATTCCCGGAAGGAGCGCTCCACCCCGTATCGGATGACGATCCTGAGGTTTCGTTGAGTACCAAAGAGTTAGCCGAACTTATCCGGCAGTTGCCGCCCGGCTACCAGGCTATATTCAACTTACATGCGATCGAAGGATTCAGTCATGTGGAGATCGGAAAAATATTAGGTATAAAAGAAGGTACGTCCCGGTCGCAATACGCACGGGCAAGATCTTTGTTGATCAGCTGGATCAATAGGATTTCAGCTGTGAATAAAAATGAAACGACTTATGCACGACCCTAGTTTCGAACAACAGGTGCAGCAAAAGATGCAGAAGCTGGAGTTTACTCCATCCGAGTCGGTATGGAACAATATCGACAATGCCCTTAGCAGCCGGAAGAAAAGCCGGGCATTCCCTATTTTCTGGGCGGCGGTATTCTTTGGTCTGTCGATCGGCGTAGCCGGAACTTGGCTGTATTTCAAGACCTCAGGCGCCTATGAAGCGGCTGGCAGCCGAAATATGGCTTCGGCTGAAAGGGCTGGCGCTAAAGACGCCCCAACGACAAAAGCTGATGGTACGGACAGCCCGGCGGCAGCAAACAACAACGGGCAGGCCGTATCGAAAAACGGAGTTACGTCCGGAGGTGAGAGTGAAGCCGGCCGCAGAGTGCAGGAGGGCATCGCAAAAACTGACCGGAGCGGAATTTCAGGTATCGCCGCTGTACCGGCGCAGCGCGCCAGTAACGAAAAGACAAACCAGTCAGCTGAGAATAAACCCGAAAGAGCCGGTCATTCGGTGGCCGTGGCGGCGATGGATGCGGGTAATGGATCCAGAAAGGGAAAAACCGGGCCTGTCGCCGAAAGAGCCGAAGTATGGCCGGTTGCTGAAGATGATAAGGATGGGCCGAACGACCCTGACAGCAGGTCGACCGATCTGTCGGTAAAAACGACAAAACCAGCAAGAACGCCTTATCCTTATATACCACGGCTGGCGAACATGACGCTTGCCCGCAATGGAGTCGGGGCAAGCCTGCTGACGACAAAGAAATCCAGTACGGGGCTGGATAAGCTGCCCAGATCCTCCCGCGCCTGGCAGTTTGGTTTTTCTACCAGTGTCGGTTATTCATCGGTACAAAAACCCTGGCTTACGCATATGGGGGAAAACGGACTGGCCTCTGCCAACGCCAATATGTACAATGTGCTGGCTGCGAATGCAAATTACAGTACGAATAAGCGCCCTCTGTCACCTGTTACGCCCGGGCTGTCTTTCACTGCCGGCATGCTTGCCCGCAAGAGTCTATCATCGCGCTGGAGCGCTTCGGCTGGATTGAACCTTCATTACTATTCCACGCAGACAAAGGTAGGAGAAGAGATCGACGGTTATCAGCCGATAGCAGCCTCGTTGCTCACCACCGGCGCCGGGTCTCCCCAGCGCCGCTATCCCTACTATGCGATCGGGAATGACCAGCAGTTGACCAATAAGTATTATTTCCTCGAATTGCCGGTAGCGGTTCAGTACAAGCTCAATCATAGCCGGGAGTGGCCGGTCTACCTGGAAGGAGGAGCTTCGGTTTCCTATTTGGTTGGCTCAAACGCAGTTTACTACAGCGACGACAACGCTGTTTATTACAAGGACATAAAAGAGCTGAACAAGACCCAGGTTCATCTGTCTACCGGAGTTATGGCGGGACTTCCGATCAAAGGCGTCCAGGTACAGGCAGGACCGCAGGTTCAATACAGCCTGACTTCACTGGATAATGTCGCCGTGACCAGTGATCAGCATCTGTTGTATGTCGGATTGCACGTAGTTCTTATGCCTGGGAGATAAGCCCCGAAGAAAAGCGCCGCCATTCGGGTTGGAAGGGCAGGCCTATGCGAAACCGGTAATCAGGGCTGCGTGATGAATCGAAGGTTGCGGCGAATGCCTGTGTATTTCGTCCTTTTGATCGGGCTGCGGCGGAAGATCTCCCGGAAAGCCTCTTCTGTCAGCTCTTCCCAGTCGGCGGTACTGAAATTGAGGATAGCCGGCACAGGCGTAAAAGAAAGCTCTTCCGTAGCCTTTGAAAATCTGTTCCAGGGACAAACTTCCTGGCAGGTATCACAGCCAAACATCCAGTTGTCAAATTTCCCCTTCATGTTATCGGGCAGCAGCTGATCCTTCAGTTCGATGGTAAAATAAGAGATGCACTTACTCCCATCCACAACTTTATTGGGCAGGATCGCTTCTGTAGGGCAGGCGTCTATGCATTTCCGGCAAGTGCCGCAAAAATCGCCGGCAAAAGGGGCGTCATATTCCAATTCCAGGTCTACGATGAGCGTTGCGATAAAGAAGAAAGAACCGGCTTGTTTGTGGATCATATTGCCGTTCCTGCCGATCCATCCCAGGCCGCTGCGGACGGCCCAGCTGCGTTCCAGCACGGGCGCGCTGTCGACAAAACCACGCCCTTCCACCTCTCCTATATTCGTCCGGATCAATGCCAGCAGCTGCTTTAGCTTTGCGCGAATGACCTCGTGGTAGTCCTCTCCATACGCATAACGGGCAACCCTGGGTGCATCGGGCCTTTGCTCGGCTGCAGGGAAGTAATTCATCAACAGCGTAATAACGGATTTCGCCCCTGGCACAAGCCGGGATGGATCGACCCGGAGGTCGAAATGGTTCGCCATGTATCCCATGTCGCCGTTCATACCCTGGTTTAACCAGGCTTCCAAGCGGCGGGCGTCGTCGTCGAGGCGAACGGCCTTTGCGATCCCGCAATGGTCGAAGCCAAGCTCTTTGGTCCACTTCTTAATAAGATATGTATGATTGTTTTCTAACAATTGCCTGAAAAATTATTGGATCGGGCAGTCAGGTATTAAGCATTTTGTTTACTTTGGGATGTTTAATCCCCTAACTTGTAGATATGATAGCCCTGAAACCGTTAGGCTGTATCATCCTGGCCTTCTTCCTATGTATACCGCAAAGGTATTGTTATGCGCAGGATAATCCCAAAGTTACCTATGGAAAGGTTGCTGCAGCAGATTTTGTACTTCCCCATTCTTCTCTTTTTGACAGCAGCACCCAGGCCGTCATCCTTTCCGACATCGGGTCCATCCATTTCGAGGGCAATAAGCAGGGTTGGTTTTCCTATGTGTATCAGCGGACTACACGGATCCGGCTGTTGAAACGCAGTGCTTTTTCCCTTGCTACCGTTGAGCTTAGCCTGTACACGCCGGGTGAAGAATCCGACAAGCTGACCAATCTTGCCGCGGCTACCTTTAACCAGGAGAACGGCCAGGTGATGGCAACCAAACTGGACCCCAAGGATATCTTTACCGAAAAAGAGGGCCGGGATTTTACCCATACAAAGTTTTCGATGCCAGCCGTAAAAGAAGGTTCGGTCATCGAATATACATATACGATTACTTCCAGTTTTATCCGTGATCTGCCTTCCTGGAAGTTTCAGTCGATCAATTACCCTTGTCTCTGGAGCGAATGTAGCGTAGAGATCCCGCAAACGCTGATGTATATCTTTGTTCGCCAGGGCGTGCATCCCTTTGCCGTCGACAAGGGAAAAGACGGCCACCAGATCTACCGGCTTACCAGAAAGGTGGAGGTTATGGGGGCGCCGGAAGAAGAGCTTTCCGTGTCAGCCAATACGATCAAACACGATTGGGTGATGAAGGAAATCCCGCCTTTTCAAGCCGAGCATTATCTGACGACGCCGGCCAATTATATCGATAAGATAGATTTTCAGCTGTCTAAAACTTATAACGGAGAAGACTTTCACGACGTCAGCAATTCCTGGGCAAATGTGACAGACCGGTTATTGAAAGCGGATTATTTTGGGCTTCCGCTGTCGGACGAGGAGGCGGTCTGGTTGTCGGACTATATCTCCAAGGAACTTCCCAACCTTGGAGGGAATGACCTGAGCAGGGCCAGGACGATCTATTATTATGTCAACAGTCATTTTTCCTGTACCAACACAAACGATATTTATATCAATACGACACTCCGGGATGTTGTCAAAAAGAATAGCGGAACGGTCGGGGAGATCAATCTCCTGTTAGCGGCGATGCTGCGTAGGTCGGGCCTGCATGCCGACCCGGTCCTGCTAAGCACGCGTGAACATGGGTTTAACCTGGCCAGCTATCCTGTTCTGCAAAGACTGAACTATGTCATTGTGCGGCTCAAAACAGATAAGAAGATCTATTATCTCGACGCTGCGAGTCCGGAGCTGGGATTTGGACAGTTGACGAATGACTGTTATAACGGGCATGCCCGTATCATTTGTAATGAAGATTCCGCCTCCATTTATTTCGACGCCGATTCCCTTCATGAGAGCTCCACCACGCTCGTCCTGATGTCTGCGGGAGAAAAGGGACTGGAAGGAGAATGCCAGCAAACCCTTGGAATGCAGGAATCGTATTCGCTCCGGCAGAAGGTGAAAAAGACGGGGGAAGAAGCGTATTTCAAAAACCTACAGACGGCCTACGGAGACGATATCACTCTTTCGCAAACGGGGATCGATTCCCTGCAATTGCCGGAAGACCCGGCAAAGGTCCACTTTCATTTTGCCTTTAACCAGGGGGCGGACGCGCCGGTGATCTATCTCAATCCTTTTTCTTTTGGGGAGCTTCGGACAAATCCATTCAAGGCTGCCGAACGAAAATACCCGGTGGAAATGCCTTATGTTATAGATGAGATGTATGTCTTTTCGATGGAAATCCCAAAAGGCTATACGGTCAGCGAACTGCCCAAGTCCGCAAGAGTGGCCTACAACGGCGACCAGGGATCATTCGAATACCTCATCGGAAACCAGGGCGGGACGATCCAGCTCAATTGTCATCTGAAATTACTGAAGGCCTGGTTTCCACCCGATGACTATGGCACGCTCCGGGATTTTTTTGGATTTATCGTCAACAAGGAAAACGAGCAGATCGTACTGAAAAAGAATCAATCCCTTATACATTGACCCACCCCTGTTTTATGACCGTAAAAAAACACCTTTTACTGGCTGCTGCAATCTTGAGCGGTAGCCTGCTTTATGCACAGGACAAGCTGCCGATAAAGTTCGGTAAAGTAACCGATGCCGATTTTGCCGCAAAACCATTTGGAAATGATTCTGCCGCCGACGTGGTCGTGATCGCCGACTATGGCGCTACGACGTTTGAAGCCAGCACCCACGGCTGGTTTTCGCTGGTATTTAAACATTCTATGCGGATGAAGATCGTCAGGAGGGGCGGCTTTGAGGCTGCCAATGTTTCGATCCCTATCTGGACGGAAGGCCAGGATTATGAGAAACTGGACGGGCTGCGTGCCGTCACCTACAATATGGAGAACGGCAAAGTAATTGAAACAAAACTGGAAGACAAAGCGATTTACACGGATAAACTGTCCAAACAGATCACGCTCAAAAAATTTACATTCCCTGCACTAAAGGAAGGATCCGTACTGGAATATACGTATACGCTCCGATCGCCTTTTCTTTATCATCTGCAGCCCTGGTCCTTTCAGGGGCAGTATCCGGTCTTGTGGAGCGAATACAATGTCGAGACGCCAAGCATTTTTCAGTATGTTACGTTGGGACAGGGCTTTGTGCCGTTTGCGGTCAATACGACAGATTCCCGGACAGAAAACTTTACCCTGGTTTTTCC
Organism: Chitinophagales bacterium; assembly: GCA_015654595.1. Classification (GTDB taxonomy): domain Bacteria; phylum Bacteroidota; class Bacteroidia; order Chitinophagales; family Chitinophagaceae; genus Puia. The sequence goes on along the minus strand of JAATGQ010000140.1, from coordinate 16,258 downwards.
GGGCGGGGCTGAAAAGGACGACCGCGAAACGTTCAACGACAATCTGCAGATCCACCGCTGGGTGATGAAAAATGTTCCGGCCTTAAAGGAAGAGCCCTTTACCACATCGATCGACAACTATACTTCGAAAATTGAATTTCAGCTGGCCCGTTACGTTTTTCCCAATGGACATACCGAAGATCAGATGGGAAACTGGACAAGCCGGACGGCGGGAATGTTGAAAAGCGAGTGGTTTGGCGCCGACCTGAACAAGAGCAATTCCTGGATGGATGACGAAGTGAAAACGATCACCGGCGGCGCTGCCACTTCACTGGAGAAAGCAAAGGCCATTTACTCCTATTTCCGGGATAACTTTACCTGCACTTCCTCTTCCGGGTTGTATCTGGATGACGATATCAAGACAGTATACAAGAACAAACACGGCAATGTCGCTGAACTGAATCTGCTGTTGACGGCATTTTTGCGGCATATAAAACTGGATGCCGATCCGGTTATATTAAGTACCCGGTCCAATGGTTTTGCCAGCCCGGTCTATCCGTTGATCAGCCGGTTCAACTATGTGATCACCCGGTTGAACGTGGATTCGACCGTCTATCTCCTGGACGCCAGCAATCCTTGCCTGGGATTCGGACATTTGGCTTCCAAGTGCTACAATGGGTACGCCCGGGTGATCAGTCAAACAAATTTTGGCGCTATGTTCCTTGAGGCAGATTCCCTGAAGGAGAGCAAGGCCACGCTGGCCTTTTTTTCAAAAGACCCGAAGGGAGGATTGACGGGTCATATACAATCCACGCCGGGTGGGATGGAATCAATCCATATAAGAGAAACCGTGAAGGAACACGGAAAGGAGGAGTTTAGCAAGAAGATACAACAGGCTTACACCGGCGAAGAGACCTTTATCAATCTGGAGCTGGATTCTTTGAAAAAACCGGAAGAGCCATTGGGCGTTGAATACGATCTTCGGGTAATACCGGACTCGACTTCCGATCTTTTCTATTTTAATCCGATGCAGGGGGAAGCATATAAAGAAAACCCTTTTAAGGCGGCTGAGAGAGTCTACCCGGTTGAAATGCCGTATTCTGTCGACGAACGGTATGTTTTGAACATGGAGATCCCCGACGGCTATGTAGTCGATGAATTACCCAAGTCCGCCAAGGTATCGTATAATGCGGATGAAGGCTATTTTGAATACCTGACGGCAAACGATGGACAGACGATTCAGTTCCAATGCCGGCTCAGGCTGAATAAGGCCAATTTTAAGCCAGAGGATTATGATTCGCTCCGGGAATTCTTTGGATTGGTTGTCAAAAAACAAAGTGAACAAATTGTATTCAAGAAGAAAAAATAAACTATGAAGAATTTTTTGCCGGCAATCTTGCTGCTGTTGACGATATCGGCTGCCGCGCAGTCCTACCAGGTGGGCGCGATCCCGGATTCGTTAAAAAAGGATGCGAAAGCGGTGCTGCGGGAATATGAATATGTGCTGGAGATCAAGTCGCCGGGCAAGGTGGTGACAAAGGAGCACCGGGTAATGACGATCCTGAAGCCTGCGGGGGATGAATTCAGCACTCATGTCAGCTGGTATGATAAATTCACGGATATCAACAGCATAACGGACGTTTTATACGATGCCAATGGAAAGGAGCTGAAGAAGGTTAAAAAGAAGGACATGGAAGACCGGAGCGCTGTCAGTGAAGGAACGCTGGCAGATGATATCCGGTATAAGATGCATGATTTTTATTACCGCGTTTATCCTTATACGGTGGAATACCAGGAAGAAGATGCGATCAGCGGGGTCAGGGGCTTTGAAAACTGGGATCCGTTGTGGGCGCCCGGGGTGCCGACGCAGCATAGCAGGTACGTGGTCATCGCCCCCAAAGACTATGAGGTAAGATTCCGGCCTGTCAATTGTAATTTTGAGCCGCAGATCACGACATCGGGCGACAAAAAGATCTATACCTGGGAGATCAGCAACCTGGTTGCCCGTAAGACGGAAGTAGACGGTCCAAAATGGAGGGAGATCTGTCCCTATGTGATGATCGCACCGTCGGATTTCGAGGTACAGGGTTACAAAGGAAATATGTCTACCTGGGAAGCGTATGGGAAATTCATAAACGAATTGAGGGCCGGCAGGGATGTGCTGCCGGAGGATATCAAAAAGAAAGTGCATCAGCTGACCGATACGTTGACGGATCCCCGGCAAAAGATATATGTACTGTATGACTTTCTGCAGAAGAATACCCGTTATATCAGTATTCAGCTGGGGATCGGAGGCTGGCAGCCTTTTCCGGCGGATTATGTGGCTGCGAAGCGGTATGGGGACTGTAAGGCCCTGTCTAACTATATGATCGCCTTGTTGAAAGAGGCCGGTATTACGGGGAAATATGTCGAGATCCGTTCTGGCAGAAATGCAGCGGATCTGATGGATGATTTTCCCTGCAGCCAGTTCGACCATGTTGTCTGCTGCGTTCCGCAGGGAAAGGATACCATCTGGCTCGAATGTACCAGCCAAAGCGAGTCTCCCGGTTTTATGGGCAGCTTTACCGGCGGCCGGAAGGCGCTGTTGATCGACGAGACCGGCGGGCATGTTGTACATACGCCAGTCTATACCGCTGCTGACAACAGCCGCCGGCGGGTGATCGATGCGGAGATCAATGAGCAGGGAGACCTGAGCGCGGCCGTCAAAACCACCTATACCGGTATCGAAGAAGAAATGCCGCATGCGTTGATGAATGAGATCTCGGAAGAAGAGAGAAAGAAGTATCTGAACGATCTGTTCAATCTGCCGACCTATTCTGTCGATAATAGTCACTATGAAGAGGACAAGGGAAGTATCCCTGTTGTCCGGGAATATCTGCATGTGTCATCGGCGGGGTATGCGACAGTATCGGGCAGACGTCTGTTTATCGTGCCCAATCTTTTCGATCGCAGCAATTTGCGTCTCCCTTCAGACTCTGTTCGCAAATATGATTTTGTCGAAAGGACCTCCTTTACCAATATCGACAGCATTACGATAAAGATCCCGCCGGGTTACCAGGCAGAGTCATTGCCGGAGCCCGTCAATATCAATAGTAAATTTGGGAAATACGCTTCTTCCGTCGTGTTGTCGCCGGATAAGATCATCTATTACCGCAAGTGGGAGGAATCTGTTCAGCGGTTTCCTCCTTCGGATTATGCAGCGCTGGTAAGGTTTTACGAAAAGCTTTACAAGGCCGATCATAGCCGGATAGTTCTTGTAAAAAAAGAGTAGGCAAAAGAAAAGACCGTCTGAAAACAAAAGTAGACAGCCTTTTCTTTTTGTTTATTTGCAGCCGCCGCCGAGGGCTTCTGCCGTCAGATTGATGAGGCTAAGATAGAGCGGCTTTTTCTCCTCCGCTGGCTTTTCAACGACAACAACGCCGCCCACGTGACGGCAATTGTCAAGATAAGCGGCTGTGCCTTCCATATCGGGGGCTGCCAGCAGGGAAGCGGAACCTCCCGGGCCGTTGGATTCCAGGATAAAGGCGCCAAGACCAAATTGTGTGTGTTCAAGGCCCTTTGGCGCCGACTTGACGGGGAGGTTGGCAAACTGCGCTTTTTCCATTTCTTCCACGGCCTTCTCGCTGAGTATCCGTTTGCCTTCGAACGTACCTTTATTGAGCAGCATCGTCAGGAAATTGGCGTAATCGTTGGCGGTAGTCCTTGCTCCGCCGGATGGATCGGTTGCGCCGCCATTGTCATTGGCGAACTGGGTGCCGCGCATTTTCAGCGGGCGGCAGATCCGTTCTGCGATCAGCCGTTCGAATGACTTTTTGGAGAGGATCTCCAACACGCGGGCGGCGATATTGGGACCAATATTCGTATAATAAAACTCGGTACCGGGGTTTGTGAGGATATCGTGTTTGGTCGCATAGGAGTTGACCAGGTCTTCCAGCGTCTCATAGCCCGGTTTGGACATCACCCTCCCTGCGTCGCCCTTGATACCCGTAGTATGGGTCAGGCAATTGCGGATCGTGATATAGCCTTTCATATACTTGCCAAAGAGGGGGATATAGGTAGTCACCTTATCATCCAGGGAGAGTTTTCCTTCATCTACAAAGGTCATTACCAGCGCAGCCGTCAGCCAGTTGGCGCTGGCGCCCATCGGAGCCGGGCTCTTGCCGGTAAAGTCCTGGGTGGCGCTCTTTTTATAGATGGCTGTATCTTTTACCAGGACCACAGCGTAGTTGCCCAACGCCTTTTGGTTCTGCTTAAATAGTTGATCTACTGCGTCAAAATTAGTTTGAGCAAAGGAGGACAGACAAAATAGCAAGGCCGTAATGAACAAACTGAACCGGCGACAGGTTAATCTGGTTTGGTATGACATAATGACTTGATTGTGGTCGTGTTTTTGCGTTTTTTTGGAATGGTTTGGATTTTGCGACACAAGTTAAAAATTTAAAAAGGAAACCATAAGCATATGAACCTGAATAATTTTACGATTAAAGCGCAGGAAGCGATCGCCAGATCCCAACAGCTGGCCTTCAACGGGTCCAATTCTGCAATAGATACGGACCATCTCCTGAAGGCGTTGCTACAAGAAGAGGATTCTCTGGTAGAGTTCCTGTTGAAAAAGAATAATGTTAACGTTGCGCATGTCGAAAGCAAACTCGACGAGAGTCTGCAGAAGCTGCCCAGGATCAGCGGCGGTGAGCCCGCGCAGACGATCAGCCGGGAGCTCAACTCGGTTATACTGAGGGCTGGCTCGGATCTGAAGCAATTCGGAGATGAGTTCGTCAGTGTTGAACACCTGTTGCTCGGGCTGGTACAGGGCAGTAACGATACCGCCAAACTGCTGAAAGATGCAGGATTGACGGAAAAAGGATTGATCGCGGCGATCAAAGATCTTAGAAAGGGATCTACGGTCAATTCACAAACGCAGGAGACGAGTTTCAATGCGTTGAATAAATACGCAAAAAATCTGAACGAGCTTGCCCGTCAGGGTAAGCTGGACCCGGTCATCGGAAGGGACGAGGAGATACGCAGAACGCTGCATATCCTTTCGAGGAGAAGCAAGAATAACCCGATCCTTGTCGGCGAACCCGGGGTTGGTAAGACGGCAATTGCCGAAGGGCTTGCCCACCGTATCGTGAATGGGGATGTACCGGAGAACCTGCGGTCAAAGATCATCTATGCGCTGGATATGGGTCAATTGATCGCCGGCGCTAAATATAAAGGCGAATTTGAAGAGCGTTTGAAAAGCGTTGTAAAGGAAGTATCCGGCAGTGATGGAGAGATCATATTGTTTATAGACGAGATCCATACGCTGGTTGGCGCTGGCGGTGGCGAGGGCGCTATGGATGCAGCCAATATCTTAAAGCCTGCGCTGGCCCGCGGCGAACTTCGTGCAATCGGGGCGACCACGCTGAATGAATATCAGAAGTTCTTCGAAAAAGATAAGGCGCTGGAACGCCGGTTCCAGAAAGTATTGATCGACGAACCTACGACAGAAGACGCGATCTCCATTCTTCGCGGATTAAAAGATCGGTATGAAACGCACCACCACGTTCGGATAAAGGACGAGGCGATCATTGCCGCTGTGGAGTTGTCCCACCGTTATATTACCGACCGTTTTCTGCCTGATAAGGCTATTGACCTGGTCGATGAAAGCGCGGCTAAGCTCCGGTTGGAAATGAACTCTATGCCGGAAGAACTGGACAGGCTTGAACGTCAGATCCGGCAGCTGGAGATCGAAAGAGAAGCGATCAAGCGGGAGAAGGATGAGGACAAGCTGCGCGAATTGAGCGCCGAGATCGGCAACCTGAGCGTGGAAAGAGATACTTACCGGGCAAAATGGAAACAGGAAAAGGAATTAGTGGAAAAGGTGCAAAACGCCAAGGCTGAGATCGAAAACCTGAAGCTTGCGGCAGAAAAGGCCGAGCGGGAAGGGCAGTATGGGCTGGTGGCTGAGATCCGTTATGGCAAGGTAAAAGAACAGGAAAAGATCATCGAGGACTATTCTGGTCAGCTGGCGTCTATCAGCGCCAATTCAAGACTGATGAAGGAAGAAGTCGATGCGGAAGATATTGCTGAAGCAGTCGCAAAAGCGACGGGGATACCGGTATCGAAGATGATGCAGAGCGAAAAGGAAAAGCTGTTGAACCTGGAGGACGAGCTGCACAAACGGGTTGTCGGACAGGAAGAAGCCATTACTGCGATTGCCGATGCGATCCGCAGAAGCCGGGCCGGTCTGCAGGATCCCAAACGCCCGATCGGTTCTTTTATCTTCCTGGGAACTACCGGGGTTGGTAAGACGGAGCTGGCCAAGGCGCTGGCAGAATATCTCTTCGATGACGAAGGGATGATCACCCGGATCGACATGAGCGAATACCAGGAAAAGCATACGGTGAGCCGTTTGATCGGCGCGCCTCCCGGATACGTAGGCTATGATGAGGGCGGACAGCTGACAGAAGCGGTACGTCGCAAACCTTATAGCGTTGTATTGCTGGATGAGATCGAAAAAGCGCACCCGGATGTTTTTAACATCCTGCTGCAGGTATTGGATGATGGACGGTTGACCGATAACAAGGGCCGTGTCGTTAACTTCAAGAACACGATCATCATCATGACGAGCAACATGGGCAGCCAGATCATTCAGGCAAACTTTGAAGACGTCAACGAAAGGAACAGGGAAGAAGTGGTTGACAGGACAAGAGACGAAGTGATCAACCTGCTGAAGCAGACTATCCGTCCGGAGTTCCTGAATCGTATCGACGAAATAATCCTCTTCCAGCCTTTGCTGAAGAGCGAGATAAAGGGGATCATCCGGATACAGCTGGACAATCTGCAGAAGCTGGTCGCAAAGAACGGCATCAATCTCCAGTTCAGCGAGTATGCGCTGGATTACCTGGCGGAGAACGGGTTTGACCCTCAGTTCGGGGCAAGACCGTTGAAAAGGCTGATCCAGAAAGAGATCGTCAACCAGTTGAGCAAGCGGATTCTGGCAGGTGATGTCGACCGGACGGCGCCGGTTCTGGTAGACGTGTTCGATGGGGTAGTGGTGTTCAGGAATGAGCATCCGCACCTGGAAAACAGCAATTAACCGGTAATTACTACAAATAAAACAGACTGCCGGCGAACCTATTGGTTCGCCGGTTGTATTTAAATATATGAAATCAAAAGAACTGGATATCATACCCACCAAAGACGTCTTTGTTGGGGACCCGAAGGCTCCTGTTACCTTGATGGAATATGGAGACTACGAAAGCGAGGCCTGCGCAAAGGTCAACGAGGTGATCCAGCGCCTGCTGGATCATTATCAGGGCAAGATGCGGTTCAATTTCCGGCATTTTCCATTGACCAAGATCCACCAGCACGCGATGAAGGCGGCAGAAGCCAGTCTCGGAGCGGCCCAGGAAGGCAAGTTCTGGGAAATGCACACGATGCTTTTCGAGCATCGCCGTCGGCTGGGCGCTATCAGTCTTCGCGAGTATGCGAAGGATTGCGGCGTAGCCAATAAGAAATTCCTCGACAACCTGGTCGATTCGACCTACGGATGGCAGGTCAAAAGCGATCTGATGGAAGGGTTAGACAGGGGCGTCCGTGACGTACCGGCCTTCTTTATTAATGGAGAGCTGTTCACGGGCAAGCCTACTTTTGAAAACCTGAGTAAGGGGATCGAAGACGCTTTGAAAAAGAAGAAAAGAGCATAGATAAAAAACGGGAGCTTTGGCCCCGTTCCCGGCAAAGGCCTTTGCCGGACATGGTCGAAAAAAATGGGCGGCATATTTTGAGTAAAGTGCCGCCACCCCCGGCAAAGGTTCCTTTGCCGGACATAATTGAAAAAATGGGCGGCATATTTTGAGTAAAATGCCGCCCATTTTTTTTTATATTAGGGCATGGTTTCATTTCAAGCGAAGATCGAGCAATTCGGGTCTATGGGGGAAAAGACCGGCTGGACCTATATCAGGGTTCCGGCGCCGCTGGCGCAGCAGCTCATGCCCGGCAATAAAAAATCATTTCGGGTAAAAGGCAAGCTGGATAATCATCGGATAAAAGGACTGGCGTTGATCCCGATGGGAGAGGGGGATTTTATCCTGGCCCTGAAGGCGGAACTCCGAAAGACGCTCGGAAAGCAAAAAGGAGCAACCTTGATGGTCGCCTTTGAAGTGGATAAGGAAGACATAAAACCACCCGCAGCCTTGCTGGAATGCCTGGAGGATGAACCGGCTGCGCTGAAATATTTCAATGCGCTGCCTCGATCCCATCAGAATTACTTTGGGAATTGGATCAAGACGGCCAAAACAGAGGCGACAAAGACCAAAAGGATCGCGATGGTCGTCAATGCGATGATAAAAAAACAAGACTTCGCATCCATGTTGAAGGACGGGCGGGAAGATCGCCAAAAGCTGATGGGCGGATAAGGGTAGGATAGGCCTACGGTCATACGGCAGGCATGGATTGCAGGGCTTTTTTTCAAAATGGAAAGAGTTTTCCCGTTTTGGTAGGGTTTGATAGAGTCGGTTTTTCAGAACGAAACAATATTTTCAAAATGAAAAGCACGCCGGCAGTGCGTTTGCTGGCACCCATCACCGGTTTTTCCAGCCGGGTATATATTTTGTTCTTGCCGCGGCATCATGGATCATAGTCGTTCAAAAAAGGTTACTACAGCCGGTCTTCTCATTACTCTAGGGATTATATTCGGCGACATTGGTACTTCACCTCTCTATACTTTTCAAACTATTCTTAACGAAGGCGGTACGATCAACAGGGAATTAGTCCTGGGCGCCATTTCCTGTGTCTTCTGGACACTGACTCTACAGACCACCTTTAAATATGTGTTTATCACGCTAAAAGCGGATAATAAGGGCGAGGGAGGCGTGTTCTCCCTGTATGCGCTGGTACGCCGTTATGGTAAGGGGCTGGTCTATCCGGCCATTATCGGTGCTGGTACCTTGCTGGCGGATGGGATCATTACCCCGCCAATTTCTGTTACCTCTGCGATAGAAGGCCTTGGTGCGGTGCATGGTCTTGAGAATGTCTTTGTCCCGGGGAATAACCTGGTGGTAGAGATCGTATTGGTCATCATCCTTTTGCTTTTTGTGTTCCAGCGTTTTGGAACAAAGGTCGTCGGGGGAGCGTTTGGACCGATCATGTTCATCTGGTTTTCGATGCTGGCGATACTCGGGGTTAGTCAGATCGTGCACTACCCGCAGGTATTGCAGGCGCTCAGCCCCCATTATGGCCTGGAGTTGTTGATTGCCCATCCCAAGGGTTTCTGGCTATTAGGCGCTGTTTTTCTATGTACTACGGGAGCCGAAGCCCTGTATTCCGATCTGGGGCATTGCGGTCGAAAGAATATCCAGGTGAGCTGGATCTTTGTAAAAACTACCTTGGTGCTAAACTATCTGGGGCAGGGCGCCTGGGTATTGCTGCAGAATAAAACAACATTGGGCGTGGTCAATCCTTTCTTTGCGATCGTTCCGCATTGGTTTTTGATACCCAGCGTCTTTATCGCAATGGCGGCCTCTATCATTGCCAGCCAGGCCCTGATCAGCGGCAGTTTCACTTTGATCAATGAAGCGATCAGTCTGAACTTCTGGCCTAAAGTAACCGTCAAATTTCCGACGGATGTACGTGGTCAGATCTATATACCCAGCATCAACTGGATCCTTTGTACAGGCTGCTTTTTGGTAGTCCTGTATTTTCGCACTTCAGAGAGCATGACGGCCGCCTATGGTTTTTCGATCACGGTGGCGATGCTGATGACGACGATACTGATGTACTACTTCCTGCGGCGGGTAAAGCATTTGTCGATCTGGCTGGTAGTGCCGATACTGATCGTTTTTGTGAGCGTAGAAGGTTCCTTCTTTGTAGCCAATGCCGTGAAGATCGTAAAGCGCTTGTTCTTCCTGGTCTTCGAAGTCGGTCTCATCTTTACGATGTATATATGGTACAACGCCCGTAAGATCAACAACCGGTTCCTCAACTTTATCGACCTTGACGAACACCTGCCCCTGCTGGATGGTCTTAGCAGGGATGAGTCGATCCCCAAATATACCTCTCATCTGATCTACCTGACGAAGGCCAACCGGCCAAAGCAGATCGAAGAGAAGATCCTGTATTCTATCTTCAGCCACAATCCGAAAAGGGCAGACGTATATTGGTTTGTGCATATCGAACGGACTGACGAACCGTACACGATGGAATATGGCGTGGAGGAGCTGATGGATGACAGGGTGATCCGGGTCGAATTCCGGTTGGGTTTCCGGGTACAGCAAAAGGTCGGATTGATGTTCCGGAAGGTGGTAACGGAGATGATCTGTAATAAAGAACTGGATGTCGTCAGCCGCTTTCCGTCGTTAAAGAAGCACAATATCGCGGAGGACTTCCGTTTTGTGATACTGGAGAAGTTTCTTTCTTACGATAACGAGTTCTCCGTTCGGGATGGGTTTATCCTGAATGCCTACTTCAACCTGAAAAAGCTGGCCGTTGCGGAAGAAAAGGCCTTTGGTCTTGACTCCAGCGAAACGGTTGTGGAAAAGCTGCCGCTGGTGGTAGCGCCGGTAACCAAGATCCATTTGCAGCGGGCTTACTACCGTATCCATGAGCGGCCCGGTACGCCTTTTCCTCCCGGTGTTGGGCCGGTGATCTAATGCATCTTGGGCTGCGGAAACGTTCCGGGAAAAAGCCATTCCATGCGTATCGCGATAAGCCTCCAGGACAATGACGGCTTTGTGCATAGGCCGCTGGCGCCTTCCCTGCGCCTGGAAGGACATGAAATATTTGTTATAATGGTTTTAATTCGGTAGCTTTTCATCACCCTTCCTGTAGGCATCAGCGGTTGCTTTTATACCTTCTTCATAAGAGGTTGGCCGAAAACGATACGCATTTTCAAACTTCGAGGAATCGAACAAATAATCGGAGTCGTACTGATACAACATCTCATAGATCTCTTTTGTGGTCTTATCCAACAATCCGCCCATCCGTATCATCCATTTGGGTAGAACCGTGTATTGGTTGGGCTGATCCATTGCAGCAGCAGCCAGTTCGATAAATCCAGCGCCGGTTAGAGGAGGCTGGGCGGTGGGCAGGTGCCAGACCTGGTTCCATGAATTCTCATCTGTGGCAAGGAGACAGAGGGCTTTAGCCGCATCAGGAATATAAGTAAAGGAATGATGCGCGTGAGGATTGACAAGCCATTGTGCTCTTTGACGGTTCAGCATTCGCTGGAAGACCAGCAGGTTGGGCAGACCGGTTTTTTCCGCTCCGGGTCCGTAAAAGTCTGCGGCCCTGGCGATGGTGGCAGTGATCATTCCTTTTCGCACTTCGCTCATGATCTTTGTGGCCAGCCTGGCTCTCAGGTCCCCTTTTCGACTGGACGGGTCATAAGGGGTTTCCTCTGTCATCTGCCCCGCTGTTTTCCCATACATATAAACATTGTCAAAAAAGATAAGCCGGGCCTGTGTCTTTTTACAGGCTTCTATGATATTGTCTATGACGCGGGGCCATATCCGGCGCCAGATGGAATAGGTATAGGGAAGACCCATACAGAGATAGACGACTTCGGAACCAGTGACTGCCTGCAGCGCCTGGTCCGGATCGGTCAGGTCGGCTGATAGGATAGCAGCGCCCTGGCGGGGCTTAGGGTTTCGGGATACCAGACGGACGGAAAACTGTCTTTCGATCAGCAGGGGCGCAAGGGTATCGGAAATGGCGCCGCCAGCGCCCAGAATGGTGTGGGTTAACATAGTGATGGAATTAGACCTAAAGATAGCTATAACGGCAAGAGGGTACAATAAATTGAAAGTTAAAAGATTATAAAACGAAAATTTTCTTTGTTGATTAAACGTTTGTTTAATTCAAACGTTTGTTTAACTTTGGGCCCTTGATTTTGGCAGCCTTAGAATTCCGTTGTCGAATTAGCGGGTTTACTTGTGGTTTAGATATATTTTGATGTATGGCAATCAGTAAGCCGGATATTCTCACGATTTTTGAATTTCTGACGAAGTCGCAATCAAGAAGTTGTATAATATTATAGCATCCATATTATGAAGAAAGCATTTAGATTCCTATTCATCAGCACTGGATTAAGCGTTCTTGTTCTTTTTGCCGGTGCTCAAAAGGCTCCCGATCCTAAGTCGCCGGACACCTTATCTATTGCGACACTTGATGCTTGCGTGCAGTATGCGTTGAAGCATTATCCATTGTATCAGCAGGCGCTGCTGGATGAACAGATCACAGAGCGGCAGATCAAAGGCAGGCTGGCTGACTGGTATCCGCAGCTAGGTGTAGATGCCAATTACAACAATTTCTTCCAGCTGCAGCAGATCGCTTTTAATGGCGGTTATGTGCAAAGCGGTACGTACAATCAATCGCTGGTTACTTTGGGATTGAGTCAGACCCTGTTCAATCGGGATGTATTGCTGGCAGCCCGGACGAAGAAGGACGTCATGACCAATATCCGGCAGACGACGGAGACGGATAAGATCGATATCACGGTCAATGTCAGCAAGGCCTTTTATGATGTGTTGCTGACCGAGAAGCAGATCGAGGTATTGAATGACGACATCGTCCGGTTGGAGCGCAATCTGAAAGACTCTTACAACCAGTATCGCGGCGGTTTGGTGGATAAGACGGATTATAAAAGAGCTACGATTTCCCTTAACAATTCCCGTGCGGAAAAAAAGACCAACGAGGAAGCGTTGAAAGCGCGTTATGCCACGTTGAAACAGTTGATGGGGTACATGCGTCCTGATTCGCTACGCCTGGTTTATGACAGCACGCAGATGGAATCGGAAGTCTTTATCGATACGACGATGGGGGTCGATTATACGAAGCGGATCGAATACCAGCAGCTGATGACGCAGAAACGGTTACAGATAGCGGAGGTGAAATACAACAAATGGGCTTACTTTCCGACAGTAACGGCTAATGCCGCTTATAACCTGGATTATATGCACAATGAATTTTCCAAGTTATACGAAAATAATATTCCTTATTCTTATGCCGGGGTAACCGTTAGTCTGCCTATTTTCCAGGGGACGAAGCGGACGCAGAATATCCGTATTGCCGAATTGCAGCTGACCCGCCTGGACTGGGATATTTCTAACCTGCAGAATACGATCAATACGCAGTATGTGCAGGCGCTGGCCACTTATAAAAGCGATCTGAACAATTATTATGTGCTGCGGGAAAACCGGGACCTGGCCAGGGAAGTGTACAATACCATCAAGCTGCAATATAATTCGGGTGTAAAGGCTTACCTGGAACTGATCACCGCCGAAACAGATCTGCGGACAGCCGAGACCAACTATAGCAATGCTTTGTACGAAGTGCTCAGCAGCAAGCTGGATGTAGAAAAAGCATTGGGTTTAATCAAATAACAATCACGGATAAATTACCTATTTATATGAGAAATAGCTTACAATGGATTGGTTTAATGTCGGTTGCTTTCAGTTTTAGCCTGGCGTCCTGCGGCGACAAAAAGGCTGCGCAGGGACCTCCTCCGGCTACGGCAGTCGCTGTGTATACAGTGCAGACCGGCAATGCTACTTATTTCGACACCTATCCTGCCACTGTTACTCCGCTGAACCAGGTGGACATCAAGCCTCAGGTGGCCGGCAATATCCTTGGCATTTACTTCAAGGACGGTCAGCATGTACATAAGGGACAAAAGTTATACGAGATCGATCAGCAACAATATAAGGCTGCCGTGGAGCAGGCCATTGCCAATCTGAATGTCGCCAAGGCTAACCTGGCCAGGAGCCAGCAGGATGCCGACCGTTACCAGGATCTGGCTAAGCAGGATGCTATCGCCAAGCAGACGCTCGACCATCAGCTTGCCGACCTGGAAAGCAGCAAGCGCCAGGTAGAGGCAGCACAGGCCAATGTTGCCAATGTGCAGACCAACCTGAAGTATTCGGTCATCAGCGCGCCTTTCGACGGTACGATCGGGATCTCGCTGGTGAAAGTCGGAACCGCTGTATATCAGCAGACACTGCTGAATACCGTTTCAACGGACAACCCGATGGGGGTGGACATTGCGATCGATCAGACGGAGATCGTGAAGTTTACCAATTACCTGGAAAGCGGCAAGAAGAACCTGAAGGATTCTATTTTCACCGTCGTAATGCCGGACGGATCGATCTATCCTTACCCGGGTGAACTGTATCTGCTGGATAGGGCAGTAGATCCCCAAACCGGTACGATCAAGGTCCGGTTTACCTTCCCCAATCCAAAGGACGAGCTGAAGGCTGGTATCACTACGAATATCCGCGTCAAGCATGACGCAGGCGACACGACGCTGCTGATTCCCTACAAGGCAGTGGTAGAGCAGCTGGGCGAATACTTCGTGTTTGTTGCCGGCAATGGTCATGCCTATCAGAAAAAAGTGTCGCTGGGTACGAAGATTGCCGACAAGGTGGTGGTCAGATCGGGTTTGAAGCAGGGCGACCAGGTGATTATCGAGGGCGTGCAGAAGTTGAAGGATAGCTCTGCTATCCAGGTAGGACCTCCAAAAGCACCGGTAGCAGGAGCAGCAAAGTAAAGAGTAGACAAATTAAAAAATCAACGGAATGAAGTCTTCAAACGTATTTCTCAGAAGGCCTGTGACGGCGATCGTTATCTCACTGGTGATCCTGCTGGTGGGTACGCTGGCGATCCTGAACATGCCGATCAGCCAATATCCCGACATCACACCGCCGACTGTGCAGATCACCAGTAACTTTACCGGCGCGGATGCCCAGACAGTAGAGCAAACGACAACAACAGCCATCGAAACGCAGGTCAACGGGGTGCCGGGGATCGCGTATATGCAGAGTAACAGTGCCAACAATGGCACTTCGCAGATCACCGCTACGCTGAATATCGGGGCTGACGCCAATATCGTAGCGCTGGATATCCAGAATCGCGTTGGTATCGCGACGCCCACTCTTCCTCAACAGGTGCAGAAGCTGGGTATCACTACCCTGAAGCGTAACCCCGCGATCCTTATGCTGGTGGCGGTCTATTCACCCAACGGTACGCATAGCATACCCTATATGGATAACTACGCCAATATTTATCTGCGTGACGCCTTGCTGCGTACGCCGGGTGTGGGTGACGTGTTGAGCCGGGCAGATAACTTCAGTATGCGTGTATGGCTGCAGACCGACAAGCTGGCGCAGCTGGGTCTTACGGTCAATGACGTGCAGAATGCCATCAACGAGCAGAATATCCAGGTTGCCGCCGGTTCAGTAGGCGCTCCTCCTCAGAATTCGGCTTCCGCCTTTGAATTTACCGTCTTTACCAATAGCCGTCTGACGACGGAAAAGGAGTTCGGGAATATCGTTATCCGCAGCAATCCGCAGCAAAATTCCATCGTCTATCTGAAAGATGTAGCCCGTATCCAACTGGGTAAGGTCAGCTATACCTCCAACTCCTTTGTGGATGGGAAGCGTGCATCTTACCTGCTGGTCTACCAGGCGCCGGGCAGTAATGCGCTGGCCACGGCGGAAGGCGTTTACAAGACGATGGAAGAGCAGAAGAAATACTTCCCGGCTGACATCTCTTATGTCGTTCCTTTCGAATCCGTATCGGTGGTGAAAGTGTCGATCGACGACGTGGTTAACACGCTGCTGATCGCGCTGCTGCTGGTGACGATCGTCGTGTTCCTGTTCCTGCAGAACTGGCGTTCGACCCTGATCCCCGTACTGGCTATCCCGGTGGCGATTGTAGGCACCTTTATCTTCTTTATCCCGCTGGGCTTTACCATCAATACGCTGACGATGTTCGGTTTCGTACTGGCCATCGGTATCGTGGTGGATGACGCCATCGTTGTGGTGGAAGCGGTCCAGCACTATATCGATACGGAAAACCTGTCTCCCAAAGAAGCGACGGCGCGGGCCATTGCGGATATCTCCGGTCCGGTTATCGCGATCGCGCTGATCCTGGCGGCGGTATTCGTGCCGGTGGGCTTTATCCCCGGTATCGTAGGCCGCTTGTATCAACAATTTGCCATTACGATCGCCATTTCGGTGCTGATCTCGGCCTTTGTGGCCTTGTCGCTGACGCCGGCCTTGTGTATGCTGCTGCTGCGTCCGCACCATATCGACAAAGATTCGAAGGGGCTCAATAAATTCTTTTACCGGTTCAACGAATGGTTCCGCCGGTTCTCGCTGCGCTACACTATTGGCGTAAAAGGCTGGATCAAGCGCGCTCCGCTGGTCATCATCCTGCTGGCCTGTATCGTGGTCGGGGATATATTCCTGTTCAAGTCCAAGCCGACAGGCTTTATCCCGACAGAAGACGACGGCCGTGT
>JAATGQ010000189.1 GCA_015654595.1 Chitinophagales bacterium | reverse complement strand
ACTTCAGCAACCAGGTCACCGTGAAATCGACCAGGGTTGCCAACAGGGATATCAACTGGGCTTTTGAAAAAGTTCTCATAATGCTTTCCAGGGCGTAAGCCAGACGATGATTTGCAGCAGCAGGTTGCTATACACCCCTGCCAGCACATCATCCATCATCACTCCCCATCCACCGCCAAGCGCCTCCATCCTGCGAACGCCAAGGGGTTTGGCGATATCAAAAAACCGAAACAAAATAAGCCCGATCAGCACATATTGCCAACGAACCGGAACGAACAAAAGGGTCAGCGCCATTCCCGCCACCTCATCGATGACGATACGATAGCTATCCTTTCCACAATAAGACTCCATCTTTCCAGAAGTCCATACGCCCAAAAACAATACCACAACGGTAAAGATCAGGGATGCCCATAAATGATCATTTCCACTTGCCCAGGCAAAATACCAGGCTATACAGCAGACGACAGCGGCTACGGTGCCGCCGCCCTTTGGGGTATAGCCTATTCCCAGGCAAGTGGAAATGAGTCTATAGAAAACTACCATTAAGCCGTGATTTCTTCCTCGGCAAAGGCCAGACGATCAGGATTGACCATCTCCTCGCCCATCAGCTTACGAAGCGCGTTCTGCATCACCGTCAATTGCTTGAAGATGTCGTGCTCGGGACGGAAACCAGGAGCTGTCTGGGGCGATTTGAAGTAGAAAGACAACCATTCCTGTACACCGCTAAGACCGGATCTTTTCGCCAGGTCGCCAAACAGTGCCAGATCCAACACCAGCGGAGCCGCCAGAATGGAGTCACGGCAGAGGAAGTTGATCTTGATCTGCATGCCATATCCCAGCCAGCCGAAGATATCGATGTTATCCCAGCTTTCCTTATTATCACCGTGTGGAGGATAGTAGTTAATACGGATCTTGTGGTACAAATCATTGTAAAGATCCGGCGCGAGGTCAGGACGGAGAATGTCTTCCAGAACACCCAGCTTGGAAACTTCCTTCGTGCGGAAGTTCTCGGGAGCATCCAGAACATAACCATCTCTGTTGCCCAGGATGTTTGTGGAGAACCAACCCTTTACGCCCAGTGCACGAGCCTGCAGACCAGGAGCAAGGATCGTCTTCATCAGGGTTTGACCCGTCTTGAAGTCCTTACCGCCGATAGGGGTCTTTGTCTTGGCAGCCAGCTCAACCAGGGCAGGAATATCTACCGTCAGGTTGGGAGCGCCATTCAGGAAGGGAATACCCAGCTTGATCGCAGCGTAAGCATAGATCATGCTCGGAGCGATCCGGGGATCGCTTTCCTTCAGACCTTTTTCAAAAGCGCTCAGACTTTCGTGAACGTCTGACACTTCGGTATATTTTTCAGTGGAACCGCACCATACGATGACCAGGCGGTCACAACCGCGCGTGTCCTTGAAATTTTCCATATCTTCCATCAATGCCTCGGCAAGCGCATATTTGTTAGCGCCTTCCTTGATGTGCGTACCGTCCAGGTTCGCAATATAGCTCTTGTCAAAAACCGCTTTCATGGGTTTCAACGCTTCCAGCTCAGGACGAAGCGCATCCAGCGTGTGCTGTTCCAGAACCTTTGCGCGGCTGGCGGCTACATACACATTATCTTCATACACGTCCCAGCCACCAAAAACGAGGTCCTGCAGCCCGGCTAAGGGTACAAAATCCTTAATCTTCGGGTAGTTGTCTCCAGTCTTACGGTTTAAATGAATGTGTCCCAGTTGGGTCACAGATCCGATCGGTTGTGCAATTCCTTTCTTAACAGCTTCTACTCCGGCGATGAGTGTAGTCGCTACTGCGCCTAAACCCGGCATTAAGACTCCCAGCCTGCCAGTCGCTTCTTTTACTTCCATGGTCAATTTGTTTTTTTCTTTTTGCTCCGGGTAAGGTTTACTCCGAATACCGATCCACCCCCGGCGCACGAAAACGATGGATCTGTCGGATAGCGGACCAAAAAGTCCACTAAGGCAGAGTTGATTGACAAAATTATCGAAATAATCATTTTTCGAACAAAATTGTTTTTTGGTCGAAAGATTTTACACGCCTATGACGATGAAGGCCTTGCAATATACCTTCTGAACGGCACTGTGAACAGTTAAAGTCGGTGAAAGAACCAATTTACTGGATGAAGTGACAGTAACAGGGGACAAAGCGCTGCACCGAACCTGCAATTTCCGCTTTTTATATATCAAATAGATATAATTCGATCCCGTGCGCTGTTTTTCCATTCCCCCTCCCATTTTCCTTCCTGTACGGTCAAAGCGCGTTCATATAAGGCCACGGTCGGGCAGATATGATAAGGGATACCATATATTATATCCCCGATCTGATAGGTATGCCGCGGCATTTGGTCTGGCTTCTGCACTGCGGCGTTGCCCGAGCTTGCCTGATCCGTCTTCGTATCCGCCCCGGTGTTGGAATCTGCCAGGGCCGTCATGCCATCCACCGCCGTGTTCGAACCTGCCAGGGCTTCCATGACTAAATGCTCCTCACTCTGCCCTACCGGTCTTAACCCTGGCGCATTTAAAAGGATACCCGACTGGCAAGCTGGTTTTCCGCCGCGATGGACTTATGTCCCAGGTCAAGACATACCCTGTCCTTGCCCGGGAGAGAAACGACCCGCGTCACCACGAGCGCCGCCGGCAGAAATCCCTGCTCAGGGCAGCCATCACCGTAACCCTTGTCCCAATACACAAAAGTGCCTGGGCTGCATTCGACATTTTCCCTTTGAGAATGGATCGGGAAGGTCGGCGAACCGCCCGCCACGATTGTAAGGCCTGGGTCGATGGATTGCCGCAAAGCTTCGACTTCGGCAAAAGCGGCATCACACTTCTTTCGCCGCTGGGTTACATCCGCATCCCGGATGTGCCCGTCGTAAGCATGCAGCCCCACCACTTCGATCCCCGCCAGTTTCGCTGCGCTCTTATATAAACGATGCGCTTCAGGCCCAGGCAATACGCCCGTTCGCCCCATCCCCAGATCAAGATCTATATATACCGGGACCCGGAGACCTGCCGCGGCAAAGACCGCAGACATAGCGCCAGCCGATGTTTCATTATCGATCAGACAAGAGAACCGGGTTGACGGATAGGTTCTGATCAGCCGGACCAGCCGCTGCACCTTTGGACCGACGGGCTGGTAGGCCAACAGGACATCTATACGCTTTACGGGAACGCCCGGCTGCGGGCTACGCTTACCGGATTGCTCTGCGCTTTTGCGCTGCTGTTCCGCATGAGCGCGTCCCGTCCACGCCGCCCGCTGCTGCATGCTCAGGGCGCCTTGTGCTGCGCCTTTCCGCGCCCACTCTGCGCCCTCCAGGGCCAGCATTTCCGCCTCTGCGATCGTCGCGCATTTGAACCGGGTGATCCCCGCCTCCAACAGCAGCCTCGTCACTTCCGGACTCTTATGCGTCTTGACATGGGGTCGAAGCCGCTCCGGGCTGCCGGCCATCCCGACCGCCAGACGGATATTAGCCTTCACCCTGTCCGGATAGACGACCAGGGCCGGTGTATCCAGTTGACCGGCATTATGGATAGTATACCACTCCATCAGTTAATGCAATTCAAAGATGACTTCAATCTCAACCGCGATATTCTCCGGTAAGGAACCCATTCCGACAGCACTTCGAACCCCTACTCCATTATCCGATCCCCAGACCTTTGCAAACAACTCGCTGCATCCGTTGATCACATAAGGGTGTCTTCCGAAATCCGGCGCAGCATTGACCATACCCAAGGTCCTGATCACCCGCTTTACCTTATCGAGACTGCCCAGGCTTGCTTTGATCGTAGACAGGATCGTCAGCCCAACCTGCTGCGCCGCCTCTTTGCCTCCCTCCGCATCCATCTCCTGTCCTACCCGGCCAAAGATCAGCGTACCATCCGGCAGCACCGGACCATGGCCAGAAACATAAAGATATTTTCCATCGACAAGACAAGGTTTGTAAAGTCCTTTGGGCGTAGGTGCGGGCGGAAGGATAAGGCCCAGAGCCGCGAAGTTTTGCTCAGGAGTGTTGCTCATAAAATCGAATTGTGCCGGAAAGGTACATACAATCGGCAAAGGATGCCTTGCCGACAATCAAAAAAGAGCCGCCTGTTATGAAAAAAAGGGGTCGCCTGGAAAGGCGTCCCCGTATTTTATAGAGTCACACATGATACAGAATTAACGACCTTGTTTCTCCGCTGCAAATTTCCCTTCAATCATCGTACTCATTTCCTGCAGGTGGATACGCGTCATCTTATCGGTTCCGGGATTGGCCAGCGCCTTTCTGAACATTGCCTGCTGTTCCCGCAAGGTCTGTTTCAGCAAACCAGGCATATCGGATTGATACATATGAAAGGTCAACGCGGGTTCGAGCATGCTCATAGACACTTGCTCATAAGCCTGCTGCAACAGTCTGCCGACATAGGCTTTCTGCAGCGCGCGACGATAGCCGTCCACGTTCTTGCCTTCATACAACTCGGTAAAGATGGATCTATTCATATCCTCCAGCATTTCCGACAGGGTATAGACCTTTGGCGCGTTTGGCTTACCGGCCGCCTGCTCCTCGGCCCAGAGCATTCTGCTCATCCGGTTGCGCACCAGTATCGATTCCAGGACGCTCTTTTGCAGATCAGCCAGTTCAACGCCAAAGCTGACCATCTTCAGCTTGTCGAAAATATGTTCATCATATAGCCAGATCGGCGTCCTGAAAACCTGATCACCCAGCCATTTCACCGCAGCCTTCTGCACCGCATAAGGCGCCATCACTTCTTCCGGGCCGCTTTCACTGGCCAGTTTCTCGGTGCGGTAGATCGATCCGATATTTTTTGCAACGTGTCCGATATAGAGTTCATACTGTTGCAACACCGCTGCTACATATCCTCTCAGATTTTCATAGGTGTCGTCGGGTTCCAGGGTCCACTCGATCAGATGCGGCAGTACGCGCTGCAGATTCTTGATCCCATAATTGCCGGCGACCATCGCGTTATCGCTCAGATCTTCGTTCTGACAACGAGCATCAAAAGGTTCCATCTCACTGCCAAACCAAAGCCTGTGATTATTCTTAAGACTGTCGGTCACCACCTTCAGCAAGACCTTGTGATCCGCTTCCGGTGTAGTCAGTTCCGGACGATACCGATAGCCAAATTCAATAGCCCATTTATCATAGTCGTTGATACGCGGGAACAAACCAGCTTCGCTGATGTGATCTTCCGGCTGCGCCACGTAATTAAATCGGGCGTAGTCCATGATCGAAGGCGTATGTCCGTGCGCTTCTACCCATTGCTTGTCGCGCAGTTTTTCGACCGGCACTGTCGAGCTCGAACCGAAGTTGTGCATCAGTCCAAGGGCATGGCCGACCTCATGGGACGAAACGAAACGGATCAAGGTTCCCATCAACTCGTCATCCAGTTCCGGTTTGCGGGCCTTCGGATCGACAGCGCCGCACTGAACCAGGTACCATTTATGCAAAAGCGACATTACGTTGTGATACCAGAAGATATGGCTCTCGATGATCTCGCCGCTCCTCGGGTCAGCAACGCTGGGTCCCATTGCATTGGCGACAGCAGAAGGACGATAGATGATCGCCGAATGACTCGCATCGTCGATGCTCCAGGTGCTGTCCTCTTCCTTTGTCGGCGCCATCTTGCCGATGATCGCATTTTTGAACCCTGCCTGCTCGAAGGCCTTGTTCCAGTCGTTGATCCCCGCGATCAGATAAGGCACCCATTTCTTTGGTGTTACCGGATCGATATAGAATACGATCGGTTTGGCCGGCTCGACCAGCTCTCCGTGCGCATACTTGTCGCGGTCTTCTGGTTTGGGTTCCAGCTTCCAGCGTTTGATATAGACCGTATTTTTTACTCCTTGCGGATCCGCGTCGAAGTCGCGGTAACGGGTCGAGAAATACCCCACCCGCTGATCTTCCAGCCGGGGTTTCATCGGAACCTTCGGCAGCAGGATCAGGCTTGAATTTAACTCCACTGTATAGTTGGGGCCAGCGGGGTTCAGACCGGCAGTGTAGGTCTTGACGGCATGTACTTCGATGTTCGCAGCGTACGCGTGGATATAATCGATATAGGACCGGTCATTGATCTGGCCGCCCATTCCGGCGCGCTCTTTGAATTGCTTGCGCTCGAAATAAAGTACTTCGTTGTCGCTGTTCAGGAACTCCGTAGCGTCCACCACTACGCCCGAAGAGTCCGGTTTGTAGGCTGCAATCGGCCAGGCCATTGCGATCGCCTGTACGTTGTTCTTCTGGACGGCGGCAAAGAGGCTGCGTGTGCTGTCATTCGCGTATTCCGAAAAAGAGATACGACGCAGAAACAGTTTGTGCGAGGGGCCTTTTTCAAACCGGTATACCGACTCGCCGATCTGGTCTCCGGCATAGCCTGCAGAACCATTCCGCATATCGGCAGAAGCCTTTGCGATACGGTTTACCAAAAGAATGTCCCTGTCCAACAGCGAATCCGGGATCTCGAAGAAATACTTGTCATCCTTCTGGTAGATGGCAAAGAAACCTTTCGACACCTTCATACCTGAAGTGATCACGTCTTTGTAAGGGCGAACCGGAACAGGTCCGGGTCCTTTTCTGGCAGAATCGGCATGATGTTGTGTGGTATCAGAGGCCCCCGGCGTGCCTGCCGGCTTGTGTTGACCGTGTGCGATGCCTGTTGCCAGCAGACCTGACAGCAGTGCTCCCGCATAGATTGACGAACGAAGACTACGCATTAGTAACCTGGATTTTGAGTAAGAGAAGAATTATAAAGAATTTCCTGGCTGGGGATAGGCCACAGGGCTGCAGTGCTTACCCAGCTGGTCTTATCTGCAGACAGCACTGCATCGATCGTACCGGTACGTTTCAGGTCGAACCAGCGGTTGCCCTGTTCGAACATCAGTTCGATCTGGCGTTCCTTCGCCACGGCAGCCAGTACGTCGGCCTGGGCCGTTGCGGTTGAAGCCCCGAGTCCGGCCCTGGCGCGGATCATATTGATGTCGGCGATCGCGCTGTCGGTCTTGTTTTCATTTGCCAGCGCTTCCGCACGGATCAGGTAGACTTCGCCAAGCCGCATCATCATATAGTCTTCCAGCGGCGTTACATTTGCCGATCTGTTCTTGTACTTGTACGCATAGTAATAAGTCGCGGCACCGACGACCTTGCTCGAGGTCCAGCTGGTCTTCCGCGTATCGCCCGCTTCAAATGCATTCAGCAGCGTAGTGGTAAGCGTATAGTTTGGAACAGTAGACAGATAGGGATTGGGCAGGATATTATAGCCTTCAGCGGTCTCATAAGCCGTTCCGTTGGCCGGAAGCTGCCAGATCGCCTCCGTACTTCCGTCATAGAAAACATTGGCGGGATTCGCAACCAGGGTGTATTTCCCGGAACTGATCACTTCGGTTGCCAGATCAGCTGCCTGCTCCCACTGTTTACGATACAGATAGACCTTTGCCAGGATCGCGTCAGCCGTGTATAAATTGATCCGTGCCTTTCCGGAAGAAGGATAGGCGGCGGTCAGAAGTGTACGCGCGCTGTTCAGGTCGCTGATGATCAAAGAATAGACCGAGTCTACAGAAGCCCTGGGCAGCACGGCGTTGACATGATAATCCGTCGTGGTCACCAGCGGCAAGCCGCCATACAGATTGACCATCACAAAATAATGCAGCGCACGGACCACCTTCATCTCCCCCAGCACCTGATTTTTCAGGGCATCGCTGGCGTTCTGGGCTCCGGGGATGTTTTCCAGGCAGGAGTTGACCGCATACAGTAGCGAATAGGTCGATGACCAGATCGATTCGATCGTCGTATTAGTAGCCAGCAATCCGTTGTTATAGAACTGAAGACCTACCGCATCCGAAGCCAGGTTGTACGCAAGCTCGTCGCTGGATATACCCGCATTTTGCGTCAGCAGGCCGCTGTATAAACCGACACCACCGCCGGCCACCTTGAACGAAGCATAGACGCCTGAAACGGCGGCCATGATGTCCGTACTATCCGCAAAGACGGCGCTCGTCGGGATCTGGTTGGGAGGGTTGGACGGAATCTCGATCAGTTTTTTACAGCTGGAGATCGAAAGAGCCAGTGCGATGGCTGCCGGGGCCAGCGCAAGATCTATAATCGTTTTATTGAGTTTGCTCATTGTTTGATGTATTACAGGTTAAAAGCCAAGAGAGATGCCGCCCATAACGGTACGCTGAAGCGGGAAGCTGTACAGGTCGCCCGGCACTTCAGGATCGCCGATCTTGTAAGGCGTAATGATAAACAGGTTTTGGGCGTTGACATAGATGCTTGCATTCTTCATCCCTGCCTTTTTCAGCCAGGCCGTTGGAAGGTTGTAGGATAAGGCCAGGGTCTGCAGACGGATATAAGAAGCGTCGGAGAAAGCGGCAGTGGAGGAAGTGAAATAGCTGGCTGCGCGATACGCGTTCGATCCAATCGTTCCATTTTCTGTAGACAACCTTTCCATCGGCGCATGATCTCCGCGCTTACGCCAGTGATCAAGCGCCGCGGTCGGCAGATTGTATTCCATGCCTGGCAGCGTGGTGCTGTAGATAGCATAGAGCCAGTTCCGGCCTTCCTGTTTCGTAAAATGGAAGAATGCAGTCAGGCTGAATCCCTTGTAGGTAAAGGTGTTGCCAAAACCTCCGCTGAATTTGGGCTGAAGGTCGATAATGGGCGACATATCTCCTCCATTCAGTGCCGAGCTGCCGATAGGAGTGGAAGTCTTTACTCCCTTGGAATTGTAAAACTCGAAAATACCCGTGCTGTCATTTATACCGGCATATTTAAAGCCCATTTGCAGGGAGGTCGATTTGCCGATCGCATAGACAGAGTTATAGGCAGAATGAAGCAGGTTGGGAAAAGCGACCAGCGTATTCCTGTTTCCAAAAATATTGAATGTAGAAGTCCACTGGAAACTCTTCGTTCGGATATTGACCGTATTCAGCGTGATCTCCCAGCCCTTATCCTGCAAAGTCGCATTCATGTTTTCGACGACGTTGGCAAATCCGGTCTGCGCAGGCAGGTTGGAATTGGTCAGCTGATTACCCGTCCGGTTGCGATACCAGGTAGCATTGGCCAGGACCCGGTCATGGAAAAAGCCAAGATCGATCCCGAGGTTCAGGGACTTTTTTGTCGCCCAGCTATAGTCAGGATTGTAAAGGTTTACCGGGGTATAACCTCTTACGCCCTGGAAAGTGGGCACAGCCGTATTGAGTTTCCAGAAGTCCTGGAAGTTATAGCTCTGAACCCCATCGGACCCCGTCGTACCATAGTTGCCTGAAATTTTTGCGTAGCTGATAAAGGGCAGCCATTCCTTAAACCCTTTCTCTTCCGAAAAGATCCAGCCTGCTCCTGCAGAGCCAAAACTACCAAACTGGTGGCCAGGACCGAAGTTGCTGGAACCATCCCGGCGACCGGTCAGGCTGATGATGTACTTCTGATCATATACGTAGCCCAGTCTGGCAAACGCCCCATCGTATTTGTAAAGCTGGGATCCATCATAGTTTGTCACCGAGGCGGCGCCGTCGATAGAGTTCAGCAGCGCGTCATTGGTGTAACTGGTGCCCAGCTCCGTAGTGGCAGAAGCCATCACTTTCTTATAGGTACCGCCTAACAATGCGCTGAGCACACCGCGGCCAATCGTCGCTTTATAGTCGATCTGGGGTTCGATGTTAAGGGTCTGATAGTCGCTCCTTGCAAATTCAGCCTGTGAAGCAAGACTCGGCGGCTGCGAAGACGTCGGGACTTTCAGCGACTGCTTCGTGTTGACCAGGTTATACCCCATGTTAACGCTGGCATTCAATCCTCTTATGATCTCATAGGATACCCGGAATGTCGTGTTGAGGTTATAGTTCTGCAATGAGGAGGGCTGCCTGAGCGCTCCCAATGGATTATAGGAAGAAATATCGACGCCTTTATAGGTCCAGATCAGGTTGCCTTTTGCGTCCTGCAGCTCCGGCAGATTGGGCGGCATGAGATTGCTGATCCCTACAGAAAAGCTGGCGGGAGAGGTATTGCGATCATACCCGAAGTCTGATCCAAAGTCCAGATTCAGCTTATGGTTTATCGAATTGTGGTGGAAACTGCTGTGCATTGTCCCTTTCTCATCGGCAAAGCTGCCGGGGAAGTTATAGTTTGACTTCGTATATCCCCCGGACAGCATAAAGGTAGATCCGCCAACGCCGCCGGAAAGACTGGCATAGGCATCTGTATTGTTTGCCGTGCCGCCGAAGAAACGCTTTTCCCAGTTGGTATACTTTGTCGAATCAAAGAACAGCAGGTCGGCAAATAGATATTGATTATAGGAAGGAACCGTAGCCAGGTTGACCCCATCGTTTGCAACCGCCTCCTTTCTCATCGCGAGGTACTGCTGCGTATTCAGCATCTTATAGGTCTTGGTAATTTTATTGGGACCCGTGTTGACCCGGACATCGAAATTGGTCTTGCCGGCTCTTCCTCTTTTTGTGGTAACAACGATAACGCCATTGGCGCCCTGTGATCCATAAATAGAGGTCGCATCCGCATCTTTCAATACCGTGATGCTTTCGATATCCGAGGGGTTCAGGCTATTGAAGGCGCTGAGACCGCTGTTCGTCACCCGGCTATTGGTGCCGCCATAGGAATTCAATAGCGCGATGTTGGAGTTGCCGGTAGCAAAGGGCACTCCATCGATAATAAACATGGGCTGATCAAACTGGGCGGAGGCGCCAAGCATACTCAGGTTCTGACCTGTTACCGACACCGAACCCAGGCCTGAGATCAGCGAATTCTGTCCGCGGATCTGGACTTGCGCCAGCGCGCCGGGTGCACCACCGGATTGATTGACCATCAAACCTGCTACGCGGCCTTCCAAAGCGAGGAGTGGATTGGTCACGGGCTGCTGCCCGATCTCGGCTGAAGTAACCGTCGTCACCGAACCGACGCTGAAACGCCTTGTATTGGAACCATAAGCGACGACCTGTACCTGGTCCAGCGGGTCACTCGACCGGGATAATTTTATAAAGGCCATCGAGCCTTCGTTTCCGGTGACCTTGTATTCCTTGCGGGCAAAACCGGTAAATGTTATCTCGATAAGCGTTCCCGGCGCTCCTTCTTTTAACGTAAACTCCCCTTTGGCGTCTGTGACCGTTCCGCGATGGCTGCCCTTTATCTCAACCGAAGCCCCCGCCAGCGGATTTCCCAGGCTGTCGGTGATACGTCCGTGTATGCCTCCGGGCGGTACGGTGCTGGCTGGGAAGGGGGCAGCCGATGCCACAGTCTGCCGGGCCGTGATAAAGATCGTATTGCCCTGTATCGAAAAGCTCAGCGGCTGGCCTGCCAGCGTCTGTTCCAAAGCCTGGGCCAGCGGGGTGTTGTGAAGATCGACCGTGACGGGTGATGTGGTCGTGAGGTCTTCGTTACGATAGAAGAAGAGGTAGCCCGTTTGTTTCTTAATAGCAGAAAAAACCGTCGTCAGCGTGACCGATCTTCCCGAGTAAGTAACCGTCTGTGCTGTCGTTCGCGCACTCACCTGCAGCAGCCCGGTTAAGAAAAATAAGATAGTTAATTTCATCACTAACAGAGTTTTGGTAAAGCCCCCGCCCCTTCGCCGACGAACCGGCAAAGGCAGGATGCCAGCAGCCTTAATTTGCATACATTTGCATTGTTTAGGTTAAAAATCAAGCAGTCTCATACAGACATGTTTATCCCGTTAACCTCAACGAGACCGGGGAAGGACGCCAATCTTTGCACCCGGTTTTTTCGTTTTAGTCAACTTCTTAATTCCCTCAGGGAGGTTTGGTCAATTTTCTCGTTACAAACTATTCACAGGAGGTTAGAGCCATAGGCAAGTTGAAATAGCAACAATAAGGATAGCAGGTTAAGGACGTATAATGATCTTGTGCGAACTTTCAATGACATAGTGGATCCTGGTCTGGGCAAGGCCTTGCAGCACCTGGTTCAGGGTCAGTCCTCTTCCGATCTCGCCGTCAAACGTACCGGAAGGAATACTGCCTTCATAAACGACATCGATCGCATACCAGCGCGACAGCTGCCGCATTACCGTTGGCAGGTCGGCATGCCGGAAGGAAAAGCTTCCATTCTTCCAGGCCAGCACCTGCGCGATATCGACATCGGCAGACAGCGTCAGTCCGCCATTATGGCTTTGCGCCTGTTGTCCCGGCGCCAGGATATGCGACATGCCGCCAGCCGCGACCCGGGCCTTGCCCTCGGTAAGCGTAGTGACGACGGCGGGTTCATCGCTATAAGCATCGATGTCGAATGCTGTTGCCATGTCTTCGATCAGCTGATCACCGGCCTGCACTTTGAACGGTTGATTCGGGCGGTGTGCCACTTCGAAATAGACCTCGCCTGTGATCCGGATCAGCCGCTGGTTTCCCGTAAAGGCGGTAGGATACGTGATCGATGAAGCCGCGTTCAGCCAGGCCTTGCTTCCATCGGGAAGCGTCAGCTGGTAGACTCCGCCGCGCGGCGTCGATAAGGTATTATATACGACAGAATCTGTGGGCAGATTGGCTGTGGGCTGGTAGGCTACTTGTCCGTCGCTCAGCTTTACCACCGCGATGGAGCCCTGATGGGCGATCGTGCCGGCTGCACTGGAATCGAGAACGATCCTGGCGCCGTTGCCCAGCGTCAGGATCGCCTTGTTACCGCCGGGAGTTATGTCCATCTGTTTCTGAAGGGGTTGGACGGCGACAGGAGCAGCCGCCGGACGTCTGACCATCAGCCAGACGGCGGTAGCAATCACCAGGAATACTGCGGCCACAGCAATCCGGCGGATCAATGGTATCGGGCTTTTGTCTTTTTTGTCTTTTCCCGTTTCAGGTAGAGGCAGTTCCAGCTGCTCAAAGATATTCCGAACCGCAGCATCGCTGTCATAGTCTTCCAGCGCCTTCAGTTCTTCCACCAGCCGCTGGCGGTCATCCAGCAGATCGATCAGGCCGGCGTTGCCAGGGTCGGTCATCCAGGCGTCCAGCTGCTGCCACTCGATTGCTGTCAGCGACTTTCCTTCTCGCTGCTGATAAAGCAGCGAAACCATGTATAACGCCTGTTCGACCGGATTTTTTTCCTGTTCCAAATGAAGGGTGGTTTATAATAAGACACCGCTGAATTAAAATCGACTTCACAAAAACATAACTTTTTTTAAAAAATTTTAAAAATTGCTTTTGCGGGCTATTTTAGCGCGACCAGGAGCAGGGGGCGCTACGCCGGGGGGCGCTACGCCGGGCAGGGGGCGGGGGCGGCGTTTTTGGGCAGACGCTTGGAGCGGAGGGCGGGAGGCGGCAGACGGCGTTTTTGGGCAAACGCTTGGAGCAGGCGGCGGCACCGGCGGAGCTTTCAGCTCATGTGCCGCTCCGGCGGGGGGCGGGAGGCGGGAGGCGGCAGACGGCATTTTTGGGAACTCGCTTGGAGCAGGCTGGGACGCTACGCCTGGAGGGGGCGGGCGGCGTTTTTGGCCACAGGCCAGGAGAAAGCGGACGGACGGGGGGGCGGGGCAATCCTATTTTAGCAAAAGGGATAACAGCACCAGCAATGGACCGTGCTGGCTGCCGAATTTCGAGCGAAGCAGTAAGAGGGTCTTGTATTTATGGTTCTTGACCGTTTTGAGATTCATATTCAGATGCGCGGCGATCTCGCTCACTGTCATCCCTTCCTCATAACTCAGGTAAAACACCTGGCGCATAGCCGGCGACAGTGTTCGCACGACCCCATAGACCAGGGCAAGGTATTCCGACAGCACGATATCCTTTAGCACGGGTTCGGTTGTTCCGGGCTGTTCTTCGAAGACTTCCCGGTGTCTTGTCTCCATCCTTTCGCGGCCCCGGTTGAGGTTCAGACAGCCGTGTTTGGTCGTGACAAACAAAAAACCTTTTAAAGAATGAATAGAGGTGAACGCGGGACGGGCATTCCAGACCTTGATAAAGGTCTCTTGCGCCACGTCTTTTGCCAGCGAAGAATCGGGCAGGAACTTTTCGGCATACCGGCAAAGCACCGGGAAATAGGTTCTTATCAATTCCTGTAAGGCGGATGGCTCTCCATGGGCAAGGCCATCCAACAGTTGGTCATCCGGTAAAGTAGGCGCTGTCAGCAAATTAGCTATAGTTCTCGCTGCAATATAACAATTTTATCGCAGCCCTTCGCGGGCACATTGCAACGCCGCACCTGCGTTCGCATCGGCTGCATAGTCCTGCGCCGGCCTACCGGTATTGCACCCGCGGCTGTTATCCGGCTAGCGCAGCGTTCCGCCGAGCACTTTGATCGATCCGTCTATGTCCTCGTGCACTGTCAGACCGAGGATTTTTGCGATCAGCGGATATACATTCACATTTTCAAAAGAAGGGATCGTAAGATGTTGTTTGAAAGCGGGTCCCCACGCATAGAAAGTAGCGCCCATCTGCGGCATCGCGTTATCGAATCCGTGCATACCGGGGATGATACGATTACCGCCGCGATTGAAGACCTTTGGATACCGCGCGACCAGCAAAATATCGCCGATGCGTCTGTGCCAGTCGTCGGAATGCGTATAGTGCCAGCGGCCCGGCGTCTCACCCGGAAGAAAGACGTCATAGTCCATCGCATTCCGCTTTAAAGCCTGGTACATCTCGTCGACATCCTTTATATCCTTTGCATATAGATGCAGCATCGTCTCGCCGCCTGCGACAACGAATTTGCCGGTATCGATCGTCGCCGATAATCTGATGCCCTGAGTCGTGTCTACCGCAGCCATTCCATGATCGGCGACAAACACATAGTTAACCGGCAGATGAAGCGAGTCGACCATCTTTGTCATCCTGCCGATAGCGTCATCCACGAAGTGGACCGCCTCTTCTGCCTGTTTGGAATCGACCCCATACAGATGTTCCGCATGATCGACTTCGGGCATATAGAACAGGATCAGGTGGGGCCTTGTCTCTTCCGGCAGCATCAGCCAGTCCTTTACCGCCTTTAGTCTTGCTTCGATGTTGATCTTATTGGAGAAGTAATAATAATACGTAGAATAGATCCCCTGTATCGGCGCCTCCGATCCTACCCAGAAGAAACAGGCCGAGAGCATCTTCTGTTGTTCTGCCAGTACCCAGATCGGCGTCCCTCCGTAATAGGCGCTGTCTCTTACTGCTGCCCGGTCGCTGATCTTATAAGATCTGCCTGTCTTTTCATCATAGAAGGAGTTGTCGACCAGACCGTGATGCGAAGCATACAGACCCGTGGCCAGCGAATAGTGGTTGGGGAAGGTGACCGAAGGATAGGTAGGGGTCATCGACTTTGCCGCGACACCTTTATCGCGCAAAGCAAGCAGGTTTGTCGCGTGCCATTTGTCCGCCAGATCATAACGGAACCCATCCGCGGAGATAAAGATCACATAGGGCTTCTTTTCCTGTGCAGCACTATTGGCCCGCCCGGAAACGATCATTTGAGCAGTATCCGTAGCTGTCGGCGGCCGTTGAGCCAGTCCGGCCAAGGGCAGAAACAAACAGGCAAAAAGAAGATGGCGCATAAATGGGAGTTTATCCGGTAAAAATAAAGGAGGGACGCTGAAAGTCCCTCCTTTAA
The DNA here is from genome assembly GCA_015654595.1 of Chitinophagales bacterium. Classification (GTDB taxonomy): domain Bacteria; phylum Bacteroidota; class Bacteroidia; order Chitinophagales; family Chitinophagaceae; genus Puia. The sequence goes on along the minus strand of JAATGQ010000189.1, from coordinate 121 downwards.
GAATTATTTAATGTGCCGGTGTGGCCACCGGGGGCGTCGCGGAGGGGGGCTGGCCGTCGCGGAGGAGGGGCGTCGCGGAGACTGGGGGGCGTCGCGCAGGCGGATGGCCGTCGCGGAGGTT
>JAATGQ010000262.1 GCA_015654595.1 Chitinophagales bacterium | reverse complement strand
TTTGGATTATTCATGATCATAAACGCCGCTTCAGCTGTCCCCGCCGGCGAATCCGTAAACAACACCCGCCCCTTCAAAGACGCATGCCCCTGGATATAGGAAGCACGATGCTCCCCCCCCTCATCAAGAATAAACACAAACTTCCCCCTGGCTTCTTTCATCGTCGGCCAGTGACCCGCCAGAACAGCAGCCTCAAGCGTAGGATACTTTCCCCGGATCTGATCGGGAGTGATAAGATAAGAACGCCCAAGGTTATCCAGGATCTCCTTATCCAACCGGTCAAACACTTCCGCCGTAAACTTCTCCGGCACAGTAAACCCCGGAAGTTTTATCTCCTCATCTTTTGCATTCATAGTAACATAGATCGGGTAGTGATCCGGATGCGCATCAGACCAGGTCTTCAGTTGCTTGAGACAGCCCGCAAACGTCGGACAGTTACTCCTGAAGTCCAGATCCTGCACATGGAAGACCTTAAACCCCGGTTTGTTCATCTCACCCTCAGGGTCGTACGCAGGAGGATTCGCAGCTGCCTCCCATTCCAATCCTTTTGGATGTGCGTACTTTCCCCCTTTTTCATCCGCATATACATCTATCTCCAAATTGCGCAACCCCAGATCCATCTGCTGACCAAGAGCAACATGACTATACTCCAGCCCCATGGCCGCCTTTGGATTCTTTGCTTTAAGCAGGGAAAATAAAGCAGTGTCGATGGCTCTTTTGTAACTGTTGTGCGAACCAATGATCTGGACCTTATTGATAGGAAGATCATCAAAACCGGAATCGCCCGCTATGGCTAGAAGAAAGGCAAATGCTGCCGTAAAGATCAATTTCATGTTGCTGATTTTTTTGATGCAATTGTTATCAAAACGCAGAAAAGCAGGGTAAGGACTATGGCAATAAAAAATAAAATATAAAAATAATAAACACCAGAGGCAACAACCTCACTACGCTTTTTATTAGCAATTGCAAATTCCCTTACAGGCAGATAAGATAATATTCCATTTACAATCGCATAACATAGCTTTTATCTATTTGCGACCCTAAGCAACAAGATGTTTGATTTTAAACAAACCAAAACAGGAATCCATGAAGGCAATTTTAAGGCTTTTATTTTTAGCGATCTTATCTTTCCCGGTTATGCTCTTCGCCCAGTCTGCCCGGACAGTGAAGGGAACGGTGATCGACGAGAACAGCGCTCCGCTAAGCGGCGTAAGCGTGATGATCAGGGGCACCCATAAGACCACCGTCACCGATGCCGATGGCAAATTTTCGATCTCCGTGCCCGGCAGCGAGACGAAACTTCAGTTTTCTTATGTTGGCTACACCAGCAGGGAAATTACCGCAGGAGAAGAGAAGAACATCACGGTAACCCTTGCCGGCAAGGGCAGCCAGATGAACGATGTGGTCGTTACCGGCTACGGCCAATCTTCCAGGAAAGCCATCACCGGCGCCATCTCCTCCGTTTCGGCCGAGGATTTCAATGTCGGTGTCATCTCCTCTCCCGGTGAGTTGCTGGCAGGCAAAGTGCCCGGTATCAACATCACAAAAAGCGGCGACCCCAACGAGCAGCCCGTGGTTATCCTGCGGGGTGCCTCTACCCTGCGTACCGGCTCCGCCCAGCAGCCTTTGTATGTCATAGACGGCGTTCCGGACGCTTCCATTGACCTGGTAGCGCCTTCCGACATCGCCTCTATCGACGTGTTAAAAGACGCCGCCGCTACCGCCATCTACGGTGCACGCGCTGCCAACGGAGTGATCATGATCACCACCCGCCGGCCAAAGACCGGGCAGTTCCGCTTGTCTTATAACGCCTATGTTGCTGCCGAAAAAGTCTCGAAACGGATCGACATGCTATCGGCTCCGCAGCTGCGGAATTACCTCATCGCAAATGGTTCTCCATTAGTGGGAGGACATGGCAACGGTAATTTTGACGACTCCGTCAACAACAACTGGCAGGACGCGGTACAACGCACCGGCCTTAGCCACAATCACAATATTTACTTCGGGGGTAATACCGGCCAGACCGTCTTCGGAGCCAGTATCAACTACCTGAACAATCAGGGGATCATGAAAGGTAGTGGGCTCGAAAGAACGACGATCCGCGCCAATATCGAACAACATATGTTCAACGACAGGCTGAAGCTGGGTTTGAATGTTATGAACGCTTCTTCCAACGCCAGCCAGATCCCCTCCCAGGTATACGGCGCCATGCTCACATACATGCCTACCCTCCGGACTATCGAACCGGATGGCACGTATTCCACTGAGTATCCCCAGGGCGGTCTGAACCCCGTATCGCTGATCAACAACAATACCAACCAGAGTAAAGCAAGAACCTTCCTCGCCAATGCACTGGCCGAAGTAAAGATCCTGCCCGGGCTGAAATATACCCTGAGCCTGACCACACAGACCCAGGACACGACAACGCAGATCTATCTCAACAGCGTTTCGGAATTAGCCAGGGCATTGAACGGTCAAGCCAGCGTCTCACAAACGGAAAGCACCAAAAAACTGGCTGAATCCTATCTCACCTATGAAAAAAGTTTTGGAGCACATATCATCCGGCTGCTGGGCGGATATAGCTGGCAGGAAGACCACCTGGGCCTCGGATTTGGAACAACTACCCAGAACTTCCCCAACGATCAGCTGGGCTCCAACAACCTGGCCGTAAGCAGCCCCCCTGCCAATACCGTCAGCTTTATCAACAGCCATATCGGGACATTGCGGCTGATCTCCTATTATGCCCGTGTCAATTATCAATACGAAGACAAATACCTGTTCCAGGCATCCATCAGGGATGATGGTTCTTCCGCCTTCGGTGTCAATAACCGCTGGGGTTATTTCCCCGCCGTATCCGGCGGCTGGCGGATCAGCAAGGAAAATTTTATGGAGAACGTTCGTTTCTTCGATGACCTCAAATTACGCGTCGGTTATGGCGTGACAGGTAACTCACTGGGCTTCGATCCCCTGATCGCCCAGGTCCAGTATGGTATTACCGGTCGCGCAAATACCAATGGTTCTATATTGGACGGTATCGGACCAACACAGAATCCCAATCCCAATCTGAAATGGGAGAGTACGGCAACAGCCAATGTGGGCGCCGACTTCTCCATACTTAAAGGGATGTTCACCGGTTCCCTGGATTATTACAACAAGACGACATCCGACCTCATCTGGTCTTATCCCGTGTCTGCAACACAGTTCCCGGTGACTAATTTCACGACCAATATCGGTAAGATCACCAACAAAGGCGTGGAGTTACAATTGAATGCGGTACCCATCAGGACCAGGGATTTCACCTGGAAGACATCATTCAATATCGCCCACAACGCCAACAACGTGAAGTCCATCACGAACAGCCAGTTTAACAACCAGTACGTATATACCGCTTTCGTGGGTGGAAAAGGACAATCCGGCAACTGGTCCCAGATCATCGAGCCCGGTCATCCCATCGGCACTTTTGATATCTGGCATTATATGGGGAAGAACGCACAGGGCGTCTCCGTCATGCGCACCGCAAAGGGTGATACTACCACCAATCCGACAACCGCCGACTATTACATTGCCGGCAGCGCACAGCCGAAGCTGCTGATGGGATGGAGCAATAGCTTCACCTACAAAGGCTTTGATCTGAATTTCTTCTTCCGGGCTGTCACTGGCAATAAGATCCTCAACGCCACCCTGGCGACCCTCAACGATCCCATCGACGCCAAGACACAGAATCTGCCGGCTTTTTCTTTGCATGAATCTTTCAACGACATTCATTCCACCTATATTTCGGACCGTTTCCTCGAAAATGGCGCTTACCTGCGGCTGGACAACGCCACCCTCGGTTATACATTCAAGCTGCATACCCCCGCCATCAATCGCCTGAGAGCTTATGTTTCCGCCAATAACCTGTTTGTTGTCACCGGCTATCGCGGGATCGATCCC
>JAATGQ010000195.1 GCA_015654595.1 Chitinophagales bacterium | reverse complement strand
GCTTTACAGAGTGACAGTCAATAGAAAAGTAAAAATATTCGGCGGCCTCGGACCTTATATCGCTTTAAATACAAATGGTACCGAGAAGGGCTTTATGATGCTCGATTCCGCTGTAGGCAGTACTCACTATGCCATCAAACGTACGATCGACGACAAACTCAAGTTCGAAAGCGGTCTTTCAAATCCCAGCCAGAATATTTCCCGCGTAGCGCCGATAGACATCGGTTTGGATATCCTTGTCGGCTGTCAGTACAAAAGATGGCAGTTCTCTATGAGCTACAACCGCGGCTTTACACAGCTGTATCGCACCAATGAGTTCAATGCCGGAAACGCCTTCTGGATGTGGACGGTCGGCTACCAACTGTTTGGAAAGGAACGTTCCGCAAGACTTTAACATTTCATTATAGTATGCAAAAACTCCGGGCAGACCCTCCTGCCCGGAGTTTGCTTTTAATCTTCTCTGCTCCATCGTCCGCCATCCAACACCACCCCCGATCACCGCGCTCCACCCCACATTCCCCTAACTCGCAATCGCGGTAACCATAGTCGGCTGTGCCTGCGCCTGCGCTATCAGCTGTTTGCGGTAAGCCGACGGACTCATCTTCCCATAGGTCTTAAACCATTTCGTGAAATTCGAAGGGTCATAGGTGAGCTTGCGCGCTACATCGGCGATAGAATTTCTGTGGTCTGCAAGAAGACCCTTCGCTATAACCAGGATCTTTTCTTCGTAGAAATAACAGGGATGCTTACCCGTATGTGCCTTGATGACATTGCTGAGGTGTGTGGGATGTATAAAAAGACGTTCCGCAATGTCCTGTAACTCGAACATTTTGTCTATCGTTCCGTCCAGCACGTCTTCAAGATGCCGGTCGATAACCGCCAGGAACTTCTCAAAGATTTCAGCATTTCTCGTCATCATGATCATTCAATTATACTCTTCAAATATACAAAATACCGACCGCTATTCCTATTGCGCCCCAAGCCAGCCGGATCAGCCTGCCGCCACTGCGACAGCCCCTAGTGCTTCATGCCTGCGATCGGCGCAGGCTGCTGCTTCGCCTCCACCTTATCCAACATATCCAGAATCGCCTGCTCGATACGAGCCTTCTCATCAAAGGCGATCAAATGTCCTCTTCCTGGTATCATCTGCACATCCAGGGAGGGGACATTTACCAAATGCTCCCTTGCAAAGCTGGCATTCGAGGTATCGACAAGCTCATCCTTCTCGCCTTGCATATACGTTACAGGGATATGTATGTTTTGCCAAAGCGGCAGCATCTTCGTCAGCTCTTCCTTATGATGGATCTTCTCGGTGTTCGCGCTCTGCAGCATCCGGGGAACAACCCAGTTGAGGAGCGGGTTCTCTATCGGGTAGGTGATCCAAAACAACTTTTCCCTCCCCGGACCGATGGGGGGCGCCAGCAGAACAAGCCCATCCACCAGCTCGGGATAGTCCATCGTTAGCCTCGCCGCGATAGGACCGCCATAAGAAACACCGACCACAACGACAGGGTGATGCATCTGATGAAGACTGTCCAGTATCACCTTCAACGCATGCGCCTGCGCCGCAATATCCGGCAGCGCCTTGCCCAGACCGGAATAACCATAGCCAGGCCGGTCAGGCGCATACATCGTCGCTCTCGTCAATAAAATACTATCCGACATATAGATCCGCCAGTAGCTGGAAGAACTTGGAGCGCCATGGATAAAGAGAATAGTGGCTTTTTGATTGTCGCCCGTCTGAACATAACGGATCTGACGACCCTCCGCTTTGTAATAATTAATATGCGCATCGACATTCCGGGCATGATACCAGGCATAAGTATCCTTGTCATTCATTCTGAATTGCACCATCCGGTCAAAAACCAGTAGCAGCACAATAAGAAAGCCTATAATCGCCAAAAATGTCCGGAGCAGGATCCTGCCAATAAGTGCCATCATACTGGGTAGACTTAGCCTACTATAAAAATAAGCAAAATGAGCTATTTCCTGATAATGTTATCGATGGAAACGGGTGGAGTAAAGGACTGATTATTTTCCGGCCGCTCATAAATGGCTCTGACCACATCCAGCCCCCTGACCACCTGTCCAAATGCCGCATAACCCTGCCCGTCGGGATTGTTCTCCCCGCCATAGTCAAAACCGGGCTGATCGCCTACGCAAATAAAAAACTCGGAACCGGCAGAACCCGGCTTCTCCCGCGCCAGTGAAATAGTCCCATTCTTATGCAGGATACCCGTCTGCTGCGTCGTCTCATGCGGAACCCCGGATAAAGCAACCGCCTTGCTGTGATTGGTTTTCCAGATACCGCCCTGTATCAGCCTCGAACCCGACGCCCCGGTGACCTGGTTATCCGCATTCAACACCCGATAAAAAGAACCCTTCTTATAAAACCCGGAATCCACAAAGGAAAGGAACGCCGCAACGGTCTTTGGCGCCTGTTTCAGGTACAGTTCGACCTCTATATCGCCAGCCTCTGTTTCGATGATGATATGCGGTTTATCAGGATTGCCGGAATGACAACCATAAAGCGTACAAAAAAATGCCAGAAATAGACAAAAAAAGAGAGAACGCATAGAGTATGTTGATAGACACAATTTAACGTAATTTAGTTTATGCGTTTTGATTTACCGTTTTTACACCTAATCTTCTTCGGTTACCTTTCTCTTTTCCCTGCGGTCAACCCCGTAGGCTCGGCCTTTATCATCGACCCCCTCCTTTCTGATCTGAATCTGCAGGAGAGAAGACGGGCCGCTAAAAAAGTAGCGTTCTATTGTTTTGCGATCTGTGCCGTCTCCGCCCTTATCGGAACCTGGATCTTAAAGCTGTTCGGTATCTCAATCCCCATCGTCCAGCTGGCAGGGGGGATCCTTATCTGCCGCATTGGCTGGACCCTGCTCAACTCCGACAACAGCATAAAAGGAACAAAGGAAACCGCCCAACCCGAACGCCGCAGCGGTGATTTTGAAAACCTTTTATTTTACCCGATCTCCTTCCCGATGACAACCGGGGCAGGTACGATATCTGTATTGCTTACGCTTGGCGCACACGAAGACGAAGACAGCCTGCTCACGCATGTCCTCAACCTCGGCGCCCTCGGTATCGCCATCGTCCTGATGTGCGTGACGATCTATATCTGTTATTCCAACGCCCCCCGCCTCATTCACAAGATAGGCCCCCGCGGCGAGCAGATCGTAAACCGCCTCAGCGCCTTCCTGGTCTTTTGCATCGGCATGCAGATCGCCTACACAGGCATCCGCCTATTGCTTAAATAGGTTGTAAAAAAGGGCGAAACCCCTTTTTTACAAACAGGCATTGATTTCATCCAGCGTATCCTCAAACGCCTTCTCCCTGCGCACCGCCCTCTGCCAGGCAAGGCCTCTTTCGATAAGGTCGATCTCCCTCACGATCGTAGAACCTTCCTGCCCGACCTTTTTCCCCAGAATAAAGACGGTATCGGAAATAGCCACAGCCGTCGCAATATCATGCGAGACGATGATCAGCGTCTTCAACTCATCCGACAACGAAACCTGCAGCAACAACTCGACAACCTTATCCAGCACACAAATATCCAGGCCAGAAAAGGGCTCATCCAGCAAAAGGAAATCGCTTCCCTTCAACAACTGCTGAATAATGCTTACCCGCTGCTGCTGACCGCCCGAAAGCTGCTTGGGATAATGATGCAGGATATCGGGAATATCGAACTGCGACGCATAATGCAGAATGGTATCCTCTTCCTTACCCTTCAATGCGGGGTTCTGACGGGCCGCGAGCATCAGCGATTGCTTGACCGTTCGCCATTCGAACTGGTAATAGTTCTGGAAGATCACACCCATATCCCCGGCATGCACCGGCCGTTCATGGTTTACTTCGATTGTCCCGGCCGCGCTTAAGGTCGGCTTTCTTTCGCGGATCATGATCTGTCCCGAACTGGGCTTTTGCAGCCCGGACAAGACCCGGAACAGCTGCGTCTTCCCGATCCCGCTGCGGCCCACAAGGGAAACGACCTGCCCCTGTAACATCCCCGGCCGAACAATGTCCCGGATGTTGAAGTTGATATCATGAAGGATGCATTTATTGCCATAACTAAGGAAGATATTCCTTGCTTCCAGCAACACTTCCTTTTTTGTATAAGCTGTCATAACATTTTATTTTAAGCGACATAAGGAAATAACCACCTTCTCATCTGCCCCAACAAGTAGTCAAGACAAAGTCCGATACAAAAGATCAACACCTGCAGGGCCAGCACATGCGAAAGGTCGTTGTACTTGTTATACTTTATCAGCAAGGTCCCGATACCGCCCTCACTCATGTTCAGTCCCTCTACCATCGTGATCATCATCCACGCGATCGCGAAGTTTTGCCGCATTATCTCGAAGATCTGATCGGCCTTGCCGATGATGATGACCTCATAAAGACTCTGCCACCGGCTGAAGCCCATCGTCTGACAGAGCTCAAACTCCTGCGAAGGGATACGGTCGATCACCGACAGAAAGGAAGTGGTAAAGAAGGGTACGATGCCAAACACAAGCAGTGAAAGCTTAAGCTGACTCCCGTCCTTTGTCAGCAGGGTAAAGATAAAAATGAGCCCCGTCAGCGTCAGATACCTGCATTTCACTACAAAATGCGCGATACCACGAAAGAAAGGAACGACGGACAGATAGGAGAACACCAGCGTCAACACGATGGAGTAAAACAGCGCCATCAGCGTAAGTCCCATACTGACCAGCAAATTGTCGAACAAGAGTCTTGTGGCTAGCAGCCCGCCCAACGACGCCAATACTTTTGAAGGCTGCGGAATCAACCCGCCCGGACTCAGCTGCCAGATGATCAGCGCGGCTGCTGCCTGACCAATGACCAGGATAAGGAAGGTCTGACGGCTTATTTTTTCAAATGGTTTGAACATAATGTCAGGAGTTTAAAAGCAGGAGGCCGAAGCCTCCTGCCCACCGTTAAAACAAACAACTATTGACCAAGGACGATTTCCACGCGACGGTTACGGCTTCTGCCGGCTTCCGTGCTGTTGTCGGCGACGGGTTTTGAAGAACCGAAACCCTTTGTTTCGATCTGCTCATCCTTCAAACCCTTGCTTACCAGGTAAGCTTTTACCGCAGCCGCTCTCTTTTCAGAAAGCGGGATGTTGACATCGTCGCTGCCGTTATTATCGGTATGACCATACACACCCAGTTTCAAACCTTCGGCGACGACAGCCGATTCGAAGATCTCATCCAGCATCCTGTAAGAAGCCGAACGGATATTGGCGGATCCTGTTTCGAATTCGATGTGGTACGATTTCGAAGAGACAGCTTCCGTGATCTGGCTGGCGTACTTCGTTTCGATGGCCTTTCCTTCCAGCAGCTCAGGATGATTCGAGATCACACTCAGCAGGAAGGATTTGTCCACCGCTTTTTCATAGGGCATAAAACTCGGCATGATCGCAGGATACATCTTCACCATCAGGTTCCCAAAGGTGTTGTACACGGCTTTATAACGGTCTACCTTGTCTGTACCAAGCCCGAAGGTATTGGCCATGTCAGCAAGGTTGAAGACGGCCGAGCCGCCAAGATTTACCTGCTGACCCTGGATATCCTTTTCTTCGACACCGTTGTAGTATTTCAGCCAATAATCGGCGTTCTGCTCCTGGTAGACACTCGCGCTGACTTGGGCTGCGAACTTCCTGGCTTCGGTGAACGAACGCACCTGGTCGCCCGCCTCGGCAAGAGCAATGATCATATTTTCGATGTCAGTACGATGATCGTAAGCCCATTTCTTAATGGCAATAGTCTGGTTAGGCATTT
>JAATGQ010000203.1 GCA_015654595.1 Chitinophagales bacterium | reverse complement strand
GTGTTAGGCAGATGTATATAATATCAGTGGACTTTCAAATGTAAGTGATAAACAGGAAACGGTGATTTGATTTATTCAAAAAAACTTAACTTGCTTTTGCGTTGGAAAGAGAAAAATATACGAAATTAACGGATGAGCAGGCGTTATTGCAAAGGACGGCGGAGGGAAGCCGGGAAGCCTTCTCCATATTATATACCCACTATTATACCGGTTTATATCGCTTTGTCTTCTTTATATTAAAGTCCCCTGAAGATTCGGAAGAGATCATCCAGGATATATTCCTTAAGATCTGGGTGAAGCGCCAGACCCTGCCGGGGATCAGGTCATTTGGAGATTACCTTTTCCGCATGGCCAAGAACCGGATCCTCGACGACTCGAAGAGATCCCGCACCCACCGGAGGCTTAACCGCCAAATCGCACCCGATACCGAGGAAGGTACGGATTCGCCTTTCGATGACCTGCTTTTTCAGCAATACCATGTCGCGGCCCAGGAGGCCATCAGGCAGCTGTCCGATCGCAGGAGAGAAATATTTCTTATGAATGCCCGGGATGAGCTGACTGCCCGGGAGATCGCCGTTTTATTAAATATTTCACTGCCCGCAGTAAAAAAACAATTACACGAAGCCCGCCATTTTATAAAGGATTACCTGGTGAAGAATGCCGGATGGCTACTTTTTTTTATCATCGGGGGTATCCTTTTTCTTTTTCAGTAGTCTTTACTTTGAAGATATCTTAGCATGAGCCTATCAACCATCGTCTCCATTATCGAAAAATATAGTACAGGAACACTGTCTGCCGATGAGCAGCAGGTACTCAATGAATGGCTCGATGGGGTATCTCCTGAAGAGTTTCACCGGACCCTGGATGCCTGTATGAGCCTGCCCGCCGGGCTTAGAGAGTATCCCTCCCTTCCTTCTGAATTTTCCCGCAGGCTGGAGCTTGCGATGGATGAAGCTGACAGCCAGGAGAAAACTATTCCCCTTTTTCAATGGAAGAAATGGACGGCTGTTGCGGCCGCCATTCTGCTGTTGTCTGGCGGCGCCTGGTGGTGGCTTTCCAATGACAGGGGCACCGGTACACGCGTCGCTGTAAATGATGTGGCCCCCGGGATCAGCGGAGCTATCCTGACGCTGGCCGATGGCAGACAGATCGTACTGGACAGCGCGGGCAACGGTTTCTCGGCAACGGACGGGCATGCGAAGATCGTAAAAGGAAGCAAGGACCAGGTAACATACAAGGCCACTGATGGTGGCGCAGGTCCTGCCGCTGCGGGTTCTCCCGGTACTGCTGCCGCCAGACCGGCAGAGCTGGTGTATAATACGCTCAGCACACCCCGCGGACGAAAGATCAGCGTGGTTCTTGCGGATGGCACAAAAGTATGGCTGAATGCCGCATCGTCTATAAAGTTCCCTACAGTCTTTACCGGTAGTCAGCGGTTGGTAGAGATCAGGGGAGAAGCCTGGTTCGAAGTGGCTGCCAATGTCAAACAACCTTTTGTTGTTAAAAAGATGGGCAGTGATTATACCGTACAGGTACTGGGAACACAGTTCAACATCAATGCCTATGATGACGAAGACGGCATAAAGACGACACTGCTGGAAGGTGCCGTCAGGATAAAAGACCAGGTCCTGAAACCGGGTCAGCAGGCTGTCACCGGAAAAGATCAGAGTGGGATCACGATCATCCCTAATGTCAACACGGCGGAAGTGATATCGTGGAAGAACGGGGTCTTTAATTTTGACCGCGCGGATATTTATAGCGTGATGCGACAGATCGCACGCTGGTATGATGTAGAGGTAGAATACAGGGGAACGATCACCCGGCATTTCGGGGGCACTATATCACAGGATGTCAATGTCTCGCAGGTATTTAAAATGCTGGAACTGACAGGTGCTGTTCATTTTACTATCGAAGGCCGGAAGATCATTGTTATGCCATAGCCGATGTTGATCCATTGTCAGTATGATGCCATAGCCATTGCAACACCATAACCAAACCTTTTTCCGAACCAATTTCGTAGGTCCAAAATAAAACCGGAAGTGCTGGTACACTCCCGGCGGGAATTGGGCTATCCGAATAATTATACAATCACGTTACGACTGCTTATTGTTTAACCCAAACATTACAAATGTATGAGATTTAAGGCTCGTGGCAAATTCCGATGGC
>JAATGQ010000181.1 GCA_015654595.1 Chitinophagales bacterium | reverse complement strand
AGGAAGAGCTAATCTTCTGGAAGAACACGATCCCTATGCCGGTAGACCTGATCTATGAGATCTTTGAAAAAAGAGGCATACTTCTGGCAAAATACCTCGAGCATATCGGCGCCGCGTGTTTGTATGCCTATGCGCTCAGGAAGGAAGGAGAAGACTGGACCTCTCAACTCGCGAACCAGCCCACCAAAGAAAACCGAAACGACAAACCCCGCTTAAAAAGCCTGTTCAGCCAACATTTTGTTGACTCCGGAGTGCTGACGATGTTAAAGCAGCTGGCAGAAGTCCTTCTGGTAAATCGCTTTAATAGCGATGAAGACGCCCTTGTAGAAGCGCTCTGCCACGACGGCCGGAAATACAAAAGACTCTACCTGCCCGCCGCGCTGAAGCCTGTTATCGATAGCTTTTATCCGGATATCAGGAAATATATCGCCATCAGCAATGCAGATATGTTCTCCAACGTCGTTGCCGATGAACTAAAAATCTACAGAATGGGATTTGCAGATGCTTTTTCGGGCATCTTCAACAAGCTCATCGATTTTATCCTTGACCATACGGAGCCTGGCCGGAAGAGTCATTCCAGCGTATCCGCGTATCGCGTCATCAATCACAATGAAGCGCCCGTAACCACTTATCTCGAAGGCACCTATGGGAAAGTGGGGGATGGCAGCATTTGGGAACCAGTCTACAGGAATTCTCAAACCACGTTTGTACTCAATCAGAATCACCCCTTTTGCGACTGGATAAGAAATAAAGGCCCGGTAGCCGAAGAAGTCTTCGCCGAAATTATCAGCGTCCTGGCCACGATCGAAAACGAGACCTCTAATGACAGGAAAAAGGAAATACTGGAAACGCAACGACAGGAACTTTCCAGAATATTACGGTTGCGGGCTGAACAATACCGCATCATCAGCAAAATAGAAGAAAAAATAAGCCCACGCAGCAGATAATGATTATCGCTTTGACGGACTGACAGGTTTGCTGCAGTTGATAATTTTCACGGCAATATCCTCCGGGCGTTGGTTTTGTTGTACTAATACGTTCAGCAGATCGGTTTCCGAAGGATATCCTGCCGGCTGTTTAAACCCCTCATGACGCTGCCAGATCACGAGATAAATACCCGCGTCGGTGCCCATGCTTTCCATATAAAGCGGCAGTTGGGTATTCAGTGCGGTGGTGACATCCTGATGATGGGCCTTTTTGATTTCCAGACAAACTTTCAGTATCTGCCGGTCTTTGTTCGTATACGAGAAGGCAATATCCACGCTCCCGTTTGCCTCGCGAGTCTCCCTGGCAAGCTGGATTCCGTTGACCCGGCAATAATTGTCAAGTACGGAAGAGATATAAGGCTGAAATTCGGTCTCGTTTTTGGGATCGGTACAGGAATTGTCCCGCCAGAAAACCCTGTAGCCTTCTTTCATTGTGATCTCTTTGAGCAGTACATCATCTATGAGAAAACAAATAAATAGTTTAAGTTCATCCGTACTGACAAAATCCTGCCGATAGCTGTTTACCTGAACATCATTGATAAGGGCCGCGATACTTACGGATTCGGCACTCTTTTCACAATCGACGTAATATTTACCCTTTCGTTCAAACTTTCGTAGCACTTCGAATTTAAAAAAATGAGGTTCACCGGAATGCCGGCATACATCGCAATTACAGGGAACCATTTCTTCAAACTGCAGTTTACCGGATTTATCAAAATACCGGTGTACTTCTTCAATATACATCCGGATAGCCGATAAAAGCCCCTTTTTATTTTCACCCCGCAGCAAAACCCGCACCTTTAAATTCATATAGTCTTCTTCTACCAGGGCCTCAGTGTTTTCGTGTTCCAGTACAACGCCGTATTTCCAGTAAAAATTATTTTTTATAAAAGCATGGCTCTTCACGATAAACCGGCTTAGAATCCCGGCAGGCATAAAAACAGCATACCTGAACTCGAATTGTAGTCCACCCGTCCAATCCCATGTAATAGCCGTCGGTCTGTCCGGCTCCAGCAGGTCAGGTGCCAGAAATCCCGTCCCATCTTTTAGCTCAAAACATAATCCGTATTCGACCATCAGTTTCAGCAGTTCCGGCT
>JAATGQ010000073.1 GCA_015654595.1 Chitinophagales bacterium | reverse complement strand
GTTCCAATCCCCGTGCGCGTTGGCTGCCCACCTGGTCGCTGGCTGGCAGCTGGAATATCGAACAGGAAAAATGGATGCAGAGCAAGACGTGGGTCGATTATGCGACGCTGCGTATGACCTATGGTCTGACAGGAAGCATGGGGCCTGCGACGAACTCCGATGTGGTATTGAAGAATCAAAATACCAATCGTCCTTATTCCGATGAAGTCGAGTCTGTTATTGCGCTGATCGACCTGGAGGACAAGGATCTGACCTGGGAGAAATTGTATACGTATAATATCGGACTGGATGGAGGGCTTTTTGACAAGCGTCTGACGTTCAGCCTGGATGCTTACAAGCGTAAAAGTTTTGATCTGATCAGTCTGATCAAGACGCCGGGTATTGGCGGTGAGGCGATAAAGGCTGCCAACTATGCAGATATGAATTCCCAGGGGATCGAGTTGTTGGTGGGCGGTGATGTGATCCGTCGGAAGAATTGGGGATGGAAGACGAGTCTGACGTTTGGTTACAATACGACAAAGATCACCAATGCCAAAAATAACCCGATGATCTTTGATCTGGTTATTCCCGAAGGCGGCAACAAACAAGGGTATCCCGTGCATAGCCTGTTCTCCCTCAAGTATACCTCTTTGGCACAGCAGACTGGTGTGCCCAGCTTCATCAACGAATCCGGCCAGGTCAGCCCGGCTGTCTATCTGCAATCAGAGACGACCGACTATCTGAAATACGAGGGTCCGGTCGATCCGATCTATACGGGTGGTTTTTCGAATACCTTCCACTACAAGGACTGGTAGACCAACATATTTGTGACCTATCAGGCGGGGAATAAGATCCGGTTGTATCCTTCCTTCCAGAATTCCTATACCGACTTCGGCACGATGCCGAAGGAGTTCTGGGATCGCTGGATGCTGCCGGGCGACTCGAAGTACACCTATATCCCGTCCATCATGGATAACACGACAGCGGCTCAGAATGGGGGAGCTTATCCTTTGAACAACTATAACTATTCCAATGAGCGGGTTGCCCGCGGCGATATGATCCGGTTAAAGACCGTATCCATCACCTATACCATGCCGCCGGCGGTAGTCAAGCGTTCGGGGATGAGCAATGCGTCGCTGACACTGGCTGCAACCAATCTCTGGCTGCTCTATTCCGATAGCAAGCTGAAGGGGCAGGATCCCGAATTCTTTAATTCTGGCGGCGTCGCGCAGCCTTTGCAGCGGCAGGTGACCATGGCGTTGAAAGTAAGTTTTTAATCCCCTAATCAACATTTAGACATGCGTAAATTCATTATATCTCGTTCAACAGGAAGGAACCCAAGGAAGGCGGCGCAGCGATTCGCAGTTGTGTCCTGCGTCAGCCTCACCCTGGTGCTGGGTGGTTGTAAAAAATATCTTTCCACTTCGCCGGACAATCGTACGTCGCTGGATACCCCTGATAAAGTTGCCGAATTGCTGGGTACCGCTTATCCGCAGGCTAACTATATGGCCTTTACCGAATCCATTTCCGACAATGTCGGCGACAAGGGCCCCAACATCGGGGGGCTGGATCTTTTCTCTGTGGACCCCTGGTTTTTTCAGGATATCAGCAGCGATCAGCAGGATTCTCCCGAATACTATTGGGATGCCTGTTATGCCGCCATTGCGGCTGCGAATCAGGCGCTGCAGGCTTCGCGGGCGGCAAAGGATACGACCCAGTATTCTTCAGAGATAGGAGAGGCTTTGGTGGCCCGGGCCTATTCGCATTTTATGCTGGTGAATATCTTTTCCAAATGTTACGACAGTGCAAGCGCGGGCACAGATCCTGGCATCCCTTATGTGACCGAACCGGAAGACGTTGTAGTGAAGCAGTATCAGCGCAAGACCGTACAGTATGTGTACGACATGATCGAGCAGGATTTGACGGAGGGGATCGCACTGATCCAGGACAAGCGCTATACCGTACCCAAATATCACTTTACCAAGGCGGCTGCGCATGCCTTTGCCGCGCGGTTCTATCTCTATAAGAAGAATTATGCCAAGGTCGTCGAGCATGCCAGCCAGGTCCTGCCGACCACGGTGACCACGATGCTGCGTCCCTGGAACACGACCTATATGACACTGACCAATGTGGATCTGCTGGAACGGTATGCAAAGGCGACCGAGAGCGCCAACCTGCTGCTGGTAGAAACTCAGTCGCTTTGGGCGCGCAGTTACTTTGGGGAGCGTTATGGACTGGAGGCAGCGACGCAGAGGGAGATACTTGGGGAAAATGTGACGGGCGGGGATTATGCTTTTCTTTATCAGTTGTATACGTCAGGGACGGATAACTATCTGATCCCAAAGATCAACGAATACTTTGTAAAGGCTTCGGTCAATGCCACCATTGGTTATCCCTATGTAATGGTTCCGCTCTTTACGGCGGAGGAGGTTTTGTTCAACCGGATCGAGGCCAATATCTATCTCAACAACACGACAGCAGCACTGGCGGATCTTAATGCATACGCCAGCACCCGGATACATCAATATGATTCAGTTAACAACAAGATTACTCCTGCAAAGGCAGAGCAATATTATAGCGCAAGCAATCTTCAAAGCGCCTTGCTGAGCACCTTATTGGATTTCAAACGGGCCGAGTTCGTCCAGGAAGGAATGCGCTATTTCGACTTACAGCGGTATAAGATAGCCGTCACGCACAATTTCTTTGGCGGCGGATCGGTTACGCTGACCCCGACCGATAACAGGAGAATATTCCAGATCCCGCAGATAGCTACGGAGGCTGGTATAGCATTAAATCCCAGATAACAATCATCATTAACCCTTTTCCATTCCCGCTATAAAACATCGACATGCAACATTTAAATCAACCGCAGGCTGCCAAAGTTATTCCGATAACCTGCGCTTATCGTCGTGGAGCGTTCGAGGCCTGTCACCAAAGTTTTCAGGGACCGGCATCTCCAGTGGCGGGTATTCTTATAAAACTATTGAGAGCTATGGGCTTTACCGTACGAAAATCGATCAAGGGCATGGGCAAGCTCCCTTTGCTGATCCTGGCTGTCAGTCTTACGATGGTGGCTTGTAAGAAGGACGATAATTTAGGCGATCTGTCGGCGATTCAGGGGCTGGGCGGCGATTCTGTCGCTACGACGTCGATCGATAAATGGATCTACGATACATTGACCGTCCCCTACAATGTGGCCGTCCAGTATCGTTATGACCAGGATGAACTGGATCTGAACAAGGATTTGGTGCCACCGATGGAGTCCAAGATCATCCCCGTTCTGAGCAGCATCAAATCCGTCTGGATCGATACCTATGTGGCAGAGGCGGGTATGAACTTTATGAAGACGTTGATCCCAAAGAACTTTTTGCTGGTAGGTAGTGCGAGTTGGAATACCGATGGTACGATCACGCTGGGTGAGGCCGAGGGTGGGCATGAGATCCTGCTGTATGTGTTGAATGATTTTGTCAACAACAAGATGCCGGGGTATGTGAAGTCCGATTCCGCTACCTTGATCCAGTTGTTTCATACGATCGAGCATGAGTTCGGGCACATCCTTCATCAGACCGTTCTGTATCCTGCAACCTTCAAAACCATCACGGCGGGTTTGTATACCGGTGACTGGAACAACTTCAGCGATGAGCTGGCGCATGAGGATGGGTTTGTGACCGCTTATGCGCGGAGTGCGCCGAATGAAGACTTTGTCGAAATGATCTCCGTGATGCTGACGATGGGCAGAGATCCTTTCGAGGCTATGATTGATAATATTCCGGCTGGGGTAAGTCAGGATGGCGTTCCGCAGGCGACTGCGCAAGCGAGTCTGCATCAAAAGGAGGCGATCGTAGTGCAATACTTCCAGGATGTCTGGGGTATCGACTTCTATAGACTGCAAACCCGTGTACGGGCGGCTTTGGAACAGCAAATTCAATAATACATCATCAACTGCAACATGAAAAAAACTACCTGTTTATATCTTTTCGTCGGGATCATGCTGGCTTTTTCCTGCCGGAAGGACCATTATATCTTTTCCCAATCACCCGATGAGCGTGTCGACAAGGCGGTGGCTATGTACACCGATACCCTGGTCAATGCACCTTATGGCTGGCGGGGTTTTATCTTTCCGAGTGCGTTTAACGGAGGGGTTGTCAGTTTTTATTTCAAGTTCAATGCTTCGAACCGCGTACAGGAGTTTTCCGACTTCGATTCTACTTCTGCGGTGACGATGTCCGAGAGCAGTTACCTGGTCAAGGCCGAGCAGCAGATCGATCTGATCTTCGACACCTATGATTATGTGAGCGTGCTGGCAGATCCCGATGGGAGTGTCAATGGCGGAAGCTATGGCAATGGTCTGGGTTCCGATATCCAATTTGTGTTGGACACGCTCAGTGGGGACACCCTGAAGATGCACGGCGCCAAGTACAATACAAAGGCTTATATGGTCCGGGCTACCCAGCAGGATGCGACCGATTTCTATGCCGGCAAATATGGTTCGCGCAATATCGACAAGTGGGGTCAGATCCTGACTTATTGGAAAAGAGTGACTGTGGGCAGTGCGACCTACGAAATAGAAGTTTATCCGTCTACTCACAGGGCTATGATCTCCTGGGCGGATGGCAGCGGGCCGCATACCACGTGGACGGCCTACTATTATACTGCCGGGGGGATCGGTTTTGTCACCCCGATCGTCAATGGATCGCAGACTTTGACGGAGCTGGATAATATCACCTGGAATGCGTCTACCTTATCGAGCACTGTATCTGTGGGCGGTACCACCTATAATGTGGTAGGGTCGTCAACGCCGATCAATCCGAACAAACAGGGTTTTGCGAACTGGTGGAACTACCCCCAGGTAAATGCCCCTGACGGATCGCATGGCTGGACGACGGTAAAGGGCTGGCATGTGAACGGGGTGGACGATGCTTATGGCATATCCTCTCCAACCAATTATTATTTCTCGCAATATCTGCCGCAGTATCATTTCAGAGATGGCGGTGTGGGAGACATCATGATCTTTGCTTTTGTGATCAATAACGCATTGGATGCTGTTGATGTCGACTATTTTACCAACCCTATCGATCTTGGGGATGGCCGGGCCAGATTTACGTTTGAAGGCGCCGCCAACTCCAATGAGGAGGCCGATTCCGTAGCGGAGATCAATATGGGTGCAGAATTCAGCGATGCAAGAGGATACTATTTCGTCCAGACAGACGCTACTTCCTACGATATGGTTGGCGCCAGGGATGCGAAAGCATGGTTAAGCTGGTTCTATTATTAAAAATAGGGGGGATACCCCCCCCATTTTCCATATCTATTTGTATTTAATATAAACATCCCATATCCATTAGCTGGAAAATCTAAAGTTGCCTTTGGCAGACTATTGCTAACCTTATACATGATGCTAATGGTACCCAAGAAAGGTGGTTCACCTATAAACAGGATACTGACAATTGTAAAATATTCCGTACTTATTTTTTTAACCGTTGTGCTTATTGGGGTCAGGGCGAACGGCCCGCCCAGACAGGAGATCCCGGACATGGTCATTTCGATCGAATTGAGGAATGTGTTGCTCCGGGATGCGTTGAACAAGATTGGTGATGCTGCACATTTGTCTTTTGTTTATGTCAGCAACAAAGCGCTGGATAGCAATAAGGTCAGTCTCACCGCCCACAAACAGAAAGTGCGAACATTAGTAGAAAAGTTGTTGCGTCCCTATTCCCTGCATTATACCGTGGTAGACAACCGGATCATCGTTTACCCCAGAAGCACTTACATGAGAAACCGTGGTAAGTAATTCACGTTGATTCTAAACAACTAAAACCAACTGCATATATGAAGTCGATTAACAAAATTACTCTTTTGTGCGTCCTTCTGGCCGTCGCTAGCCTCAACACCGTAAAGGCACAGGTTGACCCTCACTTTTCCCAGTATTACGTTTATCCCGCCTGGTTGAATCCTGCATTGACAGGCGCATTTGACGGGGACTACCGCGTCTCCGGTATCTATAGGAATCAGTGGGGCAATATCGCTCCTTTTTCTACAGAAAGTATTGCGGGTGAGTTTACCACCAACAAGAACGCCAACTTCGGCGTGAACCTTCTCAATCAGTCCGCGGGTAATGGCGCTTATACCTATACGACGGCGTATGGCAGCTATTCCTATACTGGCGTGCGTTTTGGCTCCGGCGAATTTCAACGTATCGCCATCGGGATACAGGGCGGTATCATTCGCCAGGCCTTCAATCCTTCCAAGATGACTTTTGAGGATCAGTGGAATCCCGTTACCGGTTACAGTCCTTCCGCTTCTACCGAAGCGCTGACGGTTACTTCCCACACTTCTTTCGATGCGGGTCTGGGTATCCTTTACTTCGATGCCGATCCTGCCAAGAAGGCCAATGTCTTTGGCGGTGTTTCCGTATCGCATATCACCCGGCCGACCGACAAGTTTGCCGGTACGGCAGATGCTACCATCCCGATCCGTACGCTGGTCCATGCGGGTGTCCGGTTTACATTAGACGAAGGAACCTACATTACTCCCAACTTACTGTATGCGCACCAGGGTTCTGCCGACGAGAAGATGGTTGGCGCGGTGGCATCGCTGAGAGCAAGCGAAGAGACCGACGTTATGTTTGGCGTCAATTATCGGATCAACGACGCGATAGCCCCTTATATCGGTTATACCTGGAACAGCTGGGCACTTGGCGCCAGTTACGATATAAATTCCTCACAGCTGGGCAAGATGGTTCATGGCAGCAATGCCTTCGAGATCTCGCTCACCTTCACTTCCAAGAAAAAAGTCAAGACAAGTCCAGCCGAGTTTGTCTGTCCAAGATTATAAAAAAGATAGTGTTATAGGCAAAACCAATATCCCAGTTGGTATCGAAACGTCCAAATGTGGTTGGTGTTCTCACCAACCACAACCAACTCTTCCAAGTGCAGACGGTGCGGAAAAGGATTCCGGCGCCGGCTTTGACATCGCCGGAAAAGGCGGGGCACATGAAACGAATTCATTCATTTAACCTAACAGATTTATATGATCAGGAATAAACTTCTTATAACCGGTTCCCTGGTGCTGGCGTTGACTTCCGTCAGGGCGCAGTTTGTCTATGATTACCTTCGGGCTGCGGATGCCTATTATAAAAAGGGCGACTACTACTCCGCCTCTCAGTATTACGCCAAGTATCTGGCGACGAATTCATCAAAGCCCCATGGCGACTATAATCCTTATGCCGTCGTGGTCAAGAATACAAAGAAGGGGGATGTTCCTGCCGATGCAAAGCAGACGGCGTGGTATCATCTTGCTGAAAGTTATCGTTTGCTGAGCTATACGGCAAAGGCTGCGGATGCATATAAGGAAGTCCTCAATTTCGATAACAATGCTTATCCGCTGGCCCGTTATTACTATGGACAGTGTCTTCGGGCATTACAGGAGTATGATCAGTCCGAGAAGGTGTTTACCCATTTCCTGGAAGTATATACAACCGAGGACAGCTATACCATTTCTGCAAAGAAGGAGATCGCTAATCTGAAGTTCATTCAGGCTCAGCTGTCCAGAAGCGATTCCAGGTGGTTTACCGTGAAGAAAGAAAAGGCCCCTTTCAATACAGAAGGCGCTACCTATGCGCCGGTATGGGCAGCAAATAATATCCTGTTGTTTACTTCTACCAAGCCTGACAGTTCTGCCGGCAAGGGCGGTGTTTTTGTGAATCGGATCTATAAGGCTGTATACAATGACAGCGCTGGTGTCGCTGTCAGCCTTTCCGATCTGCCGACGAGCAAGGGGAATCAGGGGGTTGTATCTTTTACGCCAGATGGCGGTACGGTGTTCCTGACAAGATGGACCGTAGTGGGGGGCAAGAAGCTGTCTGCCATTTATATCAGCCGGCGCAGCGGGGACAGCTGGACCGCGCCTGTTGCGTTGGACAGCACTGTCAATGGGGTGTCTTACAGCGCTCAGCAGCCATTCGTAATGCCTGATGGCAAGACCCTGCTTTTCTCCAGTGATCGTCCGGGCGGACAGGGTGGTTTCGATCTTTGGAAGGCCGATCTGGATACAGCAGGCAGCGTCTCCAATGTCGTCAACCTGGGCGAAGCGATCAATACGGCCGATGACGAGGTGGCGCCATACTTTCATGCGCCTTCCAACCGGCTGGTCTTCTCTTCCAATGGCCGGGTAGGCATGGGCGGCTTTGACTTCTTCTACAGCGAAAATAAGAATGGTTCATGGACGACGCCGGTCAACTTTGGTTATCCTGTCAATTCCGTTCGGGATGACCTGTATTTTGTCAGCCGTGGGGATTCTAAGAATATTCTTTCAGACGTTCTGTTAAGCTCTGATCGCTGGGGGGATTGCTGCCTGGAGCTGCTGCATCTGACGAAGGCCCATCCGATCAAGCATGTGGCTGGGGTGGTGATCGATTGCCGGGACAATACCCCCTTGCCGAATATCCGTTTGAATGTTGTCGATACCATTAACCATATAGCCTTGTATGATCGGACTACCGCTGCCGATGGTACTTATTCCTTTGCGCTGGATGACTACAAGCCGCTGAAGATCGTGGCTGCCGGCGAAAACTACACGTCCGACTCCGTCCACTTTATCGCTCCGCCCAACGTCGATGACGATACCGCTACCGTTGGTATCTGTCTGACGAAATATGTGCCTGCGGTTGGGGAGTCGATGGTCATCAACAATGTGTATTTCGAATTTGACAAAGCGAAGCTGCTGGATTCCTCCTTTGCTTCGCTGGATCATATCGTTGCGTTGCTGAATGAAAATCCGCACATGTATGTTGAGATCGGCGCGCATACCGATAACAAGGGCGGCGAGAAATACAACGACAAGCTTTCACAGCGTCGTGCGCAGAGTGTGGTGGCTTACTTTGTGAGCAAGGGTGTTGAAAAGGACCGGTTGTGGTCGAAGGGGTATGGCGCCAGCAAGCCTGTTGCGCCGAATACCAACCCTGACGGAAGTGATAATCCCGAAGGAAGACAACAGAACCGTCGGGTTGAATTTACGGTTCTGAAAAATTAAGCTACTTATTTAATCTCACGCTCCATGAGAAAAACAGTCGCCGGTCTACTCCTGATATTGATCTATAGTGTTGCTTCTGCACAGCAGCAGCCGCACTATACCCAGTACATTATGAATCAATATATCCTCAATCCTGCCTTAACCGGGATCGAGAATTATACCGATGTAAAGATCAGTCATCGACAGCAATGGTCGGGGCTGTCGGGAGCGCCGGCGACGAGTTATGTCACGGTACATACGCCTATCGGAAAACAGGATTACCGTACTACCGCGACCTCTTTTCCGATGGAAGGGTACAATCCGCGGGGCAGCGAGTATTGGCAGGATTATGAGGCTGCCAAGCCTCACCACGGTATCGGATTACAGGTCATCGATGATAAGACCGGTCCGTTGAATGCCATATCCGGCTATCTCACTTATGCGTATCATCTGGGTATCAGCGCGCGGACCAGTCTGGCGTTGGGTTTTGGGGCGGGAATGAAAGAATTGAGGCTGAATGCCAGCGAGCTGCAATTTAATACGGCGGTAGATCCGGCGGTTTACGGTTCGGGGATGTTGAACTCCGTGCATCCCGATTTTATGACGGGAGTGTATTTGTATTCTGCCGATTACTTTGCCGGGGTGAGTGTACAGCAGCTGGTGCCGCAGAAAGTGAGTTATGCAAAGAACGAAGTGACTGCCAATTCCGGGGAGCTGCAGCCGCACATTTTTGCGACGGCGGGTTGGCGGTTTCTGGCAGGATATGACTGGAATGTGCTGCCATCGGTGATGGTGAAGTATATCCAGCCTTTACCGACGCAGGTAGACCTGAATGTAAAGCTGCAGTATCAGAACATCGCCTGGGCCGGGGTCAGTTATCGGACGAAGGATGGATATGCGGCGATGGTGGGTTATAACATTTCAAATACCGTCAATATTGGATACTCCTACGACTACTCGACCAGCAAGCTGAACTCGGTGAGTGGAGGAACGCACGAGATCCTGATTGGATTTATCCTTGGGAATAAGTATGGGGATGGATGTCCGAGGAATGTGTGGTAATGGTCTAAACCAACTTTTAGAGGAATACATCAAACCAAAAAACTAATTGTACATGAAAATGCAAATGAGACGTTTTTCAACGTTGGCGATTGGGCTGGGGTTGTTGGTATGGGGTGGGGAGCTGAGAGCGCAGAATCCCGCAACAACTTTTCAACCGGTGGCGGTGACTGGGTTTAACCAGGATGTGGTTGCGGAGGCGAATGTAGGATTGGGGGCAAAGGACGCAACTACCATTTCGATCGATGGGGCGCCGAATGTGGCATATACACAAGGTTTTGCTACAGAGTTCCAGTTTGGCGGTGGATATGAATATATTTTCGACTGGACTACCTATACCGGGTCCTATGTGTATGAGCCTTATCCTACTTATGGTGATCCTCCCGGGGGGCTGCCGGATAATGGAACGGTGAGCAATGGCCGTTACAATTTCCAGTTTGCCGATTATGGCGGGAACAACGTTTTGTTTATGTCCGATCTTACCGGTTCTGTCGTTGGAGCGGTTAAGACCGGAACCCTGACGTTTGCGACACCCAGTTCGAATATCTGGTACAGTGCGGCGATCGTTTCTACGGAGGGGTATTCGCAGCTGCAGGCTACCTTTAACTTTACGGATGGGACTACGGCAACGACGCCGACTTCTCCACAGATCAGCGACTGGTTTGACTATGGTTCTACGAATGGGCTCGATGTCCTGCTTCCCCAGATTGGCCGCGTGGGCTGGACTTCGCCTACTGCCATCCATGATGGGCAAGGCGAATACGACTGGTCTGGTCCTCAAAGCACCGAATGGGGCCAAACAGATATGCTTGCCTGGAACTTCATGGTGCCTTGCGGATCACAGGGCAAGACCGTTAAATCGATCACCTTCAATTACATTACTGGCGGATCTGGTAATCACCGCTGCTCTATTTTTGGTCTTGCTTCTTATGGTACGGCCAGTACGCCGGTGTTTGCGCCTGATGTATTGCCTGCGCGCTGCGGTAACCAGAATGGTATTGCGGCAGTAGATTATAAGAGTGGTGGGACAAGTCCCTTTACCTATTCCTGGGATGTGCCGGGCAATCCGACGGGCGCTACGCTAACGGGACTTGATTCCGGCGTATATGTTTGTCATGTTGCGGACAGCAACGGTTGTAAATATTCCTTTAATGATACGGTCAAGTGGGTTATCGCGCCGAATCTGACGGCTAAGGCTGTGCCTGCGACTGTCTGTGAGGGAACGGCAACGACTTTGTCGGTGGCTGCGGATACGGTCGAGCCGATAGTGTATACCTGGTCGCCGAGCGCCACTACAGGCAGCTCCGTGTCGGTGATCCCGGATGCCAATACCACTTATACCGTGACGGGTACCGATTTCTATGGTTGTGTGTCTTCGGCGACCGTGTCTGTTGCGGTGACGCCGGCGGCGACGGCAAGCTTTACCGTGGCGCCGACGACGGTCTGTACGACGAAGGACCAGACGGTGACGTATACCGGTACGGCTGGTTCGGGAGCTACTTTCAACTGGAACGATTTTGCGGGAGCTGCGGTTTCCAGCGGTACCGGGGCCGGTCCTTATACGATTGACTTTACGACGCCGGGAACCTACGATGTGGTTTTGGCCGTGTCCGAGAATGGCTGTACGACTACCGATACCGTTGCGGTGACCGTCAATGGGACCGGCGGTTCTCCGGTTGTAACCGTGCAATCCGTTACGACGAATACGGTGACGTTCAGTTGGGCGCCCGTGGCAGGGGCGACAGGGTATCAGGTGTCGGTGAATGGCGGTCCTTATGCCGACCCAAGTTCCGGCTTGACGGGGACTACGCAGGTGGTCACCGGTCTTGATCCGAACACTCCGGTTTCGATCAGCGTGATTGCGTTGGGCGGTAACAGTTGTGATGCGAGTGTGGCGGGTACGGCCAATGGCAAGACCTTCGATGACGCCGTATTTATTCCAAGCGCGTTTACTCCGAATGGAGATGGCAAGAATGACGTATTCAAAATATACAGTAATCAGGCCAGCGCCATCGAGTTCAAGATATTTAACCAATGGGGTCAGCAGATCTGGTCTACCACCAATGTGAATGATGGGTGGGATGGTACTTCCAATGGAAAGCCACAGCCGTCGGGTGTGTATATCTATGCTGTGCGTGTGACGCTGCTGGATGGTACGCAATCCATGCGGAAAGGTTCTGTCAGCCTGGTGAGGTAAGAGCCTGCGGAAAAGCCGGTGCGGGCGGGAGCACCCGTGCCGGCTACCTTCCGCAACTTCAAAACTATGCTCGTGAAAACATTGTTGTTCTTCATAGTTCTCATGTGTCTGGGTGCTGTTAACTACAGCGCCCTTTCGCAAATTTATGTGCCTGTTGCCGTTTCTGGTTTTAACAACGACGCCGTCGCCGAGTCCGGTACGAATGCGCTTTTGCAGACGAGTACCGATCTCGATCTTTCTGCACATGTGATCTTCTCCAATACGTTTGCGACGGCCAATGGTCTTACCGGCGGTCTTCCGGACAATGGCGTTGTGCAGACGAGTGATGGGACGCATACCTGGCAGCTGGCGCCTTATACGGGCAATAACGCGTTATACCTGTCTTTGGACCCGAAGGCTACAGCGGCTGTGAAAAGCGGCACGTTGACGTTGAATACGCCGGCGGATTATGCAAGGGTCAGTCTGTTGGTCTTTGGTACCGAGAATGGCAGTTATATCGATATCGTTTACAACTTTGCCGATGGCAGCAGCTATGATCCGGGGCTGGGGTATGAATACGACTGGTTTAAATCCAATCCAGGACCCGTCTATACAGGATATGGACGGATCACGAGGGCTGCGGCTGCCCCCTTTAACCAGGAGGGAGGGCCTGGTACGGGACTTGGTGAATTGTATTCCAGTGAAGCCTATATTCCTTGTGCACAGCAGACCGTTCCGTTGACTTCGATCACGATAAATTTTGTCAGCAATACTGCCACTCCAAATGGAAGGCTGGTAGTGATGGCTTTGGCTGGTGTGCCTTTTACTCCGCCGACGGTGACGGGAACCATTACCGATGCGACCTGTTCGAACAGCAATGGCAGTATTGCGTTGTCGGTGGCGGGCGGGAATCCCCCTTATCGTTATGCGTGGAGTCCTACGACCCCGATACAGCGTACGGCTACTGCAACGGGGCTTTCGGCGCAGACGTATACCTGTACGTTGACCGATGCGAATAATCTTTGTACGTTGACCTATACCGGGACGGTCGGAACGAAACCGCTTGGCGTGATCGATGCAACGGCAAGTCCCGATGCGATCTGTCAGGGGCAGAGCAGTGTGCTGACGGCGGCGTCAGATCCCGGAGGTCCTGCGGTGACGGGGTATGTCTGGAGTCCTGGCGGGGCGCCGGGCGCTTCTATGACCGTCTCGCCGACGGCGACAACAACCTATACCGTATCGGGAACCGATGCCAATGGATGCGCCGTTTCTTCGACTGTGGATGTGACCTTGAAGGCGGGTCCGACGTCGACGTTTACGGCTGCGCCGGATACCATTTGCCAGGGCAGTAATGAGACCATTCAATATACCGGATCAGCGGCTTCGACGGCTACTTACGACTGGTTTGGTTTTGGCGGCGGTGCGGTCCAGGGTGGTACAGGCGCGGGGCCATATACAGTGCAATTCAACACGCCGGGAACCGTGACCCTGCAGCTGCAGGTGACTGATGGAGGATGTGTATCGACCGTGACGACGCAGCAATTTGTCGTTTCCGGGAAACCGTCCCCGGCTTTTGCTGTCGATCAGACGTCGATATGTGCAGGCCAGCCGATAGCCGTAACCTATACCGGCGATCAGCCTGGTGCTTCGAAGGCCAGCTGGAATTGGGATGGCGGCTTTGCTACGGGCAATGGGTTCGGGCCGTACAAGGTGATCCTTCAAAATACCGCAACGATCGATATGAGCGTTACGAATGGCGCTTGCACCGTGACTGCAGATCCTGTTACGATACAGGTGACGCCGCAGCCGCATGCTTCCTTTGTGCCGAAACCCGATGCCGGATGTATCAATACGACCGTCAATTTTGACAATGAATCTTCGAGTGCAGATTCTTATACCTGGACGTTTGGGGATGGGTCAACGTCTACCGATGCGAGTCCCAGTCATGTGTATGCGACGGAGGGTAATTATACTGTGACGCTGGCGGCATCCAACAGCAATACCTGCTTCAATACGCTGACGCTTACCGATGTGATCCATATTTCTGCGCCGCCGGTGCTGGAGTTTTCATCTATACCGGACAGCAATACAGAAGTCATATTGAGGGATGCAACTTTTACATTCACCAATTTGTCTTCGGGCGCCGATAAATATCTTTGGAATTTCGGGGATGGCGGAACATCCCAGGATGCGAGTCCCACGTATAAGTATATGCACACCGGGGACTTTACCGTTACTTTATACGGGACACATGGTTATTGTTCCGACAGCGTCAGTCACCGGTTCTACAAGGTCGTACCCGACCCGGATATCCGTATTCCGAATGCTTTTAGCCCCAATGGAGATGGTATCAACGACAGTTGGGTGATCGACGATCTGAATGAGTATCCAGATTGCAGAGTATCCATTTTCAATCGCTGGGGGCAGCAACTCTTTCAAAGCACAGGCTATTCCAAGCCATGGGATGGAACGATGAACGGTAAAGTCCTTCCTTTGGCAACCTACTATTATATCATCACTATCCCCGGTAGAAAACCCTACAGCGGCTGGGTAGTCCTATTAAAATGACATCATGAAAAGACTTTTACCTCTTTTGGGTTTTGTGTTTCTGGTTTTTGGTACGCTCAGTGCGCAGGTCAAGACAGATCGGTGTGGTACGATCACCCTATTAAAAGCTGCGCTGGCAAAAGATCCGACGCTGGCGGCAAGGATGGCGAATAATGAAGCGCTGTTGAAACAGGCGATCTCCAATAAGAAAGTGATGCCTACCGGAACGACGACGGCGGATACCTTGTTGATCCCTGTGGTGTTTCATATCGTTTTGTCGGATCCTACCGTGGTAAGCGACGCGAATATTCAGGCGCAGATGGATACGTTGAATAAGGACTATGCCGGTTTGAACGGCGATTCTTCAAAGATACCGGGCTGGTTCAAACCCTTGTTCGGGCATTCCACGATCCGATTTGCACTGGCCAAGCGCACTCCTGCAAACAAACCAACAACGGGGATCATTCGTAAGGTATCGACGGGAGAATCCTTTACCACGGATGACAGGGTAAAGTCATCGTCTACGGGGGGCGATGATCCCTGGAATACGAGTGAATATCTGAATATCTGGCTTTGTCCCTTATCAGGCGGATTATTGGGTTATTCCCAGATCCCTGGTATGTCGATCCTGCCCGGGGTGGTAGTAGAGTATCGCAGTCTGCCTGGCGTGACCGAGGAATATCCTTATAATATCTACAATGAGGGGAAGACGCTGACGCATGAGGTGGGGCACTTCTTCAATCTCTATCATATCTGGGGCGACGACGACGGCGCCTGCACAGGGACGGACTATGTGGATGATACGCCCAATCAGGGTAACAGCACTTCCGGTACGTATACCGGCGTGCATTTCGATAATTGCAGCGTCGATTCGCCGGGTATCATGTACCAGAATTATATGGACTATACGGATGACGATGGAATGGAGATGTTTACGCTGGATCAGGTAACGCGCATGGAGGCGGCTGCCATGACCTTCAGGGCTTCGCTGTTGACCTCGCTGGGGGCCAAGTCCCTGGCTACACAGGATTATGATGCTTCTGTGAGCACGATCAATCAACCCGGAAACCGTCTTTGCGGTTCGTCTGTCATGCCGGTGGTTACGATCACGAACTATGGTCTTAAGCCATTGACTTCGCTGATGATAACGGCGAGTGTCGATGGGGGGCAGGCGATGGTAGCGAATTGGACGGGGAATGTGGCGACGCTGGATAGTTTTCAGCTGAAGCTGGGGCCATTGACCGCTGCATTGACGGAGGGCGCGCATCAGTTGGTTATTTATACCAGCAAGCCTGATGGCCAGACCGATGAAGCTCTGGCGAACGATACGCTGACGCAGCAAATCATTTATACGACGCCGGTAAGCGCTCCTTTTGCAGAAGGTTTTGAGGAAGCCGAGTTTCCTGCAACGGGTTGGGACATCCTTAATCCCGATGGAGACATCACCTGGACGCGTACGACGCTGGCGGCAAGTTCCGGAACCCATTCTGCGCGGATACTGAACTATAGCAACATCAATGTCGATACAAAAGACTATCTGCGTCTGCCGCAAGTAACGATCGGTCATGTCGACTCGGCCTGGATGACCTTTAAGGTGGCTTATGGAATGGGCACGGTGAGTGCTGCACAGTTTGGCTATGACACGTTGGAAGTGATGGCGAGTACGGATTGTGGGGCTACTTATACCAGCCTGTACAAAAAATGGGGGACTTATCTTTCTACGACGACGGCTTCCGTTTCCGGTAGTTATGTGCCGGAGGCGCCGGATTGGAGAAAAGATTCTGTCGATCTGAGCCGTTATATCGGGCAGGGCCCGGTTATGCTGGCCTTTGTCAGCACGAATGAGCATATCAATAACCTGTACCTGGATGATGTCAATATCTACACCGACACCGTCAGTGCGAGTGTGCGGGATAAAGGGATTGTGATCACGCCGAATCCGACGACGGGGCCATTGACGATAAGCTTTTATTCTGCAGTAACCGATCTGAAGGGGATTGGGGTGTATGATATAGCGGGTAAACAAGTGGCGAAGGTAGCGGGTTCCACTACGCCAAACACGCGGTATACCATCGATCTTTCTTCTTTGGCCCCGGGTATTTATGTGGTGAAGGTCGTCACGGCGAGTAAGACTGTAGTGAAAGAAATAGTGAAGATAAAATAGTGTGGTTCGTTACCCACCCGTTGGGGGTGTGTCGGTGTATTTAATATGCCTAAACTCCAAAACTCACCTGCATGAATACAATTACGCGAAGGTATAAACCTTGCTTCTTTACTTTTATTTTACTGTTGATAACAATGCTGTCGTTTGCGCAGCCCGCTTTTCATCCAGTGGCGGTAACCGGTTTTAACCAGGATGTCGTAGCTGAAGCCAATGTAGGGCTGGGGGCCAAGGATGCTACGACTGTGCCTGTAGATGGTGGTAATTCCTTGTATACCGTTGGATTCGCAAAAGAATTCGAGATCGGTGGTCTGCTTGTCGGCGGCGTTTATACCCCTTATCCGACGAAAGGGGCTGCTCCTGGCGGATTGCCCGATAATGGGGTGATCTCCAATGGAAGATATAATTTTCAGTTGGCCGATTATGGCGGAAACAATTCATTGTACTTGTCCGATCTGACGGGTACGGTGGTTGGTTCTGTCTCATCCGGTACGTTGGCGTTTGTGACACCGACCACCGATATATGGTATAGTGTGGCTCTTGTCGCTACGGAAGGGTATTCCTATTTGAAAGCGACGTTCAACTTTACCGATGGTACTTCTGCGACGACGGCGCAACAGCAGATGATCGATTGGTTCAATACCACTACGATGGCGACGTTGATTGGCGGTATGGGGCGTATGCCATGGACCACGCCGTCTCCTTTAAATGATAATGCTTCTTCCTCGAATTTGAATCCGCAGAGCACCAGTTCTACCCAGACCAAGATGGTTGCCTGGAATATCATGGTGCCTTGCGCGAATCAGGGGAAGACTGTTAAGTCGATAACGTTTACGTATGTGTCGGGGCAGGCCGGGAATAACCATCGTTGTAATGTTATGGCGATCGCTTCTTATGGAACGCCCGGAACGCCGCTGGTAAATGCGAGCAGCGTACCCGCACGTTGTGGGCTGGTCAATGGCCTTGTCGAGATCAGCTATACTTCCGGTGGATTCTCGCCGGTTACCTTTTCCTGGGATTCCCTGAAGGTAACGGGCGCCACCGCTGCCGGTTTACCTGCCGGTATTTATCAGTGTACAGTCAGTGACAGCAACAAGTGTACTACGACTGTTCCGGATACTGTTGTAGCTGTTGTCGCGCCGAATATCAATGTGACTTCCAGTGCGTCTTCTGTTTGTGAGGGAACGCCGCTGACCTTTACGGTGACGGCGGATGTAAATGAGCCGATCATCTATACCTGGAATCCCGGCGGGCAGACCGGCAGTACATTGACGATTACGCCAGCAAGCAGCGGCCAGTACACTGTCACGGCGCAGGATTTCTGGGGTTGTTCGTCGACGGCGACGGCAACAGCGGTTGTCGTGCCTGATGCAACGGCGACTTTTACCGCACCAACGACGGTGTGCAGCAATAGTGCTGCAACAATAACGTATACGGGGGATGCGAACAGCACGGCGACCTTTGACTGGAATGGATTTGCGGGTGCGGCGGTGGCCAGTGGCAGTGGCGCGGGTCCTTATACGATCGACTTTGACCAGCCAGGTACTTATAATTTGGTACTTGCGGTGACGGAGAACGGCTGTACGAGAAAGGATACGGTTGCTGTAACCGTAGATGGAACGGGTGGATCACCAGTTGTCGTCGCCCAGGCGGTCACGACAAATTCGGTGACTTTCAGCTGGGCGGCTGTGGCCGGGGCTTCGGGGTACCAGGTGTCGATCAATGGCGGGCCTTATGTCGACCCCAGTTCCGGGCCAACGGGTACGACCCAGGTCATTGCGGGTCTGGCGCCGAATACCCCTGTTTCGATCAGCGTGATTGCTTTGGGCGGCAGCAGCTGTGCTGCGAGCGTTGCGGGGGCAGCGACTGCGAAGACCTTTGACGATGCGGTGTTTATCCCGAGCGCTTTTACGCCGAATGGCGATGGTAAGAACGATGTGTTCAGGATATACAGCAACCAGGTGAGCGCTGTTGATTTCAAGATCTTCAACCAATGGGGGCAGCTGATCTGGTCTACTACCAATGTGAGTGATGGGTGGGATGGAAGTGTGAGTGGGAAGCCGCAGCCTTCGGGGGTGTATATCTATGCTGTGAAGGTGACCCTGCTGGACGGAAGTCAGTCCTCGAGAAAGGGCTCGATCAGCCTGGTACGATAATGAAATACTTGTAATGTATGGACCCCGCCAATGGCGGGGTCCTTTTTTTAGGGGACACCCACCCGATTGGGATGTATCGGTGTATTTACTATACAAGCGCCATCGACCGGTGGCTTGTCCTTCGAAAAACCTGTGTTCTCTTTCCCTTATCCCTTGCCGAAACATTAAACCTAATCTAAACTGCAAAAGCGCCATGAACACAATTTTTCGAAGGTTTCGACCTCTGATATTTACCTCTGTACTCCTTATGATAGTAAATCAGTCGTATGCGCAGATCGTTTTTCAACCGGTGGCGGTGACGGGTTTTAACCAGGATGTGGTGGCGGAGGCGGGTAAACCGGGGGCGTTGGATGGGACGAGTTGTGCGTTGGATGCGTCGAATCATTCTATCTATTCCGTCAGTTTTGCAAACGAGTATCAGTTGGGCGGCAATTTCAGCGCCGGAGTGTGGATGCCGCCTTCACTCGGAGGTGATCCTGCGGGCGGGTTACCCGACAATGGCGTGATCAGCAAGGGACGGTACAATTTTCAACTGGCCGATTATTCCGGAAATAATGCGTTGATCGTGAGTAACCTGACCGGGACGGTTCCCATTGCGGTAGCATCGGGAACGCTGACATTTGCTACGCCTTCCAACAATATCTATTACAGTGTGGCTTGTTTTTCTGCCGAGCTGCAGACTACGTTAAAGGCTACCTTTAATTTTTCAGACGGCACTACGGCGACGACGGCAACTTCCAGTATTCCGGACTGGTTTTCCAATACCGGCTTTGATGTATTGGTAGGGCCGATGGGTTGGATTGCGCGTACTTCTCCAACCTTGTTGCATGCCGGCGCGGCCTCGTTGATACAGATATCCGATTCGATCAGGACTGATATTGCTTCGAACAGCGATCTCTATGCCTGGAACATTATGGTCCCCTGCGCCAGCCAGGGAAAGTTCGTAAAGTCGATCACCTTTGCCTGTACAGGGGGATCTTTTGGCAGTAATTACCGTGCTGTGATCATGGGGATCTCTTCTGCGGGTACGGCGTCTACGCCCGTTGTAAGCACCAGCAACATTCCTGCCCGTTGTGGGAATAAAAATGGTATTGCCGAGGTGGCTTATTCTTCCGGAGGATATAAGCCTGTCACTTTCTCCTGGGATTCCTTAAAAGTAACGGGCGCTACAGCCTCCGGGCTGCCAGCGGGTATTTATAAATGTACCGTTACCGATAGCAATAAGTGTACGACTATCGTTGCCGATACGATCGTAGCGGTAACCGCTCCTGCTATAACAGTTACTTCCAGTGCTGCGTCCGTTTGTGCCGGTACCCAGGTGACCTTTACGGCAACGCCTGATCAGAATGTGCCGCTGGAATATGCCTGGAATCCCGGTGGGGCGACGGGGGATACGCTCAGGGTCACGCCTTCCAGCAGCGGCGCGTATACCGTTACTGCACAGGATGTATGGGGTTGTACGTCGACTGCAAGCGCGGCGGTCGCTGTGACGCCCGATGCGACGGCGACGTTTACCGCGCCCCAGGCGATCTGCAGCAATAGTTCGGCAACCGTTACGTACACGGGAGATGCGAACAGCACGGCGACGTTTGACTGGAATGGATTTGCGGGCGCTACGGTAGAGAGCGGCAGCGGTGCGGGTCCTTATACGATCGACTTTAGTCAGCCCGGGACTTATAATCTGATATTGAGCGTATCCGAAAATGGCTGCACGGTCATCGATTCGATGCCTATCACGGTTGGGGGAACGGCTAGTGCGCCTGTTGTGGTGACACAGACGGTCACGACCAGTTCGGTCACCTTTACCTGGCAGTCAGTGCCGGGTGCTACCGGATACCAGGTCTCGATCAATGGCGGCGCTTATGTCGATCCCAGTTCAGGGGCAACGGGGACTACGCAGGTGGTCACCGGTCTGGATCCGAATACGAATGTTACGATCAGCGTGATCGCGTTGGGGGGTAATTCCTGCGGCGTCTCGACGGCTGGCACTGACGCAGCCAAGACATTTGACGATGCGATCTTTATTCCGAGTGCGTTTACGCCAAATGGCGATGGCAAGAACGATGTGTTCAATGTCTATAGCAATCAGGCGTCGGCGATCGAGTTGAAGATCTTTAACCAGTGGGGGCAGCTGATCTATTCCACTACCAATCTGAAGGATGGATGGGACGGTACGTTCAAGGGGCGGGTACAGCCCTCCGGCGTGTATATCTATACGGCGAAGATCACCTTGCTGGATGGAACGCAGTCGACGAGGAAGGGGCCGATCAGCCTGGTGCGATAGCGTATGAAGATGAGGTTGTCGGGCATAGCAAACAAATTCAGAATCAAAACCCTTTCAATGAGATTACGACACAGGGCATCCGAACCCTTTGATGAGAACTACAGCCGGAGAGTCGGCCGGCTGGCCAAACTAGTGTTGTTCTTCATAGTTATCATAAGTGTAGGCGCCGTGAACAACGGCGCCTATTCACAATCTTTTACCCCTGTGGCGGTAACGAGTGCGGGTTTCAATGCCGATATCGTGGCGGAGTCGGGAACGAGTTCAGCTGCTGCGACGAGTACGACTATCGATCTGCAGAAGCATGTCTGTTATTCCCAGGCTTTTGGCGTTGCCAATTCCATTACCGGCGGGGGGCTGCCGGACAATGGGCAGGTTGTTTCCGGTACGCACACCTTTCAGATGCAGCCTTATTCACAGAACAACGCATTATATCTTGCTGCTGATCCCAGTACTGCGGGTGAGTTGTCGGGGACACTGACGCTGGTGACACCCGCGACCTATTCCAATATAAGCCTGATGATGTTTGGTACGGAGGTTGGCGGAACGATGAGCGTCACGCTCAATTTCAGCGATGGGACTACCCTGGGGCTGGGAAATTTTACTGCGCCCGACTGGTATTCCTTTACCGGGGGAACGCAGGTGCTTACTGGTTATGGTCGTATTGTAGCGCAGGCGGCGGGTCCTTATACGGCGGATGGACTTACCGGTTCTTCGATCACTTCCCTTTCCAAGATGTTTGCGATCGATGCGGTGGTTCCTTGTGCGAAGCAGACTGTGCCGCTGTCATCGGTGACCGTGAGTTTCGTCTTTGGTAATTCCCTTAGCGCCCGGTTTTGTATCATGGCTGTTTCCGGAACTCCTTTTACGCCAACGAAGGTGACGCCAACGATCGTGAATGCGACCTGCGGATTGTCGAATGGGAGTATATCGACGACGGTAACCGGTGGGACGCCTTCCTTCCATTATTCATGGAATACGGTGCCGGCACAGGTTGCGACAAGCATCTCCAATCTGGCGGCGAAAGACTATACGCTGACATTGACCGACGCCAACGGCTGTCAGACGTCCTGGACAGAGACCGTTGCGGCTACGCCGCTGGCGGTAGTGACGGCTGCGGCCTCTCCCGATGTGATCTGTGATGGGCAGTCTTCGACTTTGACGGCGAGTGCTACAGGGCCGGCGGTGACTGGATATACCTGGTCGCCGGGCAATGGAACAGGAAATTCAGTGGTCGTTGCCCCGGATGTTACGACCACCTATACCGTCTCCGGAACGGATGCCAATGGCTGTGCCGTTTCGTCGTCTGTGGATGTGACGATAAAGCCTGCGCCTGCCGCTCCTTTTACGGCAGCGCCCGATACGATCTGCGAAGGCAGCAGCGAAACGGTCCAGTATACAGGAACGACAACGTCTACAGCGGTCTACAACTGGTTTGGGTTTGGTGGTGGAACCGTGGAGAGCGGCAGCGGCGCCGGTCCTTATACCGTCACCTTTAATACGCCAGGCACGATAACCTTGCAGTTACAGGTCAGCGACCAGGGGTGTAATTCGGCGGTGACGACGCAGCAGTTTGTCGTCTCTGAGAAGCCCGCGCCTGTCTTTAACGTGAACAATACCGATATCTGTGCCGGAACGGTGGTTGCCGTTACGTATACCGGTACGACGCCAGGCGCGTCGAGCCCCAGCTGGAGTTGGGACGGCGGAGCTGCTTTTGGCAATGGGTTCGGGCCTTATAAAGTGGGTTATCAAAGTACGGGTACCATCAATCTTTCCGTGACCAATGGCGCTTGTACGGTCGACGCACCGCCGGTTACCGTAAATGTGACCCCACAGCCCAATGCGACCTTTGTACCCGATCCTGGCACGGGATGCGTGCCGCTGACGGTGACCTTCGACAATGGGACAAAGAATGCCGATACCTATTCCTGGGATTTTGGGGACGGCGGCACTTCGACCGACCAAAACCCGGTCCATGATTATACCGCAACGGGAACCTATACCGTAACCCTGTCGACTTCAAACAACAATAAATGCTTTAGTTCGCTTACGCTTACCGATGTCATTCATGTCGATTCAAGGCCGGTGCTGGAGTTCGCGTCCAATCCCGACAGCAATGTCCAGGTGCAGTTGAGGGACGCCACGTATGCGTTTACCAACGAGTCTGTCGGCGCTGGTTCTTATAGCTGGAAATTCGGGGATGGGGGGACTTCGACCGACAGCGATCCAACGCATCAATACAAGACGACCGGCAACTATGTGGTTACATTATACGGGGTCAACGGAGCCTGCGAAGACAGCGTCAGCCATCGGTATTACGAAGTGATCCCTGATAAGGAGATCCGCATTCCAAACGCTTTTAGCCCGAATGGGGATGGGATCAACGATACCTGGGAGATAGAAGACCTGAAGGAGTTTCCGGATTGTAAGGTATCGATCTTCAACCGGTGGGGGGAAGCGCTTTATCAGAGTTCCGGGTATTATAAACCCTGGGATGGAACATACAATGGGAAGCAAGTGCCTTTGGCGACCTATTATTATGTCATTACGATACCGGGAAGGAAGACGTACAGCGGCTGGGTGGTGGTGTTGAAATAAGCTTAATCGGTCGTCGGTTTTGTCATGAGGTGCTGGAGGATATTCCGGTGCATTTCATCGGGGCGGAATGGTTTGTGAAGATAGCTGTTGAAGCCATGCTCTTTCAGATCGTCGTACATGTTTTCGTAGACGGCGGCGGTGAAGGCGATGGCGGGTATTTCCCTGTCGACGTTGCGGACATGCGCCAGGAATTGTTTGCCGTCCATCTGCGGCATTTCGAGATCGATCAGCAGCAGGTGGTAGTTATTCTTCTGAAATAGCTGCCAGGCTATTTCGCCGTTCTCTGCTATGTCGGTGATGGCTTCCCAGCTGTCAAGGAATCGGGTGGCGATGCGGCGGTTTACCACGTTGTCTTCCGCCAGTAGAATTTTTATGCCGGTGAGTTTCTGTAGTCCCTGTAGTTTTTCTTTTGGAGCGAAAGTCGCTTTGCGTCGGGGCAACGGAAGCAGCAGCGTAAAATAAAAACAGCTTCCTTTTCCCGGTTCGCTGTTTATGCGAAGCTGGCCGCCCATGTTCCGGACCAGTTGTTTGCAGATGCTAAGACCCAGTCCTGAACCTCCGTATTTTCGGGTTGTTTCCGCGTCGGCCTGGGTAAAGCTATCGAAGATGACTTCGCATTTTTCGGGTGAGATGCCGATACCTGTATCCGTGACGGCGAAATAAAGTTCGGCGTCGGCAGAGGTCATTTTGTTGATGGAGACGTTTAAAATGACCGATCCTTTATCGGTGAACTTTACGGCATTGGATAACAGGTTGAGCAGGACCTGTCGCAGCCGCATCTGGTCTCCAACCACCTTAAAGTCTTCTGGAATATGGTCTGCTTCCAGATGGAGGTCGATCGATTTTTGCCGGACGGCTGCTGAGAAAGAGTCGGCGGCTTCTTTCAAAGTTGGCATGAGGTCGAAGGCTTCGTGTATAAACTCCAGTTTTCCTTCGTCCAGCTTGCTGAAGTCGAGAACTTCGTTGACGAGCTGGAGCATATGTTCCGAAGAGCTTTGCAGGACCTTGAAGTGTTCCGTCTCCTGGAGGGCTTCGTGTTCCTGCATGAGCAGGTGGGTGGTCCCTATGATGGCATTGAGCGGGGTTCGTAGTTCGTGGCTCATGTTGCTCATAAAGCGGGCCTTGGCAGCGGCGGCTTTCTCCGCCTTTTCTTTTGCCTGCAGTGTTTCGAACTCTGCCATTTTGAGGGTTGTGATATCGAGGATACTGATCTTGACGAAGGGATGGTCAGAATATTCGAAGGATACGATGCTGACGAATCCGTGGAAGTGGCGCATGGGGCTGATCGAGAAGCTGCAGTCGCCCTGCCAGCGGGAGGAGCCGTCCTGTTGTCTTATCAAAGCAATCTGTTCTGCAATCTTTTTCCCCAGCACGTTGTCGGCGATGTAAGTCGATCTCTTTTTGTTGGCAGGATCGAGTGCGAACAGTTCTGCCGCCTTATCATTGTATTGATGGATCGTGAGCGTCAGCGGGTCGACGACGAAGACCGCGTCGAGAGAAGTATTGAGGATCGCGTCTGCGAATCGTTGTTCGTTCTTGTTGCGTCTTTCCTTGCCATCGAGCAGTTGCAATACAAAATAAAAGAAGGCTACTACCAGCAGGAAGTTGACGATCACATTCAGCAGCAGATGGTTGATGGCGATATTGGCGGGTACGGGCTCGATGGAAGACTGGTAGGGGCAGCCAAAGCTGATGATCAGCAGGTTGGTCGTCGTAAACAAAATAAAGGCTGTGACGACCCAGTCGTTCTTGCGGACGCGCAGGAAGAAGATCATTGCCATCACAAAGGGAAAGAGATAGAGGTAGGCGCCCTGATGCGTTCCCTGTATATAGCAGAGGACCAGGGAATGCAGGTTGACGAAGACGATGCTGAGGATCTTTGGAAGGTAGATAATGCCTTTGATATTACAGATCAGGAAGAAGGTTAGTATGAGGATGCCTGTTCCTTCGACGATGGCGCTGGTCGTCATGTTGTCTGCTTCGTAAAAAAGCAAATTGATGAAGTTGCAGCCGGCAGCCAGGATGATGAAGATATTCATCTGCCAAAAGCGTGCTTTTGCTGCAGTTGCAGCGGGTATCAGGGCCTGGGTTTTGGAGTTAGTCACTTAGCGATATTGGATTTTCCCCTCCAATATATAATAAAAAGCGTGTATGCACAATAGGGGGTGGAGAGGCTTATAGAGTTGGAGAGAGATGGGGGCTTGTTTGGCCAACGCGGAGTAGCGCGCCGATAGCCGGAAACGCTTACTTTTGCTGCGTCGATTCCGGGCTTCTGGGTTGGCAAACTCTTTCAATATCAATAACATAATATGAAGAAAAAGCTCCTTCTTTTTGCCGTTGCGGCATTCTCAACCGTCGTACTGCTCTCCTGGGGCGTTACAGGGCATCGTACCATTGGAAAAATAGCCGAAAACCATCTTAGCTCCGAGGCGAAGGCCGCGGTAAAAGAGCTGCTGGACAGCCAGACCCTTGCGGATGTGGCTACCTGGGCAGATGAGGCCCGGATGACGCCGGAGTATAAGCATACAGAGCCCTGGCATTATATCAACCTGCCGTTGGGGTTGACCTATTCCGATTTTCAGAAGACGGTCGAGGGGATCTCAAAGGCTAATGTCTATAGCGCCATGTTGAAAGAGGAAGCGATATTAAGAGATAAGAATGCTTCCAAAGAGCAGAAGGCTGAGGCGTTGAAGTTTGTCGTTCACTTTGTCGGCGATCTTCATCAGCCTATGCACATCAGCAGGGAAGAGGACAAGGGCGGTAACACGATCCAGTTGAATTACGAAGGAAAGGGAGCGAATCTGCACAGCGTTTGGGATAGCAAGCTGATCGATCATCAGGGATTGAGTTATGAGCAGATGGCGGGGAAATATGATCATGCTTCTGCGGCGCAGGTCAAGACCTGGCAAAGTGATCCCCTGATAAAATGGATATGGGAGAGCTATGAGATCA
Organism: Chitinophagales bacterium; assembly: GCA_015654595.1. Lineage (GTDB taxonomy): Bacteria > Bacteroidota > Bacteroidia > Chitinophagales > Chitinophagaceae > Puia. The sequence goes on along the minus strand of JAATGQ010000073.1, from coordinate 48,237 downwards.
GTTCCAAATTATATGCAGAGGTAGACGCGATGAAGAGCCGCGCTATCGATGATTCTTACTACCAGGAGCATATTGGGATCATCGAGCAGCGGATCGATCAGGCGGGGATCCGGCTGGCTGGGGTCCTGAATGAGATCTTTAAGAATGGGCTGGTAACTGGCGCCGGCGTAGCCAATGGTTCGGCGGCTATCGGCGGGAGCGCTGCTCCTGCGCCTGGGACAAAGCCTGTTGTGGTCGATATCCACGACGCTGGCAAGCATTTAGATGAAAATGTCCGTACTTGCGGGTCTGTTGCCGGGTATAAGGTGCTTGGCGGGATGACGCTGTTGAATCTGGGGGCAGCCTATCCGAATCAGCTGCTGACGGTGGTGCTAAAGGATGCGGCAAAGGGCGCCTATGAAGGGCTGGAAGGACAAACCATTTGTGTCACGGGGAAGTTGATCGACTATAATGGGAAGTCCGAGATCATCGTCACCGATCCCAAAATGATCGAGAAACAATAGTAATATAGTAATAGTGTTACATACGAAAACCCGCCACGATCGGCGGGTTTTTTAGTATTTAGAGGTTTAAGAAAGATTGGGGATGGGGCGGCTTTTCGGATTTTGGATAGCAACGGCTCGAGGGGTGTTTTCACAGTGCGGATCAGAATGCTCTTACGGAATTGGATTGTCGGTTTTAAAAAGGGGATTTGGGTCTGGGTCTTTCGGTTCTACGGATCTTGGATTCAAGGCTTTCAGTGATTTGCAGGGTACTGGATAACGTGTTGTTTATATTTATTTTGGTGATACAAAGATGCGCCGAAAGCCATCGCTGTCCCAATAATTGCGGTGGACATTTGGGGAGTTCAGCGGTAAACTTACCGCCCTTTAGGAACAAGTACTTAGTGTCGGGTATTACCCAAAGTAAAAGCTCGTAGATCTACGAGCTTTATTTGGCAAATGTGGCGGGCTGGGGGAGGTGATTACAAGTATAGGGGATACTTTATTTTATCTTTCTGGCAGTGACCCCTTCTTTCGTGATGGTCACCGGTTTGATGGTCCCGTCTTCGTTAAAATAAAGATGGTCTATACAGGTTGCGCGGTGGTTGCCATCCGTCTCGGTCAGCGGCCGGCGGTGATAGACGATATAATAATCGTCGGTTCCGGGGATGTGGAATATCGAGTTGTGGCCGGCGCCGGTAGCTACAGACATATCCTGTTGCAGGATCTTTCCGATGCGTTGGAAGGGGCCGGTTGGAGAATCGGCGATAGCATAAGCAACCGAATAATCGGGGCCTGTCCAGCCGCCTTCCGACCACATGAAATAATACTTTCCTTTCCGGTAGATCATATAGGGACCTTCGACGTATTCCTTTGGCGTGATCTCTTTGAAGGTCGTGCCGTCGGGAAAGGTTTCGAAGCCGGTGAAGTCTTTATTGAGTTTTGCAATATTACAATGGCCCCAGCCTCCATAGATCATATAATACTGGCCGTCCTTATCCTTGAAGACCATCTGGTCGATGGGTTGAGCGCCATGGTAGAATTTATCGATGAGCGGGCGGCCGAGGTAATCCTTATAAGGGCCTTCGGGTTTGGAGGCAACGGCGACGCCGATACCGCCTATAGTCGAATCGTTCTGGATGTCATTGGCGCCGAAGAAGAAATAGTACTTGCCATCCTTTTCCGTAAAGGCGGGCGCCCACATGGCACGGTGAGCCCATCGGATAGTAGTGGTGTCGAATATATGAGGATGTTTATCCCAGTGGATAAGGTCTTTTGAGGAGAAGGCATCGAAGAATACCTGCTTGTTATAAGGGGCGGAGTAGGTTGGGAAGACCCAATAGGTTTTGCCGATGATAAAAGTTTCCGGGTCGGCATACCATCCGGGGAAGATGGGGTTGCCTGAGGTGGGGATGCCTGAGGTGGGGTTGCCTGCGGCGTTGGATGCCGGCGTCGCAGCGGCGGACCGAGCGGTTTGCGCCTGGGTTTGCGTCTGTGCGAGACACGTGCAGAAGATGGTCAAGAACAGGAGGTTATGCTTTCTCATAGGGGCAAATATCGTATATTTAGGTCCGTCAAAAAAAAGCATATGCCAAACCCTCCTATCAGGATCAAGAAGGAAGAGATCCTTTCGAAGAATCATTATATCCTCAGAAAGTATACTTACGATTATCTCGACAAAAAAGGCGTGTGGAAGCAAAAGGTCCGGGAGGCCTATGACCGGGGCAATGGCGCAGCGATCCTTTTATACAATAAAGAGAGCGAGACGGTTATTCTGACGAGGCAGTTCAGGCTGCCGACTTATGTGAACGGAAATCCTTCGGGCTTGTTGATAGAAGTCTGTGCAGGTTTATTGGATAAGGACAGTCCCGAGACGGCTATTCTCCGGGAGACCGAGGAGGAGACCGGTTATCGCGTGAGCAATGTCCAGAAAGTATTTGAAGCATATATGTCTCCCGGGTCGGTAACGGAGATCCTTTACTTTTTTATCTGGGAGTATACTGCGGAGATGAAGGTGGGCGAAGGGGGTGGATTAGAGGAAGAGCAGGAAGATATCGAAGTGATGGAGCTGTCTTTTGCCGATGCGTTTGCCATGATGGAGAGCGGGGAGATCAAGGATGCGAAGACGATCATGTTGCTGCAGCATTTGAGATTGAAGGGTATATTGTAGCCTGCGGCTTAATCGACTGCTCAACGGTCGGGTATATAAGACGTGATTATAAAAGCACGGCCCTTAACTTGAGGGCCGTGTTATATTTTTAGAACTGCAGGTTGAACTGCCCGTTAGTAAATGTCTTTTTGTCGACGACATTACCGTTGAAATCGATAATAGCGAGGTCGCCGGAGAAGGTTCCTTTTACCGTTTTGGTGTCTAATGAAGTAATGACGATCGTAAAAGGGTTAACGCCGGTTACGCCTTCCGATGGGCCGTAGAGGGCATTGCTGCCGGTAGGGTAGTAGACTGCGCTCACTGAACCGGTGTTGTAAGTGCCTGAGGTATAGGTACCTGCTACAATGGCTGAAGTCGATGCGATGGTAAAGGTCAGGCCGGGAAAAGTTAGGCCGGATTTGTAACTGCCTTCGAGGATGAGATCATTGTAGCCGACGGCTGACATCGTCTTTGCGAGGGCGTTGACGCTAAAGGTGGTGTCTTTGCCATTGATGGAGGCCTTCAGGTAGTAGGTGGGGTTAGAGTTGCCGTTGGATTTGTGACAGGCCGGGGCGAAGAAGACTGTTGCTGCGATAAAGGCCAGGGATGCGGTACGGGCAAAAAAACTACGGGTTTTTCCGGGGAAGGAATGCATGTTTGACATAAATTAGGTTTGGGTGTTGATAATTGGACACAATATCTGACTTTTGTTACTAAATCCTGAATTTTTTTAAACGGCCTGGGATGACCGCAGTTTTGTACGATCTTGCTGGGACAATGAAAAGAAGAACATTACTCAAGAATATGGGCGGGTTGCTGGCGCTTCCCGCCCTTCCTGCGTTTTTGAAGGATAACCCGGAAGCTGCACCTGTGCTTCGGGTCGCGCATCTGACGGATGTGCATTTGAAGGATAAGTTTGGGGCGCCGGATCGGTTCCGCCGCTGTCTGCATCATGTACAGTCGCAGAAACCAGATATGATCCTCAATGGCGGTGACATCGTATTCGACATGAACAAGGAGAACCTGGACGCGATCAACACCCAATGGAACTTGTGGCATTCGGTCATCAGGGCGGAGTGCTCGCTTCCGATGCACTATACCCTTGGGAATCACGATGTATGGTGGAATGAGGACGATAAGGGGCAGGCGCTCTATGGAAAGAAGTTTTCGATGGATCAGATCGGTCTGGCAACACCTTATTACAGCTTTGAGAGAGCCGGATGGAAGTTCATTATCCTGGACAGCGTTCATCTTGATATCGACAATACCTGGTATATCGGCAAGCTGGGCGAAGAGCAGATGAGCTGGCTGGAGAAGGAGTTGAACTCCACGTCATCGACGACGCCGGTCTGTGTGATGACGCATATTCCGATCCTGACAGCAACGAATCTGATAGAAGACGATATCGTCAATAAATGGGTGATGTTGGGCGGAGATATGCATACCGATACGTCAAAGATCATCAACCTCTTTTATCAGTATCCCAGTGTAAAGCTTTGTCTCAGCGGGCATATCCATCTTCGGGAAAAGCTGGTGTACAACAATGTTACTTATATCTGCGACGGCGCGGTCAGCGGTGCCTGGTGGGAAGGCAACAGCCGGCAGACGGCTCCTGGCTATGGGCTGATCGACCTTTATGCCGATGGGAGTTTTACGGAGAAATATGTTACTTACTAATTCCGTTTATGCGTTGCTGGAGTTCAACTGGGTACTTTAATCGATAAATATATTGTTAAATAACATCTTATTGTGTTGCTGTTCTACGCGGCCGGCTTAGTTTTCGGTTTCGAAAATGAAACAGACAAAACTCCTGCTAAAAGGCTTCTGGGCTATTGCAGCCGTACTATTTTCCGGTCATGTCCATGCCCAGACGTCTCCGGCAAAACCGGCTACGGATCAGGGCGTCAAAACCATGCGTATATACGGTAGGATCTATGACGAAAGCCAGCGTTTCGCCTTGCCTGGCGTCAGCGTATTGGGCAGCAGCAGCGGGATCGGTACGATGACGGATTCAGCAGGTAACTATAGTATCCGGCTGCCAAAAGAGGATTCGATCGTGTTCTCTTATGTCGGGCGGGGAACCACGAAGATCCCTGTTGCCTGGATACCGGATGACGGTCCGATGAATCTTAGTTTGAATGTAAATGTCGATTCACTTCCTACCGTATTGGTCAGACCAAAAGATTATGTGACCGATTCTGTTCAGAACCGTAAGGACTATCAGAAGGTTTTTGATTACAACAGCAGCTACCTCAGCAATATGAAAATGTCCCAGCGGGGCGCGGGGTTAGGCATTGGCCTGAACCTGGACATGATGTTTAACGGCAAGAAGAACCGGCAGATGGAAGCCTTGCAGGCTCGCCTGGAGCAGGAAGAGCAGGACCGCTACATCGATCATAAGTTCAACAGAGCATTGGTCAAGAGACTGACAGGACTACAGCCGCCGGCATTGGATACATTTATGCGTCAGTATCGGCCAACCAAAGAGTTTATACAAAGCTGTGAGACGGACTACGAATATTACCACTATATCCAGGAATGGGGTAAGCTGTTTGGCGACTGGTGGAAGGATTCCCATCCAGACGCCGACGTAAAGAAAGACACATCGGCCAGGAAAAAGAGGAGTTTGCCATTCATCGCCGTAAAGAAATAACAATTGAACATTCTTTCGTCCAGACCGTCGGACAGGAATTTTATAACTGCTACTTTTTTCCCGTTGACAGGACGGACCTCTTTTTTCACGATGCTGATACCGGGGGACGATTTTTTTATTGCTTTTACCTGAAGTGTAATAGTGGCATCCAACTGTTCTTCCTGGATATCCTGGTCGTTGTATTGGCCGATCAGATCGGTCAGCCCTGTGCTGTCGCTCAGGGCGAGCTGCGGTTTGGGCCGATCAGGGTATTTCGAACGCCAGAGTTCGGGGCGGATATCGGATAGCCCTTCGGGCGCCATCAGCCCGACGTGGTTATCGAATAATTGCATTTTTACCAGACGAGGCTGACAGAAGGCCGCCAGCGGCCCCAACAGCAAAAGCAGAACTATTTTCATAATTTTAGACTATGAAGATAAAATTATTCCTGCTAACCCTCTTTTTACCCGCTGGTCTTCTTTTGGCCCAGGGGCCCTCTTTTGTAAGCGACAGTCTCGATAGCTATGTTTCACGCGGCATGAAAGACTGGCAGATCCCGGGCATGGCGATCGTTATCGTCAAAGACGGAAAGGTGGTGGTCATGAAAGGGTACGGTGTAAAAACTGCTGGAAGCTCTACTCCCGTAGACGCGAATACCTTGTTTATGATCGCCAGCAATACCAAATTGTTTACGGCTACGGCATTGGCGCAGCTGGAATACGATCACAAGCTGTCGCTCGATGATAAGGTGACCCGGTATCTGCCGGACTTCCGACTTTACGATACCCTGAGCACGCAGCTGGTTTCTATCCGGGATATCCTTTGTCATCGTATCGGCACCAAGACTTTTCAGGGAGACTTTACCTACTGGAACAGTAACTTGTCCCGGGAGGAGATCATGCACAAAATGCGATTGATGAAACCCGGTGCGCCTTTCCGTCAGACCTGGGGCTACTGCAACAGCTGTTTTCTGACGGCGGGCCAGGTCATACCCGCGGTGACCGGGCAGCAGTGGGAGAGTTACGTTTCCGACAGCCTCCTCAAGCCTTTACAGATGCAGCATACCTATACGAGCCTTACGCTGGTACCTTCGGGGGTGACGCTGGCGACGCCTTATACGACGAGCTTTTCGGGTTCGCTTCATCCCGTGCCCTATGACCATTGGGATAATCTCGGGCCGGCTGCCGATCTGATCAGCAGTGTTTCCGATCTGAGTCACTGGCTGTTGTTTCAGCTGGATAGTGGACGATACGATGGGCGGCGCGTTTTACCTTTTGCCGTCTTGCAGACTACCAGGACGATCAACTCCATCATTTCGAGCCAGCGTTCTTCCGTCCTGCCGACGCACATCACGGGGTATGGGCTGGGGCTTGAGGTTGGCGACTACAATGGTCGTCAGGTATACTGGCATACCGGCGGCGCCGGTGGGATGGTGAGTATTCTCACTTTTGTACCCGAAGAAAAGCTGGGTATCGCTATCCTGACGAACCAGGACAATCAGAATTTTTATGTGGCGTTGCGGCATCAGCTGCTGGATGCTTATCTGGATGTACCGTATACCGACCGGAGTAAGTTTTATCTTACCCGATTTGAGAAGACGATGCAGGATACCTTAAAGACGATCCATGCATGGCAGGCCCGGGTGAAGGGTGCGGCACCTTCTTTGCCGTTGAGCGCGTATTGCGGACATTATACCCATCCTTTGTATGGGTCATTGGATATCGTGCAGTCAGGGAAGGGATTGGCGGTTAAGTTTAATAGTCATGATCACCTGACGGCGCGGCTGGATTATATGGATAATGGAGAGTGGTTGTTGGCGTATGATAATATCGAGTATGGGATATTTTCGACGAAGTTTGCGGTGAATGGGGGGAGGGTTGTTTCGTTGGAGACGAAGCAGAGTGATTTCGTGGAGGAGGATGGGTATACGTTTGTGAAGGAGTAGTCGATGGTTATTGAATTAAAAAAGGAAAGCTTAAGCTTTCCTTTTTGTTATTTTTTTTAGTTGGTCCGGTGGAACTTTGCTTAGCCGCTCTTTTGCGGCTTTTATTTTATCCAGGACATAAGGATCGTCATCACACGATTGAATGTCGGGATTCACTTTCATAACCTTTGCTTGCTGAAGCGCTTTTTGAAAAAAATCTTCTTTTTTCATGATTAATAAATTTACGAAAATGAATTAAGTCTCAGAAAGTTTTTTTTGTGATCAGGAATGCGGTATAATTGATTTTTCTTTTAAAAGGTTGTAACTCATTGTCTTCAGTAAAACCATAAATTGAAACCTTTTTTCTGATCTCTTTAGAGTTTCGATTTATACTCATTTGATACATTCTGGTCCTGGCAGGTGTACGACCTTCGGCGTAAATAAGCGCATCAGGATGTAGGTCCAGATATAGAATCACGATAAATGCGATGGTTGCCAACACCTTTTCAGGATCGCCATTGTTCGTTATTACACCGTCGTCAACCTTTCCTGTCTTGCTGTCTTTGTCACCAAAAGAGAGATTGATAAAAATGGCATTCCCGGCTTTGAAAGGGGTAAATTTAACGCTCTTCTTTATAATACCTTTTGCCCCAATACTATTAAACTCGTATTCCGAATAATCTCCTACTACCTCAAATTCATACCACTCCAAATCCATAACGATAAAGGTTAGGAAGCAAATGTTAGGAAAAAATGAACACGACTTTGAAAAACTTTTTTTACCTCTCTAACGCGTTTATTATGCGTGAATTGGCATCGGTTGTTGGTTGGCGTGAATTTTCAGATTCGTGGTGCGCGGGTTGGGTAACGGATGCATCTGAGCGGGTGGCGGAAGCGTTGAGTTGGGCGGCGGCGGCGCGGGCCCAATCCATGAGGATATCGTTGGCTGGGATAAAGTTGGGATTGCCATTATCGATACGGGATTGGAAGCGCAGGATGCTTTGCAGTGCGGCGCTGGCGGCAGTGGTTTGATGGAGGGCTGTGTAGCAGCGATAGCTCATCCAGTCTTCGAGGCGGAGGTCTTCGTTTTCGGGGTAGGGTTCGCCGACGCCGAGGTTTTCGGGCCATTGGCGGGCCTGGTTGATGAAGGTTAGTGCGCGTTTGAATTGGTTTTGTTTTATGAGGGCGACGGCTTGCATCAGTTTGGCTTCCCGATAGAGTTCACGGCCGGCGGTCGCGCCTTCGAAGGGGATGATGGTCAGATGGGAAAGGAGCTGGTCGCCTTCGGCATAGCGGTGGTTCAGCAGCAAAGCTTTTGCATAGAGCATACCCATGATATAGGATTGGGGATGCGAGCGATAAAAGGATCCAGCGATGGTTTCGGCCTTTGTATATTCTGCGTGGTTGAGATAAAATTCGGCCAGCAGCTTTTGGCAGCGCCATTGGGGATCGAGGGTCAGGGCTTTTTGCAGGTCATGGAGTATGGATGCGGAATCGTTGGACAGGGCCGCCCTGGTCGCATAAAAGGGTGCGAAAGAAGGTTCGTCGCCTGATGCGTTTAGCAGTTGGCGGGCTTCTTGGGTACGGTTACGATCTTTATCGATAAGCGCTAGCTGATAGCGGAGAAACCAACCGGGTTGTTTGGCCAGCAGCGCTTCAAGGACGGCAGCGGTTTCCGAACGGAAGGGAAAGGACCGGGTTGGGTCGATATGGGTCGTATCGAAGGGCTGGTGCGTCAGATAGGCTATCCAGCAGCGGACCTCGGGTACGGGAGGGCTTTGGCGAAGAACGGCAAGAGCGTCGTTGGTCTGACCGAGGTTGGCATACCAGATGCCGAGTTCGAGATAGGTTTCCTGGGGCAGTTCGCTTTTTATATATGCGGACAGCGAATCGGGGGCGGTCTCGAAGCGTGCAAAAAAGTTTAAAGGATCGAGGGTGAGTATGGTATGGATGGCCGTGGTGTGTAACGCGGTATTCCCTTGTAAGCGGGCAATAAGGGCGCGCAGCTGCAGCGCTTCCATATTCTGCGGTTGTGCGGTCAGGGCCTTGTCGACGGATGCCATCGCGTGGTCGAGGTTGTGTTCGCGGAGCCAGATACGGGCAAGGGAGGCTTCGGCTGCACTGCGCCAGGCCGGATCGAGGCTGGCGATATCGAAGCCATCTTTGGCGTCGGTGGTATAATGATGTCCGGCGTTGCTGTCGTGGGCATGTTCCACGTCGGTCATGAGAGCGCCTCTTGTGTTGACATCGCGTCCAAGCTGTTCGTTGATCAAACCGTAAATGAAGTTGGCTTCGCCGTCTTCGGTGTTGATGCTGAGCGCGCGTTTTGCAAGGGTCAGCGCTTCGCTGTAGCGGATATTGCGATAGTACAGGCCAGCTTGTTTGGCGAGGGCGGGCAGGTAGTTGTGGTCTTTGGCCAGCGCGCTGTCAAAGTCGAGTTCGGCTTCGGGGTAGAATTTCTGATCGAGCGCTTCGCAGCCTTTCAGATAGTGGCCATAGGCGGTAGTCCAGTCGAAGTCTGCGGGCGCGTTGACGGGGCGGGAGAGGGTGTCGGCGGCCGCGTCATAGACCAGGTGGCGGGGGCCGAGGATGGCGGAGAGAGCGAGGTCCCCAGCTGTGGTGGTGCGGTGGCTGGAAGAGTCCCCGGCAGGCGTGAGCGCAACAGAATCGGAGAAGGTTTTCAGCGGCTTGAAATGGATGTATTTATTATAAATCGTTTTTCCTGCGGCGGTGATATGTAATGAGTCTTCGAACTCGCGCGTCGGTGAGAAGTCGATATGAAGACGACCGTCGACTATACGCAGATTCAGCGCCCCATATTCGCTTGCTGCGACAAATCCTTTTGTTCCAAGTAGGGGATACCAGTATTCCTGCCAGGTATCGGATTCATAGGGTGCGAGCGCTCTGTGCTTGAAAGGCGTTAAGGTTGACTTGTCGCCGTTCTGGTTAAAGAGCCGGCCGGACTGCGATTCGACATATTGTCCGTCGGTGTCGGTGAGTAGTTTTTCCCAGATCATGCCTTGTCGTGATAAGCCCCAGATCCAGATCTTTTTGCCCGCTTTATCGTCGTGTGTGCCATAGCGTACGGTGCCCATGTCGTCATTGTGCCAGTAGGCGCCGGAGAAGTCGGTATAACGGCCAAAGACGTGGTAGGACTTGTAGCCGCCGAAGTCGTTGTTCTTATACCAGTTGATCGGTTTCGCCACTGCGGCAGACACGCCGGGGCGGCTAATGGATTCGGGCTGGCTGGCAGCGGCCACTGGCTGATCGGGAGCTGCGGAGACCCCGGGCTGGTCGGGAGCTGCGGAAACCCCTGGCTGGTCGGGAGCTGCGGAGACCCTGGGCTGGTCGGGAGCTGCGGAAACCCCGGGCTGATCGGGAGCATTTGGATTGGCCGGCCAGGCCGCGTATTCGCCGGAATGCCCGAGGTACTTGTTCCCAGGGAAAATGAATTCAAGATCGTCTCCGGCCTTTAGGCCTGCATTCATCCAGTGATAATAGGGCTGTTCCTGCGCCGTGGTATTGTACCAGCGGGCGGTGGTGGTGAACAGGGCCTGATCGGAGGGGAGGCGGATCTCGACCCGCCAGTAGCTGCGTGTCAGCAGGTCGAGACAGCCGATAAAACAGCTGGCGCTGCCGTCTTCATTGATACGGGTCAGATAGTCGACGGGGGTGGCGGTGGCAGGGGTATGGCCCATGATCCCGAAGTTGGCTTCGAGCCCGCCGCTGGTCCAGGGACCGCGCATCGCGATATCCCTGAATTTGACGGTATGGTTGAAGTAGAGAAAAGGGCGATTGGTTGATTTTTCGATCGCGGCCCAGACCTTGCCGCCTACCTGCGGAAAGATGAGGAGCTTTATATATTTATTCTCCAGCGTGATCACCTTCCACTTTTTTGGTGTGGCAGTCGAGGTAAAACCGTCGTACCGGAAATAGGGGTAGACGGGTGTCAACAAGGGGATCGGGCTTGGGTCGGAGAAGTCATAGGTTGGAAAGGACTGCTCTGACTCGGAGATCGCGGCCGTGGGCGGTTGTGCAGGGGAGGACGCAACGGAACCCGGATGGTGGGCAGCTTCGGTCGATTGCGCGGCGGATGCGGCCGTCGACTGTGCTGTCGCGCGGGCAGCAACGAGGAACAATAAGGCAACCAATGTTTTTTTCATGCGCGTATTATTTCTCGTTAATGATCAGTATCCAGCCTTTGTTCTTCTGAACCGGGATGGCCGATGCCGCATCAAAGTTTGCGGCGGGTTGGAAGTTGGCGATAGCCGGAGCGGTGATCACAGCCTTTGCGGGGTCGATGCCAAGCGCCTTCCAGTCGATATTCAGATGGATGGTCGTATCGGAAGAAGCCCAGCTTCCGATTGCGACCAAGGCGGCGCCTTTCTTTTTGTAAACGGTTGCCAGCACGAGACTGTCGGTAGTGGAGACGGGACAGTGGCCGCTCCAATAGCCGATCATTTCTGTCCCCTGCATTCCGAAATTGTCCCATGTTTTCCAGATGGGACGGGGGTCGGCATTCTCGCTCCAGGGCATACGGTTGGTCATGCCATAGACCATACCCCGGTAAGGGTTACCGCCGTTCTGGAGCATCTCGCCCATGAGACCAAACGGGATCCCACTTACTTCCGTCAGAAAGAATGCGGGATCATTCTTCTCATAGTCAAAATATTCCCCAAACCAAAGCCGGTTGAGATAGGGGAAGTGTTCCATATAGAGGTTGGCGCTGTTGTTAAAGCCGTCGCTCTTGTTGTATTGATTGGCGGAGTGAAGGTCGATAATACCGGGGTGACCATCGCGGGTAAGGACGCGTTTGATCCGCTTCATCGTGATCCGGTCAAAGGCAACGTCATCGAGATAGATGCCGTCGATGCCAACGTTCTGAACGAGCCAGTTCATGCCTTCTACATAATAGTTATGCAAGCGGCTCATACCGCTGTTGATCAATGCAGCGTCTTTTATCTCCGGTACGAACCAGGCGGCGATATAGTCTTCTTTTACGTGTTCCTGCAGCCAGCTGAAGCCGCCGCCCTTGCCGGTCGAATAAATTTCATGTCCGAGGCTGCGCATGGGAAAGAGTTCGTAGGCGTGGTCGGAAAGTTCGCGCACAGTATTATAAATTTTCACCTTCAGACCTTTGCTGTGCGCTTCGTCGATATAATTCTTCATCGCCTTCCATTCGATAAACGGATAGTTGATCCAGGGATTGATGGGGGTAGCATGATGGATATTGACGACGGTGGCTCCTGTCGCCCGGATGCTGTCGATGTCGTTGTATCTGTGATAGAAGCGGGTTGCCCATTGGAAATCCGTATTCAGCGGATGAAAGGGCGTGATCAGGAAGGTGATATTATAATAGAGCGTATCGCCGGCATGCATGGTTCTGCTGCCGCTGAAATTCTGTACCGAAAGCGTGGTGTCGGCGGTGGTGAAGCGGATACCGCCCTTGTCTGCATTACCCCATGAGGCAGGGAGGAGCAAAGGCTTCTGCAGATAGAAATTAGTGTTGAGGTGGCGGGTATATTTTTCGTCTCTAAGAGAATATTGTAAACCTGCGTTAACCGTTCCGATCCATGCGCCGTCCTGGTTTTTGGCAGCTACCTGCCATTTCCAGTCGAAATCATCAGGGCAGATGCCTCCTTTCTGTCCTAGACCCATCATATACCTTGCCATGCTTTTCCGGAAGGGGATAACGAGGCTGATGTCGACGAGGGAGATATCCTGCAGGGCTGTCACTTTTACCTGGTAGGAGAGAAAGCCGTCGAATTCGAGGCGCGCGTTGACGTCCATGCGAAGCCCGTTGTTGGCGGACTGTGCGTTCCATTCGACTGTGCCGTCTTCTTGTTTGGTAAAGACCGGCCCGTTGGCGTGGAGGTTGACCGGTTGGTGGCTGGCGTCGGTGAGCGCAAAATGGATGGGAGCGCTTAACAGGTTATTGGGTGTCTTTGTATAGCCCGTCATTTCCGGGGTAAAAAAAGTCTGGATCTGTGCGGGGAGACCATCTGCGCCGATCAGCAGCTGACGGCCCAGCAGGCCGATGCTTTGTCCTTTTACCTGAAGCGGGGTATAAGGGGCGATGACCGTATTATCCTGCATCATCGTCGAGTTCAGCCAGTGCAGGCGTGTTTGTTCCTGGGGTGTGCTGATACCGCCGTCGGCTAACAGGGTTGGCAGCACCTTTATGTGGAGTGTGATGACCTTGGGGGCAAGGCCATCCGCTTCGATCGTGGCTGTGCCGGTGTACTGTCCCGCTGTTGTTGCAGTGGGGATGTTCAGCAGGCACCACATCGACTGGATCATGCCGGCGGGGACGTTGACCGTCTTGGTAAAGGGTTTGCCTGTATAGTCGACGCCGCTGTTGTTGATACAGGATAGGGCGGTTTTGGAGATCGATGAACCGTCGGAGCTGCGCAGGTCACTGAATACAATGCGTACATTATTGAGTGCGGTCAATGCATCGATACCGAGTTGGAAGGAGTAATATTCACCGCGGCTTGCTGTGCCGGTAAAGGACTTTGTATAAGGGCGGCTTGTCCAGCGTTGGGGGAGCCGGTTGTTCATCTTCACCGGGTACATACGGTCTTCGGGGAAGACGAGATAATCTTTTGCGGCAGCGCATGTCAGCAGTGACTGCGTTTCCTTTTCCGTGGCGATGACTTCCATCGGATACACCGTGTTGAACGAGTCGATGGATTCGATTTCGCGGACCGTTGCTGTGATATCGGCGGCCGGAGGGTCTGTTTTGGTATTGGGTTGCAGATATACGCCCTTTGGATAGTTGGAACGTCCTTCGTTCTTGTAGGGCATGTAATATATATAGTATGTGCCTTTGCCGGATACCGGTTCGAAGTATACTTCACCGGATTCGTTGTTTAGCGTGCCGGTATATACGTTTGTGATAAGTTGGTTGGTCTGTCCATCCTGTACGATGATGCGTTTGTTTTGAGGATTGATATCGGGACGACGCCAGGGGATAGTTACTTTGGCAAGATGGCCTGTGGAGGGCGTCGTAACGACGGCGCGGATATTGCCGAGGCTATCGGCATTCCATTCATTATGGCCGCTGGTAAATTTGGGAGAGGGCACAGAAGCCTTGTGGCTGGCGGGGGATTTGACCGATTGTCCATTAGCGACGGAAACAAGAAGAGCGAATATGACGGAAATAGAACCTCCTTTCATGTGAGCAGTATTTTGGATGCTTAAAACTAGGTCAAATCGACCGATGACTTTTTCGCAAACGATTGAGTAAAAATCGAGGATTGACCTCCCCAAAAGATACGCAAACGTTTGCACGAAAATATCAAACGTTTGCATGCGCACATCTCGCCGGCGCTGCGTCGCCGCGAAAATTATTTCTAAGAGAATTCCTCTATTTTTATTTGGCTGAATTGTTTACCACCAAAACAAAAACTGTATGAGACGAATCACCTATTTGCTAGTGTGCCTGACACTATTGCTTTATTCAGCCTTATCCACTTCCGCGCAGAAACCAGGCCGTGAAATTTCCGGTGTGGTCACCGATTCAAAAGGCGTCCCTTTATTTGGGGCGACGGTCAATCTAAAAGGAACGCAGAAAGGGGCAGCGACAAATGCCGAGGGCAAATTTACGCTGAAGATCACAGGGAGTCATCCTGTGCTGCTAGTCAGTTCGGTAGGTTACGAGGACCAGGAGGTGGCTGTTGGAGAATCTGCCAGTCTCGATATCAAGCTGAATATTATCACCAAAAAGATTGAGGAGGTCGTGGTAATTGGTTACGGTACGGTGAAAAGAAAAGATCTCACCGGATCGGTCAGCTCGGTGAACAGTGATCATCTGACGTTGGATGGGCCTGTTACAAACGTGGGGCAGGCTTTGCAGGGCAGGGCTGCCGGCGTTCAGGTTCAACAGTCAGATTTTTCGCCTGGCGCGGGTCTGAATATCGTTGTCCGCGGCGGCAACTCGGTCAACTCGACGAACGGACCTTTGTATGTGGTAGACGGATTTATTTCCGACAATGGACAGTACATCAATCCCAATGATATCGAGAATATACAAATTCTCAAAGACGCTTCGTCCACGGCCATCTTTGGAGCGCGTGGTTCGAATGGCGTTATAATGATCACGACCAAGAAAGGAAAGAATGGTAAAGTAGTCGTAGAAGGGGATGCTTCAAAGGGCTGGCAAAGCCTTACCTATCATCCGGGGTTGATCACCGGCGAGCAGTATCAATCTATTCAGAATGCGATTGCGGTTGAAAATGCTACGACCCCACCCTTTGGTGCGAGCTTTCCTACAGCCAACACTAACTGGTATAAGCTGGGAACCCGTACGGCAACCGTCGAGAACGAAATGGTCAGTATCAGCAGCGGCGATCAGGGTGGTCGTATGTATGCGTCGATCGGTTACACCAACCAGGACGGTGTTTTGCGTCACACGGATATGCAAAGAGTGACGGCGCGTGTTGGCGCCGAGAAGACATTGAACAGCGGGGCAAAAGTTGGCGCCAGCGTTTATGCTGCCAGCCGGAACTCAGATCTGCAGAAGTATTCCGGTGATATCACGGCGCCGTTGTATTCCCTGCTGACCTACGGGACCAACATCCCTGTATATAATGCGAATGGCACCTATTATCAGTATCTCGGAAAGGACAACCCGCTGGCTACCCTCTTAGAGCCAACCAATACCGAGGCCAATAAGCTGATCAACGGAACGATCTATCTCGACTATGATATCATCAAGCACCTGACCTATCACATCGATGGCGGCGGAGAGTTTAACCAGACGACGGATGGACAGTATATACCGTTGAGCCTGGTGGCTGGTGCAGCGAATGGCGGTGTGGCGGCAGAGCAAATGTCTACCGCGGAAAGATGGTTGACGCAGCAATACCTGACTTACAAATACATGGCGGGGGATCATTCGTTGACCGCTATGCTTGGCTATACCAACCAAAAGGATCTATATTACACGCTGGGGGCGGGCAGCAAAGGATATTCCACTGATCTCTATCTGAATAATAACCTCAGCGCGGGCGCCACCAGCTATCCTGCGCCGACCAGCAGCAAAAATGAGATAAAGCGTAATGGGATCTTTGGCCGTCTGAACTACTCTTACAAAGAAAAGCTACTGGCGACATTTACCTTTCGCAGGGATGGTTCTTCCGCTTTCGGGGCCAACAAACGAAATGGTTATTTCCCGTCGGGTGCTTTGGCATACCGGTTTACGGACGAAGGGTTCTTGAAGAAATATAATATCTACAGTCTGAAGGCCCGGTTGAGCTATGGGGCGACGGGTAATGACCAGATTGGATATTATCCTTCCCTGAGCAGGTGGACCAACTATAATACCGTGCTTTCGACGGGCGGCGTTTTGTCCGGAGGCTCCGAGCCTGCCGCTCTGGCCAATCCTAATCTGCAATGGGAAAGCGCCAAACAATTCGATGCCGGTTTTGATCTGGGCGTATCTAAGGGAAAGATCAATATCACTATCGACTATTATCGCAAGACGACCAGCAACCTGTTCCTTTCCGTTCCTGTCGGGCAGTGGTGGGGATTCAGCTCGCAGACTGCCAATGCTGGTTCTATCCGGAACCAGGGTATCGAGTTCAGCGTGACGACGGACAATATTACTACAAAGGATTTCTCCTGGAATACGACTTTCAATGCAGCCTACAACCGGCAGAAAGTACTTTCTTTGCCACCTTCTATCTCCTATATCTCCTATACGACTGCCAATCCCAGCGGCGTCGTCTCTGCCCAGGAGTTTACCCGGCTGGTTCCGGGTAAAGAGTTGGGGATGCTCTATGGCTATAAGTACGATGGCGTGATCAAGAGCGGCGAAAACGATGCTGCGCAGCCGCTGAGCAAGCCGGGCGATCCGAAGTATAAAGACCTGAACGGGAATGGTTCGATCACTCCTGATGACCGTACCTACCTGGGAAATACAACCCCGCATTATATCGCCGGCTTTAGCAATGATTTCCGGTATAAAGGCTTTGATCTGAGCATCTTCTTCCAGGGAGCTTTTGGCTATCATTTATATGACATGAACAGACTGGTGATGGAGTCTACGACAGGAAAGGCGGTGCTGGATCGTTTTGTTGCCGGTTCGCATGAGAACACAAGTGTTCCGCGGGATGGCTACTTCCTGAGCACATATGGCAGCTATGTCAATTCCCGTTTTGTCGAGAACGCCTCTTATGTCCGTCTGAAGAACGTAGCGCTGGGATATAGCTTGCCAAAAAGTCTGACCAATCACGTGTCTTTCCTGGAAGCGATCCGGTTCTATGCCTCTGCGCAGAACGTTTTCAAGATCACGGGTTATAAAGGCACTGACCCCGAGGTCAACGTTCACAGCGGCAGCAATATCGGCGGCGGTCTTGACTTTACCGGCTTTCCAGCCTTCCGCACCTTTATCGTAGGCGCAAAACTGACCATCCACTAATCACTCTAAAGAAGTTAGTCATGAAAAAATATTCGTTTGTTTTACTGATGATACCGGTCCTATTGTTGATGGCCTGTAATAAGAATCTGGATGCGAAGGTTTACAGCACGATCACTTCCCAAAACGCCTTTCTGACGGAGTCGGATGCGATAGCGGCGGTCAATGCCGTCTATGCGCGTCTGAAGGGGCCTTCCGTAGGGGACAACTATACTTACTGGACGGTTCGACACTTCGCGCTGACCGATCTTACGACCGATGTCGGGCACTGCAGCTATGGCGGCGATCCGGGGCAGTTGTCGCTGGCCCAATGGAATTCCGCCAACGGCCTGCTTGCGCAGGACTGGCAATATGCGTATAAGCTTATCTCTGACGCCAACAACTCGATCTACAATATCGAGAAGATGACGACGATCACCGATGCGCAAAAGGCGCAATTCCTTTCGGAGATAAAGTTTTGCCGCAGCGTTGCTTACTATGATCTTACCACGGCCTTTGGTCCTGTTATCCTGTCTACCGAGAAGGACATTGCCAACCCCAGTTATACCAGCCAGCCTGCGCCGACTTCGGTTGCGTCGATCGATTCGCTGTTGCTTGGCGATCTGACGACTGCCGCTGCAACGCTGCCGCTGAACTATCAGAATAATGCGATCTATTCGACAAATGATGTAGGACGTGCTACAAAGGGCGCCGCAATGACGCTGATGACCAAGATCTATCTGCGGGCCAAACAGTGGCAATCGGCTGCGGATATGGCCAAGCAGGTGATGGACCTTGGCGTTTACAGCCTTTATCCCAGCTATCTGGGACTGTTTACAGAAGCCAACAAGTGGTGCAGCGAGAATATCTTTTCTGTGCTTTGTGACGCCAATACCAATGGCGCTGAATTGATGAATCACTTTGGTCCGCTGAACCATCCCGTCGTACAGAACCGCTGGCAGTACTATGCGGTATCCTGGGATTTCTGGAACAGCTTCGATTCCGTTGATGACCGCAAATGGTGTTTCTATCCCAACTATACCGGCACCGATGGGTTGATCCACACCAATGGACCGACGCTGACGGCTACCGCGCCAGCAGGATATTATTATATGCCCGACATTGCGACGAAGAAATATGCAGACAGTCTTGGTTCCGTTACCGCCTACTATGACGGCCACAGTGTAGATATCCTGCGTTATGCGGATGTGCTGTTAAGCCGTGCTGAGGCATTGAATGAGCTGAATGGTCCTAACACAGAAAGCTTTGACCTGATCAACCAGGTGAAGGCGCGTTCACACGCAAAGCAGCTGGTTGCGGGCAGCTATACCCAGGACAGCTTCCGGGACGCGTTATTGCAGGAAAGAGGATGGGAATTCTTTTATGAAGGCAAGCGGCGGGAGGATCTCATCCGTATGAACAAATACGACGTCATCGTCAACGCTTATCTGACGCGTATTGGACAGACGCCTAGCATCACGATGCCAAAGAACACGTACTTCCCTTATCCGCTGGCGCAGGTGCAGATCGATCCAAATCTTGACAACTCAGACCGATGAGATATCTTTTCAGCATGTGGGTTCTCCTTTTGACAGCCTGCCGCTACGGCGGCAGTGCTGTCAGGGAGATAAGGATCGGCATTCATCACAATAACCAGCTGCAGATCCAGATCGATGCGGTGACAGGCGATTCTGCCGTCACCTTTGTGCGTTATTGGCCGGACAGCCTGGGGGTATCACGGGCATATGAATCGCCAAAGTCTGGATTCGGCGTCAATCATTCGATGGTCCTGCTCAATATCGTTCCAAAGACGAAATATTCCTTTCAGGTGGTGACGCTCGCGCCGGGCGGGGAGAAGGCCTCAAAGGTCTATCCCTTTACGTCGCCTGCCTTGCCGCTCTGGCTCGAAGAGCAGTTTATTGCGACGAAAGATTCGTTGGGGCTGGTTCCTCCTGTCTTTAAAGAAGGGTTGATGCTGCTGAACAAGCGCGAGACGCCGGGGCTCGATTATATCGTCGACTACAAGGGAAATATCCGCTGGTATCACGAGGTGGATGGGACGGGCTTCAAGGTGACCCATTTTACAAAGGATCAGACGATCGTAAGCATCCTGGGAAAGAACGATGAGCCGACCAGTTATGGCAGCGAGATCCTGGAGATCAATTTGATGGGGGACACGGTCGATTACCTTAAGAAGGGAACCAACGATCTGCATTATTCGATCCATCACGAGATCTTAAAAAACGAGGCGGGGCAGTATGTGACGCTCTTTGTCGATCAGCGGCTGTTGGATCTTCGTTCGGTCGGCGGGGGTGCCCAGGACACAGTCAACGGAGATGGGATCCTTATCCTCGACAAAGCGGGGCATAAGGTCTGGTCCTGGAGCGTCTTCGATGTGGTCGATCCCTTGAAGGATCCGAACCTGTTAAAGACCCGTCGGGACTGGATGCATGCGAATAGTCTTAACTACGATAAGGATGGGAACTATTTGGCGTCCTTTTACAATAATGGCCAGATCTGGAAGATCGATGCGCATACCGGCAAGGTGCTCTGGAAGTTTGGCAAGGGCGGCTCTTTTGCGATGCCTGCGGACTGCAACTTTAGCCAGGCGCATGCGGCGCACATCAATGCGCAGGGGAATCTGATGTTTTTTAACAATGGGTTGGACAGGCGTATCTCCGAGGCTTATGCGATCCGGTTGAACGAGGCTTCGCTGACGGCCGCGACGGACCTTCATGTTCAGCTGCCGCCGGATATCTATAATGACCGGATGGGCAGCGCTTATCTGATCAATGACACTACGATCCTTTGTTGCAGCAGTAAGCGAAAGATCACCGTGCTGGCGAACAGGAAAGGCACCTTACTTTGGGATATGGAGACGGCGATACCGCCTTACCGGGTGGAATTTTTGACCAGGGAGCAGGTAAGTCCCTGGCTTTCGACAAAATAAACTTTTAAAGCATGAAGAAATTAAGCTTTGCGCTATCGTTGATCGCGCTTACGGGAGCAGGATTTATCGCCTGTACGGACGGCACCGGGCATGAAGTGAAGGTAGTAAAGATCGATTCTATCGTAACGATCGACACAACGACGATACCTCATGATGCCTTTGGTGAAGCCGTCCGTTATGGAATCGCGCTGATGGTAAACACCTCGTATTATATCGGGCCCAATGGCGTCAATGGAAAATATCTGGGGAACCGAATGAACTGTACCAACTGTCATCAGAACGCCGGGACAAAGCCTTATTCGTTTAACCTGATGGCCTCGCACGGAAGTTATCCGCAATACAGGGCCAGGGAAGGGAAGGTGCTGACGTTGGCTGAGCGGGTAAACAACTGCGTCATGCGGCCGCATAATGGAAAGCCATTGCCGCTGGACAGCAAGGAGATGGTCGCTTTTCTTTCTTACTTCAAGTGGATCAATGGATATGTGGCGGGGCGTAAATCCTTTCCGGGGGAAAAGAACCTGGAGGTCGAATTTCCTGTGGTTGCGGCCGATCCCGAGCGGGGACGCGCTGTGTATGCCGAGAACTGTGCCCGTTGTCATGGCTCGAATGGAGAAGGGTTATTGCGGGGAGATAGCGTAACTTATGTATATCCGCCTTTGTGGGGAAAGGAGGCTTATCAGCCCGGAAGCAGTATGCACAGGATCATCAAGGCGGCGCAATGGATCAAAGCGAATATGCCTTATGATAAAGCAGTTTACAGCAAGCCTTTTCTGACGGATGTGCAGGCTTTGGATGTGGCGGCTTTTGTAAATGACGACAAGCTTCATACCCGTCCCGAAGTAAAAAGTTACGACTATCCTCATCCCAATGAGAAGTCGATCGATTACGATCATGCGCCTTTTGCTGATAACTTCTCCGAGGATCAGCATAAATACGGACCTTTCCTTCCTATCATCGAGGACTGGAGGAAAAGGGGGCTGAAACCAGTCTATTAGGCATGAGGTTACAAAACGGGCTCTGTCCCCGGCTTTAACGGGCCGGGGTTTTTTATGCCCCTTCCATGGTGACTTTGCGGGTGATATTGCGCAGTGTCGGCATTTTTTCCTGGTAGAGATCCAGCAGGGTGGCCTGGTTGAGACTGCGGATGTAGTTATGGTCTTCGTATTTGCGCCCATAATAGACGTCGTCGTTCAGATAGTCCGTCAGGAAGCGGAGCGACTGCATATACATCATAAAGGCGCCGGAATAGGTAAAGGCGGCCTTTTCCTTGTCTGTAAGCTCGTCCCTCATCTGCCCGAGGTAGCCTTCTACAATCGCCTGAAAATACGATTCCCGGATGGTTATCAGCGACAGGTCTTTCTCTTCTTCCGAGACGGGTGACAGATAGGTGCGGAGCATGTCGCCGACATCGCTGATAAAGTAGCCGGGCATCATCGTATCCAGATCGATCACGCAGATACCCTTTCCTTTTGCGTCGAACAGCACGTTGCTGATCTTGGTGTCGTGGTGGGTAACGCGAAGCCGGAATGCCGGGTCTGTTCTTATCTTTTCATATTCGCTGACCAGTCCATTCTGGGCCTGAAGGTAACCGATAAGGCTGCCGGCTTTGCGAAGACGGTCGGGGTTGCCTTTGACCAGCGCTTGTTTGAAGTCCTGGTAGCGGCGGGAAAGGTCATGAAAGCCGGGAAGCGTTTCGTGCAATTTGTCGGCAGGGAAGCCCGAAAGCATCCGGGTAAAGGCGCCGAATTGTCGGGCTGCTTCGAAGGCCTGCGAGGGCGTATCGGCAACGTCTATCGTAAAAGACTGTTCTATAAAAGGGTATAGCCGGTAGTAGCCGCCGTCGATCTCCACCATCGTCTCCCCTTTGACGGACGCAACGGGGCGGGGAAAGGTGACTTCGGGGAAATGGGTTTTCAGCCAGGTGCTTACCTTTTCGATGTTTTCGGTGATCAGCCAGGGCCGGGCGAACACCTCGTGGTTGATCTGCTGGAGGATAAAATTTCCTTGTTGACTGCGGATATTCCAGGTGTGATTGATGAGACCGCTACCGTGCGGGGTTACCTGGATATCGTTAGAAAAGCCATAAGCAGTCAGGACCTGATCGAGCATGAATCGAGATTTATACGGCTCAAACTTATGGAAGATTTCGATCCGACACATACGCAAACGGTTGCGGGAACTTTGCCAGGTCCCGGCATTCTGCGTGCATGCCGTTATTGGCTTGCTGACGTCCCTGATCAGCGTTTGGAGTGAACGACCAGCTGGCCGTTGATCACGACATTCTGGAAGGTTTCCGGGTCGCCTGGTTTGGCGGGTTTGTCTTCTTTCTTTAGCAGGTCGATCAGTATCTCTGCGGCTTTGGCGCCTTGTTTAAAGGGGTATTGTTCTACGGAAGCCATTGGCGGCGTTTCCAGATAGCTGGTAATGGGCAGATTGGCGTAACTGACGAAAGTAATGTCTTTATTGATCTTTAGCCGTTGCTGGCGGGCGTAGAGCATTGCGTCCAGCGCTATATAATCGTTGATGGCCAGAATAGCGGTTGGCTTTGGACGTTGGCTTAGCAGAGCTTCCATGGCTTTAAAGGTGCCTTCCCGGGTCAGGTCGGTGGAGGCGACAAGGCCGAGGTCGATCTTGAGCCGCTTCTTAACCAATACTTGTTTGTAAGTCTCCGTGCGTTCTTTGGAGGACTTCATTTCTTCGGGCCCGTTGAGGACGCCGATACGACGGTGACCCTTGTCGATCAGGAATTCTATGGCTTCCCGGGTGCCACTGTTCATGTTGGAGTATACCTTATTAAAATCCGGTCCTGTGGGTACACGATCGAAGAAGACGACGGGTATATTGTATTTCTTCAGCGCGATGAAATGTTCGTAGGAGACCGTGTGCTTGGCCAGGGATACGATGATGCCATCGACGCGGTTGTTCTTCATGGTGGTGATGATCTGCTTTTCCCGCTCGGCTTCGTCTTTAGATTGGCTGATCAGTACGCTGTATTTGTTTTGAATGGCGATCTCTTCGATGCCATTGATGGCTTCCGAAAAGAATTCCTCTTTCAGGTTGGGGAGGACAACGCCGATGGTGAAGGTTTTCCGCTGTTTGAAAAAGATGGCGGTTTGGTTGGGTTCGTAATCGAGTTCCTGCGCCAGCTTTTGGACGCGCATCTTTGTGCGGAGTCCGATACCGGGGTGGTCGTGAAGGGCGCGGGAAACGGTCGAGACCGAAACGTTCAGCTGTTTGGCTATCTCCTTTATGGTAGGGAGTTTGTCCTCTTTCATGTCATAAATGTACTGAATTTGCAGTTTCCTGCCGGCATAGTGCGGTACGATGTTTCCGGCTGGAGCTGGGCTGCGCGGGCCCGTGTAGACTGCGCAGTCCCGTGTAGACTGCGCGGGACCGTATAAACTGCGCGGCCCGGTCGATGGGTTTCTTGTTGGCGGCGGGGTGCGAGAGGGGGGGCTTCTTACTCCGTTCGCAGACTTTCGACCGGGTTGGCCATGGCGGCGCGGAACGTTCTCCAGCACAGGATGAGCAGTGCAAATCCGAGGAGGATGCCGCCGCCGGCCAGGAATATCCACCAGCTGATCGTCGTACGATAGGCGAAGCCTTGCAGCCATTTGTGTGTCAACCACCAGGCGATGGGCAATGATATGACGATGGCCAGCAGGACTAGCTTTATAAAGTCGGCAGAGAGCAGGAGGGTGATCTGGGCGACAGTGGCGCCGATGACCTTTCTGACGCCGATCTCTTTCTTGCGTTGGTTGGTAATATAGATGACGAGGCCCAGCAGTCCGAGACAGCTGATCGTAATGGCGAGACCTGTAGCCCAGGCCAGCAGGCGGGAGAGTTTTTGCTCCGCCGTATAATACTTTGCGATGGACTCGTCGACAAAATGATAGTCAAACGTATCGTCGGGGTAGATGTCTTTAAACGCCTTTCCAATGGCGGCGATAGTTGCCGGCCAGTTGGCGGTATTGGGCTGAAGGGCGATGCTGATGCTCCTCGAATTATTCGAGCCGTTGCTGATGACGAGGGGTTTGATGATTTCGTGCAATGACTTTTGATGAAAGTCTTCTATTACGCCGATGATGGGCACGTTCTTATCCCAGTAGAGCATTTTTCCGATCGCAGCGTTAGGGTCCTGGAAGCCGAGTCTTTGGGCAAAGGTCCTGTTCAGGATAACAGCATTGGTCGTATCGGAGTTGGTAATATTGGTACCTGCCAACAGGTGCAGGTGGTAGAGCGGGATATAATTACTGTCGGCTTTTTTGATCTCTACCTCCGTCTCTATATTCTTTTTCCCGTCCTTATAGGTCATCGTGCTCGTCCAGCTGCCGTGGGAGGATGGGGGGTTGATGTTCATGCTGATTCTTTCTATCCCGGGGATCGATTGCAGCGACTGCATCAGTACGGCTATCTTTGGTTTGGGCCGGCGGTAGTCGGTGCGGAAGGAGATGATGGCGTCTTTTTTAAAACCCATGTCTTTATTCAGCGAATAGCTGATCTGTTTTCCTACCAGGATCGTAGCGATGATAAAGACCTGGGCGATCACGAACTGCGATACCGTGAGCGATTTGCGAAGCCATGCCGAGCGGCTCTTGCCTGAGTTTGCATAAGCCTGGTTCTTTAGTACGAGAACGGGCTGCCAGGAAGAAAGGACAAGGGCGGGGTAGATGCCGGACAGGCCGCTGACTACTATAACCAATGCAAAAAGGAAACCGATGACAAAGGGCTGTGATATCCAGTTGGCGTTGAGGCCAGCCGGGATATAATCGGCAAAGACCTTCAGGAACAAGGGTGTCAGCAGGATGGAAAAGATCGTTGCAGTGAGGGTAAGCAGGAAAGTCTCGCTGAGGATCTGGATGGTCAGTTGGAGGCGGCTGCTGCCCATAGTTTTGCGGATACCGATCTCTTTGGCGCGCTGGGCGGCCTGGGCTGTCGTCAGGTTTATAAAGTTGATACAGGCCAGCAGCAGCAGAAAGGTAGCAACGGCGATGAGGCCATAGAGCGTGGGTTTATGGGCAAGGTGGGTGTTGGTGTCGTCCCTGTTGTATGCGGAGAAGAAATGCACTTCGCGCAGGGGTTCGAGATTAAAGGTCGTCGTGCTGTGATCGTTAGGGTCAATGTGATGGTGTATATCGAAGAGGTGGGTCAGTTGATGGGCCATTTGTGCGGGTTGAACGCCTGGCAGGAGCTTGACAAGGAACTGTGTGTTGCCATTGGTGTTATCCCATTGGTCTGCATCCGGGGGACGAAGCCGGGGTGTTTCGATGGTTGGCCAGGACACAAAGACCGTATAGTCATAACTGGTGTTCCGATCCAGGTCGGCGACGATACCGGTAATCTTTGTGATCACGCTGTCGTTCAGCGTGAGCGGTTTGCCGATAATTTCACTATAGGAGAGGTTGGGGTAGTATGTATGGGCCTGGCTGGCGGTAAGAACGACCTGATAGGGCTGGTTCAGGGATGTCGAAGCAGATCCTTCCAGCCAGGTATAGGGCATAAGGGCAAAGAACCGGCTGTCGACATTGGCGATTATCGCCTGATCCTTAAAGACGGTTGGCGCATTTGCTTTGCCGGATGGAATGCTGACGCTGGTATTGTCTTCCCATTGGATCATCGGGACGGCGAGTTCAATGCCGGTCGCTTCTTTTGGCGCTGCGGGCAGCAGGGCTTTGGTCACCGCGTAGCTGTGGTAATCGTTTTCTGCGAATTTATAATCGGTGACGACGCGGTAGATGCGGGCGTTGTCTTTTTCAAACTTGTCGAAGCTGAATTCGTAGGATACGATGAGGAAGATGATCAGGGAAGCGCTGATACCGATGGCAAGGCCGACGATATTGATCAGCGAAAAGATCTTGTTCCGTTGGAAGCTGCGCAGTGCGACAAGTAAGTAGTTTTTCAGCATGCAGGAGATTGGCCAAAAAAGAGGCCGGTTTTATAGAGGATTGGTTTTCAGGAAGTTTAGGGCTTTTGCGCGTTTGGAAATGTGCGGAATCGATACAATAAGCGTACGAAAAAAAAGACCCGGAAATTTCTTTCCGGGTCCTTGGGATTATTGGACTTCAAATTAGTTGTGAACGTCTACGTTGAAATCAACCCCAGCTGGCGGCGGCGTATGATGACGGTCGTACCATTCACGGGTATGATGATGGTTGCGGTGATAATAATGACTTTCGTAGCAACTTGATAAGGAGAATGCTGTTACGGCAAAAAAGAGCACGAGGCTGATACCGTTTTTTATTGTGTGCTTCATAACTTGGTTTTTCTTGATTGGATTAAAATATCTTGCCACACTAACAACGCTGGCTTTCAGTGGATTAGTATTATGTATATGTTAAGGATTGTAGATAAATCGCCTCGAAGCAAATGTTTTCGCTGGACAAATACCCCAAAACTATTGGATAAACCAGAGCTGGATCAGGCGGGGTATTGAATATTTTTGGTTATGTACCAATAAAATTGGTGTATATTAGTGTTATGAAAGCCCTCCGTCGTAATGATCAGTTGTGGAAAGGCATCCTTGAAGAAGTTTTTGCCGATATGCTCCGGTTTATCTTCCCGGAGGCGGAGAAGTTATTCGATATGCGTCGGAAATTTGAATTTTTGGATAAGGAGCTGAATCAACTTTTTGTTGAACCGGATAAAGGCAGCAAGCTCCGATTGGTGGATAAGCTGGTCAAAGTGTTCCGGAAGGATGGCGCTGAAGAATGGGTACTCGTGCATGTGGAGGTGCAAGGACAGCGCGACCCACTTTTTCCACAACGGATGTTTGAATATTATTATCGCATCTTTGACAAGTATCGAAAGCCGATCACTGCCATTGCGATCTTTACCGGGACGCAAAGAGGAACAATTGTAAATAGATTGGAACATTATTGTTTCGGTACCCGTTTGATATATGAATACAATACCGTTGCGATAAAGGATTATAGCGATGAAGAGCTGGCTGCAAGCGATAATCCTTTTGCTCTTGTCGTGTTGGCTGCAAAGAAAGCGCTGCTGGCGGGGCGGGTTCCCGAGGTTGTGCTCCTGCAAGAGAAGTTGGCATTGGCTAAGTTGTTGTTTGCCAAAGGGATGTTTACGAAGAGGAAGATTGCGAATATATTGGTGTTCCTGAACAACTACCTCGTATTTGCGAACCCAAAAACAAATCGTATCTTCGATGAGAAACTGGATCAAATTACAGGTAGAGAAAGAACAATGGGAATCATTGAACAAATAGCGGAAATCAGAGAAACAGAGGCGCTTGAAAAAGGCGTCCGTGCCCTGTTGGTGTCCACTGACTTTCCTGTTGAGCGGATTGCTTCGCTCATGGGTGTTCCGGAGGCTTTTGTAAAGACAGTTAAGAAAAAGCTTCGCAAAAAATAAATAAACCTGCGTCCTGCAGTGCTTTTAAATTTCACACTTCATATAAAAAGAACGGCATCGTATAACCCGCCTTTATTAAAATAGGCTTTGCCACATTATATACCTTTGCCCCGTTGGAAAGCGCGCCTTCGAGTGTACCGGCATGGGCATGCCCGTGAAAGGTGGCGATCACCTGGCGGCGGATGAGGGGATCGGCAAGACGTGAGCTGCCGAGAAAGGGAAAGATCTGTTCGGGTTCTCCTTTTACCGTATCCTGGATGGGAGAGTAGTGCAGGATCGCGATCTTTTTCAGTCCTTCGTGCTGCTGGTCGAGACGGGCCAGGGCCCGATCGAGGAGCAGGGCTTCGTTGACCGCTTCCTGTACAAAGGCTTTCATGGCCGTTTCGCCAAACATCGAAAGCATATAGTTGTCGAAGCCTCCTCCAAACCCTTTTACTCCGGCAAAGCCGATATTGCCGATGGCGATCGCTTCGCCGTCGAGGATATGGACCGTTTCGCTTTGCAGCGCCTGACGGATGAGTTTGTGCCGTCCTTTTTCGTGATCGTGGTTGCCCAACACCGCCAATACAGGTATGGTGCAGGCTTTCAACTCTTCCTTTAAGACCTGGGCTTCGGCTTCGTCGCCCGTATTGGTCAGGTCGCCGCAGAGCAAAAGGATGTCTGCCTGGCGCGAGATTTCTTTAAAATATTCTGTCCATTTATTGTGATCCGTCTCCTGTATGTGAATATCGCCGACGGCTGCTATCCTGGTTTTTCCATCTTGTGCAGGCATGTTCAAATTGTTTTTATGGTCATTGCCTTGTAATTTCCCTGTAAAATATCTACGGCATACTGGGTCTGGTCGATCAGCGGTCCGCGACAGATCTTTTCGACAGAAACGGGGCCTTCGTATTGTTGACGTGCCCTGTCGAGCAGGCCGTCAAAAAGCGACCGTGGGATGATCGATCTAAAATCCGATGGATAGACGAACTGGAAGGACAGGAATTGCGCCAGCAATAATTGCCAATGCCGGTCTACCCGGGTCATCAGCCTTTCCCAATCCAGCTTGTCTCCCTGGTGCAGCAGCAGGTGATTGATGTCCGAACCGTCATAGCGTTCGCGATTCTGGACAAAGAGTTTACACCAGATGAGTTCTTCCAGGGGCATGATCTGGACGGGGATATCCTGGTACAAAGTGGTGACGGCGTGCTGATACCAGCTGTCGTCTACGGCGCAGATCCCGTTTGGCGAATCGAAGATTATGTCCATGAACCGGCTGCCTGAAAACACCTTGGCGAGCCATCTTGCATCCGTCAGTTCTGTCGTATAGCCGCGGCTGTTAAAGAACTGCAGGATGGCGCTATATTCCGAGGGCTTGCAAAAGATATCGAGGTCTTTTGTGAAGCGGACGATGCCGGTGTAGTGGAAAAAAGCAAATCCGCCCCCGACCATATAGTGATGGCGGCTTTCCTGGAGCAGCTGGAGCAACTCGTGGTAAAAGATCTGGGCTTCTGTCTGCTGGTGTTCCTCATTCGTCATGAGGAAATGACTATAAAAATTATGCCTCGTCCTGGTTTATTCAATTGGGCGGATAGGAGAGGTCAGGGAGATGCTATTACAGCCGGAAGGATGTAATCCGTCATCATTTTATCGACCTGGGAGTGTGCATAGGGCAGCCCATAGGCCGTTGCGGTGATTACGATCACCAGCGGCTGGTTCAGGAAGACGAAGATGCTGTTGCCGCCGTTTCCCGCGCAATAAAAGGTTTCGTAGGACCGCTGGCGTACCCGGTATTTTTTGTTCCAGAAAAGATAGCCGTAAAATTCTTCTGACCGGCCCGGTATGGCCTGGCGCCTGGTAAAGGTCTTTTTTACCCAGGATTGGGGCAGGATGCGGTGGTTTTGCCAGACGCCCCCATTTTTATACAGTTGTCCATATTTGGCGAAGTCGAGCGCCTTTAACCGGATGCCGCCGGCGGTGTTTGGAACGTGTTGGGGAGTGTATTGCCAGCGATAGTCACGGATGCCCAGCGGGGCGAACAGCTTTTTATCGGCATAGGCTTCGAGTCCTCCGGGGACGCTTTTGTTCAGGATGTCGCCCATCAGCATTGCGCCGGCAGTGAAATAGTGCCATTGGGGCTGGGCGGCCGGAGTTGCCACCGATGAGCCCGGTTGGCCAGTTTGAGAGAGGCGGGTGGTTGGTGAGGTCGGCTGGCCAGTTTGAGGGAGAGGGAGAACTGCTGCGGTCGGTTGGCCTGCCAGGTGAGGAGGGGCGGCCGGCATTGAAAGGGCGGGTGCATTGGACGGAGAGCGTAGCGGCAGATCGAGGGTAAACTTTACCCAATCTGCTGTCGGGTACATATTTTCTTCGTTGCCCGGAGAGTTGCCGTCATCATCATTGCCGTCGAAGGGGGAGCTCATCGTGAGCAGCGCTTTTAGCGGGATGTTCTCTTTTTCGGGGCTGTAGTGGTCAAAGGATTTGAGGTTGTAGAAATCTTTTAGCGGCTGTTCTACACTTTTCAGGTAACCTTCGGCGATAGCGATCCCGGTCATGGTCGAGGCAAAGGATTTGCCAACGGATCGGGGATCGTGCAGGCTGTCTCTGCCTTCGCCGTTGAAATATTCTTCTATCAGCAGCCGGCCATTTTTCAATACGATGACGCTGCTGATCTTTTTGAAGATGCCGGTATCGATAGCACCTTTTAATTCTTTTATTTTATTGGTATCGAAGGGCTCGTTCGAGAGCGCCAGACCGGGATAGGGCTTGGGTGGATTGAGCCCGATATGAGTAAGGTCGATGACGGGTTGGCGGTTGACGGTTATATCCAGATCACCGGCGGCGAGGAGTTCGCCAGTGGTTGATTTGTCCTTGTGATGGAGGTAGGGACGTATTTCCAGCCGGAGATGGTGCGGGCCTTCGGTCAGCACGCTGTCGCCGCCGGCACGCATAAAGCGCATCCAGTAAAATTCGCTCCATAGAGCCCAGTCGTGATCCTGGTTATTGATCAGCGGAATGTCGAGGGTAGTAGCACTGTCTTTTATCGGCGGAAGGGGTGCTCCAAGGATATCGCTGCTATAGATGAGATGGTTGTCGATCAGGAGGTTGAATTGAAAGCCGCCTTGTTTGTGAAGCGTATCGATCGGGAGATCGGGGCCTAGCTGTTGTAAAGTGCGGGTGAGCGGTTGTTCGAGGGGGATTGTTATAAAAAGGCTGCTTTTGTTGGTCATCAACCAGGATTGGAGGCTGGTAGTCGAGTTCGGCTGACTGGCGAAGAGAATCCGCTCCTGGGAGGAGGCGTGTTCGCTAAGAAACAGGATGAATAATAAGAGTACGATGTAGCGGCAGATTGGGTGCATATTTGGGCTTTTTACCGCGGGCAAGCTACGATTGTTCGGCCTGTGGAAATAGAACGGATTTAACGTTTTTCCCTTTTTGCAAGAGCTTTCTGTATTGCAGAGGCGAGATCTTTATATCGGACTGGAAGCATCGGATGAAATGGCTTTGGTCGGCAAAGCCGGCTTCGAGGGCAATATCGGTCAGGGATCTGTCGAATGCGGGGAGCAGGGCAAGGGCCCTGTTCAGCTTTTGAAGGCGGATATAGCGGCCTAGCGTGGTATGGAAATGCCGGGGAAATTCTCTTGACAGGTGAACGGGGTGAATGCCGAGCTGGCGGGCCAGATCTCTGAGGCTGGGCGCCTGGCCGGCTATGCTGGCGGCGGGTATGGGAATGCCAGGGCCGATAGTTTGACCGGGTTTGAGGGCAGCGGTGGAGACGGACGCAGGCGCTTCATGCAGCATCTCCCTAAGCCGGGCGACCCAAACTGGTTTTTTGCCGGCGGGGCTTTCGGCAGCCCCGCCCAAACGGCTGAAGAGAGTGGCAAGCAGCGCATCGATACCGGGCTGACCTGTTTCGGCGGAGAGTTTGGCTTCTTTGAAGATATTGTACATTATAGCTTTGATCGTTGGGTCGAGGATCTTTATACTGCCTTCGGCCGTGGTCTTGTCAAGGTCGAAGCGTTGAAACCAGTCATTGGAGAGTTCGAGGTGAAAGCCGCGGGTGAACTCTTTCGACCCCTCATTGTAGTGCGGGTCTTCCCAATTGTGATAGAGCAGGTCGCCTGCGAAGCATTCGTAGGTGTGTTTCTTATTGCCTTCGAGCATACTGCCTTGAAGCAGGAAGGTAAAGTAGTTGTTTTCGTGGTAGTGCCAGTCGACTTTGGGGTGCGTATAGACGGTATCCGTAAGGGTGAGGCCATCCAGATGGATGGTTTGATTGGTGGAGCCGTAGAATTGTCCTGTTGTTGACTGGTTCATGGCTTCAAGGTACGAGATTTTTGACGGGTACACATGAGGGCCGCCCGATCAAGGGCAGCCCTCATTATTTTAATACTCGTCGGTAAGGGCAAAGAGGGTTTTACGATCCGCCCACTTCCCAGAAGTAAAATCCGGGAACTCTACGGTTTTGTTGCCCCCGGCGATAGAGGCTTCACTCAGCGGAGTGATGGCGCTCCAGCTTGCTGCGTCGTATACGTCGAGCGGTGTCGGCGTACCGCGTTTGATCGATTCGATAAAGGCCTGTACCACGAAAAAGTCCATTCCGCCGTGGCCTGCCCCTTCGGATTCCTTGCTCCAGCGTTTCCACAGCGGATGGTCATACTTTTCCAGCCAGGTCGATGAGGGGTCCCATTCGTCGGACTTTGATTGTCCATCGATATAAATGCTTTGCGCGACGTCCATCCACAGCCCGTTGGTTCCCTGTACCCGGAAGCCCAGGGAATAGGGGCGGGGCAGGTTAGTGTCGTGCTGAAGCAGGATGGTCTCGCCATTGGCGCAGTTGATCGAGGTGGTTACTACGTCGCCGAGTTTGAACTTGACAGCGGCATTGGGATGGTTGGGGCCGCATTGCTTTACGATATGGTCGTGGAGGCCACGCGCCTTGGATGAAAACGAACACAAGGACGTGAACCTGTTGCCCCTGTTGATATTGATATAATTGGCGATGGGTCCGATGCCGTGTGTGGGATAGAGGTCGCCGTTGCGGAAGACCGAGTGTTGGGTCCGCCAGCGGGCTTCGGAGAAGGCTTTTTCTCCGAATTCACAGCCGCCGCCATAAGCCTGTTTGCCATCGTTGAACTTTACGTCACGGAGGTTGTGCTGGTAGCCCCCCTGAAGGTGGATCAATTCGCCGAACAGTCCCTGTCTTACCATGTTGAGGACGGCCATGACGTCTCTTCTATAGCAGACGTTCTCGAGCATCATCACGTGGGCCTGGTGTTTTTCTGCGGCCTTGACGACGGCCCAGTGGTCGTCAAGAGTCAGTCCCAGGATGACTTCGGTAGCCACATATTTCAAACCCGCATCGAGTGCCCCGATAATCATTTCGTTGTGCCATTCCCAGGGAGTGGCGATCAGTACGCCGTCGAGGGATTGCTGCGCTAACAGCTGACGCCAGGCATAGGGGTCACCAGTATATACTTTTGGCAGAGGCAGCCCTTTTTTTGAGAAGATGGCTTTTGCGGAGTCGAGCATCCTGTCGTCCACATCGCATATCGCGATGACTTCGACGTCACTGCGACGAGCCAGCAGGCTGAGGTGGCTTTGCCCGCGAAGACCGGTCCCTATAACCGCGATCCTGACCTTGGTGCCGGCGGATCCCGACGGGATAGCGGGGACTTTATGGTCTGATGGGGCGGTGTTGCCCGCTGCTGCAGCTGCGCCGAAGAGATGTGATTTGGGTGTGGCAAGGGCCATAGCGGCCAGGCCGGTTTGGCGGAGGAAATCTTTTCTTCTCATAACCAAACTTAAGGAATAAACGATGGATCGGTATCTGCAAACGTTTGCTCGAATTGGGGGAGAAGGACGCCGCGGCAAGCTGGAGGGACGAGCCAGAGGGCGGCGACCGGATTGCGGCAGCCAAACGGACAATACCTGTTTGAATCCGGACAGCTGGACCTGCGCGTCAGTAGCGAGATAATTGTAATTCAATAGGGTACTAAACGGGCCTATCCTTATGGCTAATCTGATTGCCTGGCCGCTGGCGTACGCGGTTACAAATAAATGGCTGGAGAGTTATGCTTATCGGATCACGCAGAATATCGCGCCCTATCTTTTTGTCGGGGCGGTGATCTTTTTCATTGCGTTTGGGCTGATCGCCTTACAGTGTTTGAAGACGGCGATGGCAAACCCGGTGAAGAGTTTGCGGGCAGATTGAATCAGGCTTTTACTTTTTATTTTTGAGGGTGTTTTTTCGAGTCGAGAGACGGGTTTTGCTTTGTTTTTCATGGCGTTCAGTTTTTGAAATACCTATTAATTAATTTCCTTGCCGCGGCAGTCTCAATTATCATCCGATGACCTCCGATATGAACGGCGTTCAGGCTTAATAGAATTTGTCAGCCACAAAATCAAGATACATTGGCTAGCGCAGGATTAGATTGCAGCTAGTGCACGTTGTTTAAGTAAGGGCATTTCATTGTATGTATTGCCCCCTAACTCTCTACCAGATTTTTTTTTGTTTTTACCACCCCATTGCTTGAAGAAAAAGGCTACTTCTGCGTCCCGACATTGCTGCATTATATCCCATACCCAAATTTCGTTCATGGGTCTGGCTTTTTTGCCGCTTTCTCCTCCCACGATTACCCAATCAATATAATGGAGATTGAGACTTTTTAATGCGCCCAGTAAAGGTTCACAAGAAAGAAATTTTACCCTGGCGTTTGTTTCCCTTAAAAAATCAATTCTCTCAAGAACCTTATCGTTTTCAACTGATACTCCCATCCAAATATTATCGGTCCAGTTTAATTTGTCATTTAATTTAAATAATCTTTCTGCGCGTTTTGTTAAGATTTGGTAGGTATGCTGAGGAGTGTTATTCATTACTTCAAAAACTTTAATAATGAATTCTTCTGGTATTGCCGGATGAAATAAGTCGCTCATCGAATTGACAAAGACTAATTTTGAACCGCGCCAAGTATAAGGAATGGACAATGTGTCTTGATGTATGGCTATTTTGAATCCATCTTTGTATTTGTCTAATCCCATAGCTTGAAGTCGTTTGGCCATTATTTCTGCGTAGCAATTTTTGCAGCCTGCAGATATTTTGGAACAACCTGTAGTAGGATTCCAGGTCAACTCAGTCCATTCTATACTTGATTGTGCCATTATAATTTGTATTTTGGTTTGATGACATGGTTCGCAATTTTTAATGCGTTTGGATTGTTTGTTGCCATCATGAAATGATACATTATCGCATTATTTGAGTTTCTCATAATGAAGGATTCCGATACATATTTAAACACTTCATTGAGTCTCTTTTTATATAATTCTCCTATTCTAAGAATTATGTTTTGTTCTTTTTTAAGTTGTGTTTCTTCTCCGAATAATGTGTTAGTTGTTTGCCTTTTATAAAAATGCTTCAAAATGTCTTCTTTTGAAATGCCAAGGAAATTTTCAAGTCGGATAATCCATGCATCTCTAATATTGCCGTCGTTTTTAAGAAGTCTATTTACGCCAGAACCTGTTGGTACTAATATCCAAAGATCAATACCTAGATTTTTTAAAGCTTCGATCGATTTCCAATTTACTGACATCCCATAAGGATCTATAAAAGCCAAAGCTCGATGATTTTTGTTGTTATTCAAAAACTTAGCCATGCTTACAATCTTCTGATTACAGTCCTCTTGTACGACATGGGTATTTCTTTGAGGATATTTAGTGCTTATAGTATGTTCGAGCGCTTCTTTATAGTCGGAATCCAATTCTACAAAATAATAAATGTCGAAAGGCTTAGGTGTTACAATATCGAGGATTCTAAGTGCCGTTCCTTTCTTTATTTCATCTGACCCGTCTGAAACAATCAGCCCCGAACCTGCAAATCCATCAAAATATAATGTTTTAACCCAGGATTGTTTATTCATTATAGTGAGATATGCTTTCGCATAACTTACTATGATTTCCATTTTGGCCTCTGTCCAGCTTCCTCCAAACTGATTCATAAATAGGTTTTCTCGAATGTACTAAATTTAATAGCTATTTACTAATAAAAGTAGTTGGTCGCGCTGCTCAAATCCCTTTGCGCATCGTAAGCAATATTGGGGTGAAGCCGGATTTTTCGTAGGCGCGGACGGCGCGGGTATTATCGTTGTAGACGTCGAGGCGCATCTCGGTAATGCCGCGGCTTTTGGACCAGGCGTGAAGTGCGTCGATGATGGCCTGGTTGACGCCTATGCCGCGATGTGCGGGATCGACATACATGAAGCCGAGGTAGGCATAGGTGGTATAGATCAGGTAGTGGCGGGCAGCTTCTTCGATGCGGGCATAGCCGGAGCCGATGACTGTGTCGTCGAGTTCGGCAACCAGCAGTTCGCAGTTGGGTGAAGCGATCATGGCTTCGAGGTTATAATATTGGATGGGGTCGGGTTGGAGTGTTGGGTCGAAGGGGCGTTCGGCTTTGATGACGCCTTGTTCGAATTGGCGGAGCAGGGGAATGTCGGCCAGGACGGCTGGTCTGATAGTGAGTGGATTGGTCATGTTTAAAGATAAGAGATTGCAGGGGTACGGCAATGAGGGGGATGTGTGCCGGCGGATGGCCGGTGCTCGTCTAGTGTTTGCCGGTCATCGAACGGAATGCCCCGGGCGTTATGCCTTCGCTGCGGCGGAAGACGCGGACAAAATAATTGAGATCGTTGAAGCCGCATTGCGTGCCGATCTCTAACAGACTTTTTTCTTCTTCGGCCAGCAGTTGTCTGGCGAGTTTTACGCGCTCGCGGTTGATGTATTCCAGCGGCGTGATACCTACCTGCTGGCGAAACCATTTGAAAAATATGTTACGGCTGAGATAGGCTTTTCGGCTTAGATCGTCGACCTGTATCTTTTCGGTGAGGTGTTCCCGAATATATTGGAGAATGAATGGCAGGCGGCTGTTGTTGTCTTTCTCTTCTTCCGCTGCCAGCAGCTGCTGGCTTTGCAGAATGCGGATGAGCAATTCTTTCAGGCTCAGGTCGGCGTAGATGTTTTTGGCTTTGTCGGAGCTGCTGCAGACGCGGACGAGTTTGTTGATCAGGTCGGTTACGTCGTTATCGTTGTTGAAGTGATAACGGGAGAACTCGAGTTTCCAGTCGTTGTGTTCGTCTGCTGCGCTGTTATAGCTCTCGTTGAGATAGCCGACGGTGTTTTGAATGTATTCGTGGTCTACTGTGAGGGCAATGCATTGTGTAGGTGTCTGGGCTGTGGCTTCGGGGAAGTCGATCACCATGGTTTCGTTCGCGGGTGCGATCACGGTTTCGCCGGGAAGATAATCGAAGGCTGATCGGCCTGGAAGGTGCATGATCTTTTTTCCTCTTACCATGCTGGTGATGACGAAATCGCCGAAGGTAAGAGGGACGCGATAGCTTTGTTCATAGCTTTCGAAGACGTTCAACTCGCAGCGTTTGAGGTTGAAGATGCGCCGGTTTTCGGTGAGCGTTTGCAATTGCTGCGGCGCGGTCAGCGCGACTGTTTGTAATGGATGTTTAACCGGCATGGCAGGCGATCGTTGGTTAGACAGTCAATTTACAAAAAAAAGCGGAGAATTCCGCGGGCGGGGGCGGAACAAATGCGGGCCGCGAAGGGGTGAAGGCAAAGCAGTGAGGTCGACAATGGGCCGGCAAGCTGAGCGGCGAGCCGGGGCGGGTAAGTGCGGGAATGTGGAATTGGGGGGATGTGTGGCAGCGGCGGGCAATGCGGGGACGAGGATTGGCGGAGGGGGACGTCAGAGGGGCAGGAGGACCAAAGATCGGTACGATCGTGCTATAAAAAAGTACAAAAATTCCGGCGCGGGCGGCGGTAAATTTCCAAATTAGCCTATTGTTTAACGATTAAAATAAGCATGCCATGAGTATCTCAGCGACAGCTGCCGCACCCGCCTCTACTTTGGCGGCGCGCCCCACTTTTAAAGACAGATATGACCACTATATCGGTGGCAAATGGACTGCTCCGGACAGCGGTCAATACTTTGATAATATTTCTCCTATCGACGGAAAGGTTTTTACACAGGCTGCCCGCGGGAATGCAAAAGACATCGAAAAAGCGATCGATGCCGCCCATATCGCATTTCCCTTATGGAGTCGGACGGCTGCAGCCTACCGCAGCAACATCCTGTTAAAGATCGCCCAGATCGTGGAAGACAACCTGGAATACCTGGCGACGGTTGAGACGATCGACAATGGAAAGGCCATCCGGGAGACAAGGGCAGCCGATATTCCGCTGGTGGTCGATCACTTCCGGTACTTTGCCGGCGTGATCCGCAGCGAAGAAGGAACGATCAGCGAACACGACGAGACGACGGTCAGCATCAATCTGCACGAACCGATCGGCGTCGTAGGGCAGATCATCCCCTGGAACTTTCCCCTGCTGATGGCGGCGTGGAAAATGGCTCCGGCGCTGGCGGCAGGTTGCTGTGTCGTGGTGAAGCCGGCAGAGCAGACGCCTACGAGTATCATGTGCTTTATGGAGATGGTAGGGCATGTATTGCCTCCGGGTGTTCTGAACATCGTGACGGGGTTTGGTCCCGAGGCTGGTAAGCCGCTGGCTTCTTCGCCCAAGGTCCAGAAGGTCGCCTTTACAGGCGAAACGACAACAGGACGTCTCATCATGCAATACGCCTCTGAAAATCTGATCCCCGTTACGATGGAGCTCGGTGGAAAGAGTCCCAATATCTTTTTTGAATCGGTGATGGATGCCGATGACGACTTTGTGGACAAGGCCGTGGAAGGCGCCGTGATGTTTGCGTTAAACCAGGGTGAAGTTTGTACCTGCCCCAGCCGGATCCTGGTTCATGAAAAGATCTATGACGCTTTCATGGAAAGGGTGATCCGCAGGACCAAAGCCATTAAAATGGGCAATCCCCTGGATGGCACGGTGATGATGGGGGCACAGGCTTCGGAGGACCAGTACAACAAGATTCTGAGCTACCTGGATATCGGCAAACAGGAAGGGGCCAAGGTATTATGCGGCGGAGAGGCTTTTCATCAGAACAGCGGACTGGAACATGGTTATTATATCCAGCCGACCTTGTTTCGCGGAAACAATAAGATGCGCATCTTTCAAGAGGAGATCTTTGGACCTGTCAGCTGCGTGACGACCTTTAGCTCTACCCAGGAGGCTATCGATATCGCGAACGATACATTATATGGACTTGGCGCGGGCGTTTGGACAAGAGATGCGCATGAACTATACCAGGTACCACGTGCGATACAAGCCGGCAGGGTATGGGTGAATTGTTATCATGCTTATCCCGCGCATGCACCTTTTGGCGGATATAAGAAATCCGGTTTTGGAAGAGAGACACACAAGATGATGCTCAACCATTACCGGCAGACGAAAAATATGTTGATCTCCTATAGTAAAACCAAACTGGGCTTTTTCTGATGTCGACCCCCCGAATCATCTGGACGGATGCGGCAGCGAGCCTGATCGACAGGTTGCGCGCTATTCATGGCCCTCTGATGTTCCATCAGAGCGGGGGGTGTTGTGACGGATCACAGCCTATGTGCTTCGCTGAGGGTGAATTCAAAACCGGCGGCAGTGACGTGTGTTTGGGTGAGGTCTATGGCTGCCGGTTCTTTATGTCCCGCGATCAATTTGAATACTGGCAGCATACCCAGCTCACCCTGGATGTGACGCCAGGGCGAGGGAGCAGCTTCTCGCTGGAGATCCCGCTTGGGATACGTTTCTTTATCCGGTCGAGGCTATTTACTGAGGCAGAGATGGGAGATCTGGCTCATCTTCGGGATCATCTGGCGTGACAGGGTGGTTCAGCATTCTGGAATAATTAAACATCCAGGTCATGCCAAACCGGTCGGTCAGTTCGCCAAAAGTTGTTCCCCAAAGGCTTTGGTGCAGGTGATGTTTGATCGTTCCTTCCCTTGTGAGTTTGTCAAAACTTTCCTGCATGTCGTGTTCATTGCCGCAGTTGAGGCAAAGCGTGATCTGGTTTCCGGGGATGAGGTCGGTTCCGATCATATCGGAGGCCAGTAGTAATACTTTTCCGTTGAGCGTCAGGCTGCCGTGTAATATCTTTTCGCCGGCTCTCGAAGGCATGTGTAAGGCCATCGGGGAGCCGGCGATTTTTTGCAGGTAGAGTTCGCCCCCAAGACATTCCTGGTAAAAAGTCAGCGCTTCCCGGCACCGTCCATTGAAATTCAAATAAGCGTTGATGGTTGTCATATTGGTTATTTATATGTTTTTGTTTGGGCTTGCAAGGTTGTTGTAACTGTTGTTCGTGTGTCTGCCGGAGGGGTTCGTCCATTAGTG
The DNA here is from genome assembly GCA_015654595.1 of Chitinophagales bacterium. Classification (GTDB taxonomy): domain Bacteria; phylum Bacteroidota; class Bacteroidia; order Chitinophagales; family Chitinophagaceae; genus Puia. The sequence goes on along the minus strand of JAATGQ010000073.1, from coordinate 8,066 downwards.
GGGCGACTATACAAACATAATCCGTCATGATGTTCAGGAAGGGGTAGCCTTCCGTCAATATCCGGGGTTGTTTACGACAACAATTGGTGCTATCTTTATCAGACATCTAAAACGATTTGCGTCATGAAGAATGTTGCCATTCTGGTCCCAGAGACTGCCATAATAGAAGCCGTTGCCGACCCTCGTTATGTTTTTACCGCCGTCAATGAATTTTTAAAAGCCACGGGACGTGATCCGTTGTTCAACGTCCAGTTGGTAGGGATGACCCCGGAAGTCAAGGTGACGAATGGCATTTTTTCCGTGCACGTTGACGCCTTGCTTAGTACGGCCCGAAAGCCGGATCTGGTCATCATACCGGCGCTTAGCGGCAACATGACCCATGCGGTCCGGATGAATAAGGAAATGATACCCTGGATCAACAAATGGTATAAGGCGGGCGCTGAAGTAGCCAGTCTTTGTGTCGGCGCTTTTCTGCTGGCGGAATCAGGACTTTTAAAGGGAAAGGCCTGCAGTACGCATTGGCTTTTCGCCAACGAATTCAGAACCATGTATCCGGATATCGAATTGACCGACGACCGGATCGTGACAGAACAAAGCGGCATTTACACGAGCGGCGGCGCCAACTCTTACTGGAATTTACTGCTCTACCTGGTGGAGAAATATACCACCCGGGAGATCGCGATCTATACGGCCAAGCTATTCGTCCTGGATATGGAGCGGTCCAGCCAGAGTCCCTTCACCGTTTTTAAGGGCCAGAAGGAACACAACGACCAGGAGATTGCGGCCGTCCAGGAATTTATAGAGACCAATTACCACGAAAAATGGTCAGTGGATGAACTTGCCGAGAAGTTTAGCATCGCACGACGAACTTTCGAGAGGAGGTTTAAAAAAGCGACGAATAATACTATTCTGGAGTATTGGCAGCGCGTCAAGATCGAAGCGGCCAAACGGCAGTTAGAACTCAGTCGCAAAACGATAGGAGAGGTTATGTACGAGGTCGGATACAATGATACAAAAGCTTTTCGGGATATTTTCAAAAAAGTAACTTCGATGTCTCCCATTGAATACAGAACAAAATACAACAAGGAGGCTGTTGGATAAACAGGCGAGCGGGCAAAGTCCTGAGGTTTTTTTGACCATAATATGCCATTTGATGCCTAGCTTTGCACGCTAAATCAAAATCTCCATTTGCCGGATCCATTGGTGCAAGACGAAAAGGCCCTTTTACAGCAAATAGCTCAAGGGAACGAAGCTGCGTTTTCCAGCTTGTTCTACGCTTACCTTGGGAGTCTGAAGCCTTTTATATCCAGGCTTACAAAGTCGGCAGAGGATACCAAGGAGATCATCCAGGAGACCTTTATGCGGCTATGGATGAGCCGGGATAAGCTGGAAGAGGTCGAGTCGCCAAGGGCATGGATCTATACTATTGCTGCCAACGAGTGTTATAAGTATTTGAAAAAGCAGAGTCTTCGGGCTAACGGGCTGGCGCAATTGGAAAAAGCAGGTCGATTATCCGAAGAGGATATGTCAACTATACACACTATTCGTTTGAATGAGATCAACCGGCTTATTTCGGAGGCGGTAAACAAATTACCATCCCGTCGCAGGCGGATCTATCAAATGAGCCGTGATGAAGGGATGAAGATCCCTGAAATTGCCGTAATGTTGCGTATCTCATCCAATACGGTTAAGAATTCTCTGGTCAGCAGCCTGAAATATATCAGAAAGTATCTTGCCTCCAAAGGGCATGAGTGGTAGTTTTTGCACCCCTGTAAGAGCCTGTCGCACAATTGCGGATGCCCATCCGGGCAGGTTTAAAAAAAAGTTAAAAGTCAGTAGTCCTTTTTTTGTTTTGGGTGTTCTAATAATGCAGGAGGTTCGCCATATGCAGTCACGGATTGCTTATTTACTGGATCGTTTTGTCCACTCCCTGCTTACCGAGGCTGAGCAGGAAGAGTGGCAGTCTATTCTGCAAGATCCTGAATACGAGAGTCTTATTCAGGAGGCAATGGCGGCTCAATTTCCTTCAGCTCCTTCTTTTGCGGCGGTTCCCGACCAGGAATGGGACGCTGTTCTCCACAACATATACAACGTAGATCGTCAGACCGGGTTCCGTTCTTCCCGATCGAGCCGGGCTATTCTTCGTCCGATCAACCGGCGGATGGCAGCGGCGGCTGTTATTCTTTTGGCGGTTGTCGGCGGGGCTGATTATCTTCTTCTTCACCGGAAGCCTGCTCCTGTTGCGCAGGAGTCCGTTCCTGCTCCGAAAAAAGACAGTATTCATCCTGGAACGAACAAGGCAATTCTTACGTTGGCCAACGGGCAGCAGATCCTTTTGGACGATGCGCACAATGGAGTTATCGGGCAGCAGGGCAATACCAAGGTCATCAAGCTGGACGGCGGTCAGCTGGCTTATGCGGGCGGAGGAGCCAGTGGTCAGGGGCCGATGTACAATACCATTGCTACGCCCAGGGGCGGTCAGTACCAGATCATCTTACCCGACGGAACCAAAGTGTGGCTGGATGCGGCTTCTTCTTTGCGGTTCCCGACGGCTTTTACAACTGCTACGCGTGAAGTTCAGCTGACGGGGGAGGCCTATTTCGAAGTCAGGGCTTCGGCTGAAAAGCCCTTTATCGTAAAGGCCAAGAACACTACCACCCAGGTTTTGGGAACGGATATCAATATCATGGCCTATGACGAGGAGGGCCCGGTGAAAACGACCCTTATACAGGGGGCTGTAAAACTGGGTGAGGGCGCAGGAAAGCAGTTGGCTCCGGGTGAGCAGGGGGTATTTGGAGCTGGCGGCGTAGTAGACATTAAGTCGGTGAATATCAAGGCTGTAACAGCCTGGAAAGACGGCTATTACTTTTTCGAACGTACGCCAGTCCAGAATGTAATGCGGCAGATTGCGCGCTGGTATGATGTCGATATCGTTTATTCGGGTGGTCCGCCCGCCGATGAGATTGTAGGTCGTATTCCCCGGGCTGCCGATGTGAGAGAGGTGCTGCACATCATGGAGCTCATCGGGATAAGATTTAAGATCGAAGGAAAGACGATTACCGTATTAAGCTAACATAGCAATTTAAATCACTGGTTGTCAGTGGTTAAGACTTTGATCTTTTACGAATAACTATTGCAAAAACCAAAAATTACTTGCATATGAAAACATAATCACCCCTTTACAGAGGTGCCGATAATAAAAAAACCGAAAGTGCTTGCGACACTTCCGGCTATAAAACTCCGGCTTGCGACCGGGGATCGATCGGTTTCCTACCAACTTGTCCTCTTCTTTCAAAAGACACAAATTTTTACGGTTTAAAACCAATCTAAACAAAAATATGAAACTTCCGATTCTCTGCACGCCTCCGCCGCGCGGGGCAGAGCTCCCTCCGTCCGATAGGGGGCTGCTTGCTAAAACGCTTCTGATTATGAGGTTGACAACCATCCTTTTATTAGCCTCGGTGATGAATATTTCTGCAAAAGGTCTTGCGCAGAAAGTTTCTGTCTCCGGTCACAATGTTTCCCTTGAAAAGGTCTTTGCCACGATCGAACGGCAAAGCCATTACTCCTTTTTATACAAGTACAACGATTTGCATGCTACGCATCTGATCGATATCGATATGAAGAATGTCGAGGTCCGGGAAGTTCTGGATGCCATCCTGAAAGAACAAAACCTGGCCTACACGATTGAGAAGTATATCATTGCGATCAAAGCGGCGCCTGCGCCTGCTGTTGATCCTAAGGCTGTTGTCGTGGAAACGCCTGCTGCCATTGTCAGCGGGGTGGTTAAGAACGACAAGAACGAACCGCTGGCAGGTGTTACCGTTACTGTAAAGGGAACACAACGCAGCGCCGTATCCAATGATAAGGGCGAATATAAGATCGAAGCGGAAGACGGCCAGGTGCTTGTCTTTACTTCTGTCGGGTATGCTTCGAAAGAATTGACAGTTGGAAAGGACAATACCAGCGACATCACCCTGACGGTTTCCCAGGAAAATCTGGGTGAGATCGTTATTACCGCCCTGGGTATCAAGCGTAGCGAGAAATCGCTGACCTATGCTACGCAGCAGGTAACCGGCGATCAGCTGACATCTGTCAAGACGGACAACCTGATGAACAGCCTCAACGGTAAGGTTGCGGGTGTGACGATCACTCCCAGCGCCTCCGGCGTAGGCGGTTCTACAAAAGTATTGCTGCGTGGCAACCGTTCGGCTAATGGCAACAACCAGCCCTTATACGTAATTGATGGTATTCCGATCTCAAACGGCTCTAATACCAATGGTCAACCCGGTGGTACTTACGGTGGTAATCCTGATGGCGGCGATGGTATTTCCAACCTGAATCCCGAAGATATCGCGAGCATCACTGTACTGGAAGGCGCTTCTGCTGCCGCTCTGTACGGAAGCCAGGCTCAGAATGGCGTTATCCTGATCACGACCAAGAAGGGTAAGGCCGGTACGACTTCGATCAACTTCTCTTCTTCTATTACTGCTCAGACGATCGCTTACAAGCCGAAGTTCCAGAACAGCTATGGCGAGTCTACTCCTACTTCTCCCTTTAGCTGGGACAGTACAGGAACGGCTCCTACTGCTGCGCATGACAATCTGAACGATTTTTTCCGCACGGGGATGAACTGGACGAATGCTATTTCCCTGGCTGGCGGTAATGAAAAGGCGCAGACCTATTTCTCTTATGCCAATACAGATGCTACCGGTGTCGAGCCGACCAACAAGCTGCTGCGTAACAACTTTACGCTGCGTGAAACAGCTAAGTTCCTGCATGATAAGCTGACTGTGGATGGAAATGTGAACTATGTTTCGCAGAAGATCTACAACAGCCCTAACCTGGGTATTTACCAGAACCCCCTTATTGGTCTTTATCTGTTCCCCCGCGGAAAGGATATTTCGACTTATAAGAACAACTACTTCAATCCCAATGCAACAGGATATGCCCGTCAGAACTGGCCTTACAGCGATGACCTGGAGCAACAAAGCCCCTGGTGGATCGTAAACCAGGAACCCAGCCTGGCTGTTCGTAACCGTATCCTGTTCACGGGAAGCGTCAAGTACGAGGTCGCTCCCTGGTTGAGCCTGCAGGCCCGCGGCGACGTCGACCATTTCGAAGATACCTATGAGAGTGACGAACACTCCGGTACCAATGCTTATTTCAACAGCAATGCAAAAGGTCACATGACGTATGGCACGCAGACGACAGAGCAGAAGTATGGCGACTTTATTGCGAACTTTACTATCCCGATGCACAATGCCTTTAAGGTCAATGGCCTTGTGGGTACGAGCATCACGGATAACCTGGTAACCGGCAGTACCGTTCAGGGTGACCTGTCTACGACAGACTGGTTCTCTATCAACAATATCATCGCTTCTCAGCCGAATCAGACATCGGTAACGCTGAATCCGACGCTTCCTTATTCCGGCGCGTCTCCTGGTTATGCGAGTGCTTACCCCGTTCATAGTCAAATCCAGTCAGTCTTTGGAAACCTGGACGTCTCCTTTAACGATTGGGTTTATCTGACGCTGACCGGCAGAAACGACTGGTCTTCTAACCTGGCCTTTACGCCAAACGAGTCTTTCTTCTATCCTTCGGTTGGTTTGTCTGTGATCCTGTCTCAGCTGCTGAAGCTGCCTGCCTTTATCAATTATGGTAAGGTTCGCGGAACGTATGCGCAGGTGGGTAACACAGTACCGCCTTATCTGACAACGGTTCAGAATACAGCCAACAGCTCTGGTCAGCTGGTGTTCAACACGGCAGCTGCTTTCCGTACGCTGAAGCCTGAAAAGACAAACTCTATCGAGTTTGGTACCGAATGGCGTATGCTGAACAATCGTCTGAACTTTACATTCACTTATTATAAGACGAACACAAAGAATCAGTTCTTCCCGATCACTCCCGTTGCCGCATCTCTGTATAGCACAGGTTATGTCAACGCGGGTAATATCCAGAATGCCGGTATCGAATTTACCGTTGGATACGATGTGATCAAGCAAAAGGATTTCACCTGGACTACAGGTTTCAACGGCGCCATGAACCGCAACAAGGTGATAGCGCTGGATGACAAGGACAATATCAAGCAGTTCATCCTGACAGGTTCCGGCAATAATGCTTTTGAATCAATCCTGCAGGAAGGCGGGCAATATGGCGATGTTTATGGCTACTCGATCCAGAAGGATGCGCAGGGCCGCCAGGAGTTCACGCAGGATGCGACTACCGGTCAACTAAAGCCTGTGGTTAGCTCCACCTTCACTCGTCTTGGCAATGCGGCTCCCCGTTTCCAGCTGGGATGGAGAAACGACTTTACCTATAAGAACTGGAGCCTTGGCGTATTGGTCGACGGCAAGTTCGGCGGTCAGGTCATGTCGTTGACCCAGGCGATCATGGATCAATATGGCGTATCTGATGTTACGGGTGCTGCCCGTAAGAAAGGATTTGTTGCGATCAATGGCGTAAACAGCACGGACGCTACTCAGACTTATTCGAAGATCGATCCTTATACCTGGTATAATGCGATCGGCGGTCGTAATGGTATCTCCGGCGAATATGTTTACAGCGCAACGACTGTGAGACTTCGTGAGGCTGATCTGGGTTATCTTTTGCCGATCCCCAATAATTTCTTCAAATCCGTTAAGCTGTCGTTGATCGGTCGTAACCTGTTGTATTTTACGAAGAAGGCGCCGTTCGATCCCGAGCTGACGATGTCTACGGGTAATGGTCTTTCGGGTGTCGATGTGTTCAATCAGCCTGCAACGAGGAATTATGGTTTTAGCGTAACTGCTAGTTTCTAATCAAACTTTCAAATTTAAGCCATGAAAATGACTTTCAATATTCGTACTGCCGCCGCCGCCGCTCTCTTAGTGGTCGGAGCCAGCAGCTGTACAAAGAACTTTAAAGATTACAATACCGATCCGGCTGCGTTGAACGACGAGCAGTCGACTTCTCTGCTGCAGTCCACCTTTGGGATCATGGCGCAGAATATTTACCACAATTATCAGACGGCAGTAAACCTGAATTGCGACGGATATGCGGGGTACTATACTTCTCCGAATCCGTTCACTGCCTCTAATGACCAGAACTATGGTTTGAAAGACTCCTGGGATGCGGGTGGGTTTACGGATCAGTATACCTATGTTATGGCGCCCGTGGCCAAGATGCGTCAGTTGAATCTGATCTCTACCCATCCTGATGCGTGGGCTATTGCGTTGATCCTGCAGGTGGACGCGATGGATAGGGTCACCGACCGCTTTGGACCCATCCCATATAGCAAGGCGGGTACTTCTGTCAGCGCCATTCCTTATGACAGCCAACAGCAGATCTACAATGAGTTCTTTGCCCAGCTGGATACGGCGGTAAGCCTCCTTACGCCTGCCGACACGACGACGCTGGCGGCTTCCTGGCTTGGTTCGAGCGATCTCGTATATGGCACAAGCGCTTTGCCGGATGCGCAATGGTTGAAATTCGCCAATTCGCTGCGGCTTCGCCTGGCGATGCGTATTTCCAAGGTTGACGCGGCTACTGCAAAAACGCAGGGTGAGAAGGCATTGTCAGACCCAGGTGGTTTGATGACTACTCCCGCTGACGATGCGTTGTTCCAACAGTCCGGCGGCCGTAACAATGACGTCTGGACGGTAGCGTCTTCCTATGGTGATTGCCGGATGGGTGCTGCGTTGATGACCTATATGACGGGTTACAAGGACCCCCGTCTCCCGGTGTATGCTCTTCCTGTTACCGGAAAAAAGATGACCGATTCGCGGGGTGCAGGGGCATATGCGGGTATCCGCCTTGGCACATTTGTTTCCAAGGATCTCTATGGCAATTTCTCCGGTCCTAATACGAATACTTTTTTCCAGCAGACCTCTTCACAGTGGCTGATGAGTGCTGCTGAAGTTTGGTTTCTGAAGGCGGAGGCTGCGCTTCGGGGATGGAACTATGCGGGAGATGCAAAGACGAATTATGAGACGGGAGTCACTACTTCTTTCCAGCAATGGGGCGTCAGTGTCGGCACTTAACTGAGTGATGCAACCAGCACAAAAGCGACTTACAAAAATCCCTAT
>JAATGQ010000148.1 GCA_015654595.1 Chitinophagales bacterium | reverse complement strand
GACCATCCGCAGCGGCTCCTGCAGGTCGTGTGATGCGATGTAGGCAAAACGTTCCAGCTCACTGTTGGAAGAAGCCAGTTCGGCGGCGCGTTTTGTCAGATCTGTATTCAGCTCCTCCAACTGCTTCTCATAGATCTTTCGTTCGGTAATATCATTGATAACGACCATCCGCGCACGATGTCCTTCGAATTCTATCGGATAGGCCGTAATATCCACGTCGATCACATCCCCATTCTTCTTAAGATGCCGCCACTGGCTGTCGCGGTATCCTCCGGGATTACGGCGCACATCCTCGACATCCTTCAGCAAACGAAGTTTATCCTCTTCCGGGCGGATATCCAATATCTTCATGTTCAGGAACTCCTCGCGGGCATACCCGTAACTGCGGATAGCCATATCATTTACTTCCAGGAAATCCAGCGTATCTTCGTCATAGATCCACTTTGGCAACGGGCTTTTATAAAAAAGAGTCTTATACTTATCTTCGGAGGCCTGCAGGTTGGCCGTTTGTTTTTTGACCTCATCCTTTAATTCAATGTTGAAGCGTCTCAGCTGTTCACGGGCTTCTTTCTCCCGGGACAGATCTACACGGATCTTCCTGAATGTCACAAACGCCAGGATGGCTACAGCTGCGATGAGGGCCCACAGGATCCACTGCAATTGTGATGCCTTATTTTGGTTGTTGCCCCGTCGCCGGTCCAGCAGCAGGCGCTGCTCGCCTTCCAGTTTGTCGATGGTTTGCTGAATATGATACGAATTGCCGGAAGTGGCCTCGGTGAAAATAAGGTCTATCGGCGCTCCCATATGCCCCGGCTGGCTCAGATGAATGGCTTTTTCGAGCATATCCCGGTTTCTTCCGATATAAAACAGCAATGAATCGATGCGTGCCTGCTGGCGGGGGTTGTCGGCGGTAAGGCGTTTCAGCATATCCAGCCTGGCTGGAAGGAGTTTTAGTGAATCATCGGCCCTGGTGAGGAAGGTGCTGTCGCCGGTAAGCAGGAAATTCTTCACATTTAATTCATACAATACCGCATCATTTAACACCTCCTGCGTCTGATATAATACCAGGTTCGTCTGCCTGATGATAACGCCATTGTCCTGGATCCGGCGATACTGCCAGATCGAAAAGACGACGATCATCAACACAGTGGCTATCGCAACAGCGACGCCATTTGTCAGCTTTTTCTCTATGGCTCCCTTCATGTAAGCTTGCGGGGGATGAGGTAAATGATTGTATTGTAATATAGTGAAAAAACAGTTACTGAGTGTCCGGTACCGTCAGTCTGAGCCATCGGGCGACGGCCGGCAGCATCGTACCCTGCACCAGGACAGAGGATACGGCGATGAAAAAAACGAGATTAAAAATAAGATCGGATTCCGGCAGGCCGGCAATGAGAGGATAGGTAGCGAAAACTATCGGCACGGCGCCCCTTAACCCCACCCAGGAAAGGAATAACTTGCTACGCCGGTCCGTACGGAAGAACAGCAATGTACCAAAGACGCCGATAGGGCGGGCAACCAGGATCAGGAAGGCCGATATCAATAATCCCGGCCCTGCAACAGCCAGCACCCGCGAAGGGAAGACCAGCAGACCCAGGGTAAGAAAAAGGATTATTTGCATCAGCCAGGCGATGCCGTCATAGAACTGGACCAGGATACGCTTGTGAACGAAGTCCGATGAACCCAGCAGAACGGCACAGATATAAATGGAGAGGAACCCATTACCGCCCACGAATTCCGTCGCCGAATAGCTGAATAAGGCCAGGGCCATCAGCAATACAAAGTAAAGCCCCTTATTGGGCAGGTGAATTCGGTTGATCAGCCAGAGACTACCTTTCCCTGTCGCATACCCCATCAGGGCCCCGATGACAAAGCCCTTACAGCACAACAGCAGGAGCTCGCCCGGGTGAAAAGAACCTTCCTTGACTATTGCAGTGAGGGTGATCGTGAGGAAATAGGCCATGGGGTCATTGCTGCCGCTCTCCAGCTCCAGCGTGGGGCCGAGATCTCCTTTGAGATGGATCCCCTGTCCCCGGAGAATGGAAAAGACAGCCGCAGCGTCGGTCGATGAGACGATGGCTCCCAGGAGCAGGCCTACCGGCAGGGAAAACCCCAGCAGGAAGTGGACGAAGACGCCAACACTTGTCGCGGTGAGCAGGACTCCCAGGGTAGACAGCGCCAGACCTTTCTTCAATACCGGTGAGATGGTACGGAAGTTG
>JAATGQ010000027.1 GCA_015654595.1 Chitinophagales bacterium | reverse complement strand
TCGGTTCCTTGGAATCCAGGATAAATGGATTTTTACCCTGTTCCTTAAGTCGTGGGTCATAGCGCCAGAGATGCCAGTACCCCGCATCGACTGCTTTTTTCATCTCATACATGCTTGTGCCCATACCCGATTTAATTCCATGATTAACGCAGGGAGCATAAGCGATAATCAGGGAAGGTCCTTTGTAGCTTTCCGCTTCTGCAATCGCTTTGATAGTTTGAGTCATATTGGCCCCCATAGCGATTTGAGCGACATAGACATAGCCATAAGTTGTCGCAATAAGCCCAAGATCTTTTTTACGAATCTTCTTTCCAGCTGCCGTGAATTTAGCGACAGCTGCAATCGGGGTCGCCTTTGAGGCTTGACCACCCGTGTTTGAGTAAACCTCTGTGTCCATAATAAAGATGTTTACATCTTCCCCACTGGCGATGACATGGTCCAGCCCATTATAACCGATATCATAAGCAAAGCCGTCACCGCCGAAAATCCAGACTGAAGGTTTAACTAGGTAATCTTTCCGCGTCATAATCTCGGAAAAAATGAGATCAGCAGAGTTGGTTTCTTTTTTCATTTCGGTGAGTACCCGGGCTGAAGCTTGTTTCGATCCTTCACCATCATCCATATTGTCCAGCCATTGCTGGAAGGCCTGTTTCACATTTTCATTGCTCGCATTTTTCAGCCCTTGGCGCATCAGATCGGCAATTTTAGACCGGATTTGTTTCGATCCAATATACATACCATAGCCAAACTCGGCGTTATCCTCGAAGAGGGGGTTCATCCAAGCAGGACCTTTTCCATCGTCGTTTGTGGTATAAGGGATCGAAGGAGAGCTGCCACCCCAGATAGAAGAACAACCTGTAGCGTTGGCGATCAACATGCGGTCACCAAATAATTGTGTAAGGAGTTTAGCATAGGGAGTCTCACCACAGCCTGGGCAAGCTCCATTGAATTCGAGAAGCGGTCGGGCAAACTGGCTGCCAATGAGTGTTTTTACATCTATTAAATCTCGTTTTTCCGCAACATTTATTGCAAATTCCCAGTTCTCTGATTCCATTTCGATTTCATGATCCGCAGGCTTCATGATAAGAGCCTTACCCGGTGCCGGACAAATATCTGCACAGTTGCCACAGCCAGTACAGTCAAGGGGGGAAACTTGAATACGGTAATGGTAACCTTCAAGCTTTTTGCCATTCGGGTTCTTCGTTTTAAAGGTAGCAGGAGCTTTTCTGAGTTCGTCATCATTTAGGAGTGCGGGCCGAATGGTCGCATGCGGGCAGACGCAGGAGCATTGGTTACATTGAATACATTTATCTCTTTGCCATTCGGGAATATAGACTGCAAGTCCCCTTTTTTCGTACTTCGCCGTGCCGAGTGGATGCGTTCCATCCTCCATTCCCACAAAAGCACTAGTTGGAAGGTCATCACCGTCGTGGCGAGCCATGGGGCGTTGAATATTTTTAATAAAGTCGGGCTCATCTTTCATTGGCATTATTTCGTCTTCGCTGTAGGCCCAGGACGCAGGAACTTCTACTTGCTGCAACAATTTAATTCCTTGATCCACAGCGTTTTGGTTCATCTCAACAATATTAGAACCTTTCTTGCCATATATTTTTTGAATAGAATCCTTCAAATACCCGATGGCTTCCTCGACAGGTATGACTTTCGCCAGTTTAAAGAAGGCCGCTTGCATAATCATGTTAATGCGGCCACCGAGTCCGAGCTCTCCGGCAATGGCTATCGCGTCGATGATATAAAAATTGATATTTTTTTTAGCAATATTGCGTTTGAACCAGGCCGGAAGGTGGTCTTCCACTTCTTCAAGCCGCCAAGGGCAGTTCAGGACAAACGTGCCATTTTTTTTTAGCCCTTTCAGAAGGTCGTAATTATAGAGGAATGACCGGTTGTGACAGGCAATGTAGTCGGCATCAGATACAAAATAAGAAGATTTGATCGGTTTTTTACCAAAGCGTAAATGAGAAATTGTTGTACCGCCGGATTTCTTGCTGTCATATTCAAAATACCCTTGAACATAGAGATCAGTATTGTCGCCGATGATTTTAATCGCACTTTTATTTGCGCCGACCGTGCCGTCAGAACCTAGTCCCCAGAACTTACAACTAATTGTGCCTACTGGAGTGGAATCTATTGTTTCTTTTATTGGCAAGGAGGTGTGACTGACATCGTCGACAATCCCAATCGTGAAATGATCCCTGGGTTGAGCTTGTTTCAGATTTTCATAAACTGCCAGGATTTGGGAAGGAGTAGTATCTTTAGAGCCCAGACCATATCGTCCCCCAACGACGACCGGGCTCATAGCTTCATGATTA
>JAATGQ010000187.1 GCA_015654595.1 Chitinophagales bacterium | reverse complement strand
CCGGCTATCTGGCGTCACTGAATGATATTATCATTGCCAATACAACGGCTGCGACGATGACGGCGGCGGCGGCTAATGGTTCTAATGCGGACCAGATCGCCATTGCCCGTATCCTGAAGGTGTATATTTTTAGTATTCTTATAAATATCTATGGCGATATCCCTTATTCCAAGGTATTTCAAAGCACCGTGGGGATCACGCCTTTTGACAAACAGCAGGATATTTATACGGATATGTTCAAGGAGCTGTCGGAAGCGGTAGCTCAATTCGATGGCGGAGCGACAGTTTCCGGTGATATTCTTTTTGGCGGCGATGAGGCCAGATGGAAGAAGTTTGCTAATTCGCTGCATGCGCTGCTGGCCATACAGTTATCAAAGGTCGATCCCACTACGGGAAAGAACGAGTTTGCCGCTGCCCTGTCTGCGGATGGCGGGGTATTGGAATCGGGGGATGATGTCGAACTTCCTTTTCCCGGGGGAAATTTTTTGAGCCCTATTTACAAGTATTATGATGTAACCAAACGATTTGACTATGCCGTATCTGCAACGATGACCGGCTGGCTGGCTGGCAAGAATGATCCGAGGGGGCTGCCTTACATTTATGGCACGTCAACGGTGGGTTTTCCGTTTGGTCTGAGCCGCAATGACGCGGTCAATTTCGCCAATAATAATGTAGGCTTTGCACAGTTGATGAAGGGGGCTGCCCGGAGTACGGGGACCGATCCTTTCCCTATTTTGATGGCGAGCGAGATCTATCTGGCGCGGGCCGAGGCTGCCGAGCTGGGTTGGACGGGTGAGGATGCTGCCAGTATGTACAGTAGTGGTATCCGGGCAGGCTGGGATTTCTGGAGTGATGGGTCGGGTTCTTTTAATGATGCGGCCTTTACTGCCTATATGGCAAATACCGATGTGAGTCTTTCCTCCGGAAATGTGCTGCAGAAGATCAATGAGCAGGAATGGGCAGCCAGCTATCCGGCCGGGGTGAGGGGGTGGAATGTCTGGAGAAGGACGGGGTATCCTGAATTGACCGGCGGGCCGGCGGCGGTAACGGCCGGGCACGCGATCCCTCGTCGGATAGCGTATGGTCCTTCCACTTATAGTTATAATGCGTCAAATACAAATGCTGCCGCCCAGCAATATACCGTTCAGGGGGATCTGGATTCCCAATTGGGGAGAATGTGGTGGGATGTGCAGTAAGAAACAGATTTTTCTTTTTTATATAAGGGCCATCGGGAGGATGGCCCTTATTGTTTTTATTAATAATATATTAATTGAAAGCTCAGATGTCTCTTGAAAGTACAACGGCGAATAAAAAAATTTGTTTTCCGAGAGAAGTAGGAGTGTTTACGCCTGCGTGTGATCATAAAAAGCTCTTAACGATCCGTTAACAAGTTTTGACCAATGACGGAAGGATGCATAAAAGCTATTATTCATAAAGGTTTAGAGACTTGTAAAGCGCCTAAAAGGGAGCCCTTAGATGGTTTAAATTTTTTTTCTGCAACGTTTTTTAAAATTCGTATGTCTGAAATTTACCTTAATTTAGTTTTTCTTAACACTTAGTTAAGGATTTTTAGTTACACACTGCCAATTCGTTGTCAATAGTCGTCTTTTATATACCCAATAGGAAAGTCGTCTTATAAATAAAAACAACAATGAGTCACATGAGACAATGTCTATCTTTGATGGCATTACTGATTTTCTGCGCGTCAGTATTTGCCCAAACCAAAACTACGAAAGGCAGAATCACCGACCAACAGGGGCAACCCGTCCCATTCGCAACAGTTCGCATTAAAGGAAGCAATAAAGGTGTTTCAGCCGATGCGGACGGAAATTTCACCATCAAAGCCGATATGGGCGCTACCCTGGTGGTAACGGGAACTGGCCTTACCGCTACAGAAGTTGCTGTTAATACTGACGGTTTATTAACTGTTACAGTCAACAGAAAGAACTCCAATCTTACAGAAGTCGTCGTTACTGCCCTTGGCATCCGGAGAAGCCGGAACTCGCTGCCCTATGCGGCGCAACAGATCCAGGGTGGGGAGGTCGACAAGATGCCTTCCACTAACTTTGTCAGCAATCTTTCCGGTAAGGTATCCGGCCTGACGATCACCCAGTCAAATGCTGTAGGCGGCTCGACCAACGCGAT